>DFKI01000016.1:506-37636 GCA_002373325.1 Treponema sp. UBA3649
ATCTCCTCTTCGGTCTGAACTCCCATAAATCTGAGGTATTGTGAGTGCACGCTTACGGGGCTTCCTTCGGCTCGGATGAGTCCGTTGTCAATCCAGATGCTCCTTTCGCAGATTTCCTCAATCTGTCCGAGGGAATGGGATACGATAACGATGGTTGTTCCCTGCCTTTTGATTTCCTTAAGACGGTCGAAACATTTTTTCTGGAATGCCGCATCTCCGACAGCAAGGATTTCGTCTATGAGAAGAATGTCCGCGTCCACATTGATTGCTACGGCAAAAGCGAGCCTCATGTACATTCCCGAAGAATAGGTCCTTACCGGATTGTCGATGAATTCCTGGAGCTCCGAAAATGCTATGATGTCATCCACCTTTTTGTCAATCTCTTTTTTGGTCAGACCGAAAATGGCTGCGTTGGTATAGATGTTTTCCCTTCCGCTCATGTCGGGGTGGAATCCTGCGCCGAGCTCAATCAAAGCTGAGACCCTTCCCTTCATCTCAATGGTACCGGAATCGGGGTACATGATTTTTGTCAGGAGCTTGAGAGTGGTACTTTTACCGCATCCGTTGTGTCCAATCAGTCCGATGGCCTCACCTTTTTTTACATTGAAACTGATTCCCTTCAAAACATTGCGCCGCTCGTATCTGTTGCGGTTCCAAAAAAGCACGCGTTCCTTGAGCTGATTGCTCTTGTCAAAATAGACCTTGAAGGATTTTTTGATGTCCTTTACTTCAATGCTGTTCTCTGGATTCATGATTTTCTCCTATAAATTTTCCGCAAAACCTTTTTGAAGCCTGGAGAAAATGAGCTCACCGACAATCAGGAAAATACATCCCATTGCCACCGCAGTGCCGAGGGTCTTCAAATCAGGAACTTTCTTGTAATAGAGAATGTCGCGGTAGGCCTCAATCACATGGACCATCGGATTCATGTTCCAGATTGGAAGATACTCCTGCGGAACCCTTGACGAGGGATACATGACCGGAGTGAGAAACTGCCATGCCATAGTCAGTATGCCGAGGATATGAGCCACATCCCTGACATAAACCGTGATGGACGAGAAAAGGAAGGTCAGTCCCAGAGCGAGGAAATATTCCACAATCATTATGACAGGAAGATAAAGAAGCGCATGAAAATTGACACCGTGCCGCGTAAAGATAATCACAGCGAAGATGACGATGAACGTGTAGAGCATGTTGACGAACTGGCTCGTTACAAATGAGATTGGCAATATCTCACGCGGAAAATAGATTTTTTTGACCAAATCCCCGTAAATGAACACGCAGTTTGCTCCGACGGAAACACATGAGCTTATGAAAATCCAGGGAACAAGCGCGACGAACAGAAAGAGATAATATTTTTCAATCTCCTGCTGCATGAGGATTGAGAATACGAAAGTGTAGACTATGAGCTGAAGCAGAGGGTTCAGAAAAGTCCAGAAAAATCCTAAAATGGATCCTTTGTATTTACCCCTGAGCTCCTTGTGAACCAGAGAAAAAACCATCTGCCTGTATTTGTAGATTTCAGTGAAAAATGTTAGCATTTCAAAAATTATACCATAAAATCAAAATATATGTCAATGAATGACCCGCTTGTTAAAAATCCAGCACAATCATGATTGGAACATGGTCGGAGAGCCGGTCCCTTATCTCCTTGGATGATTTGTATTCTTCGCCGGCAATGATGATTGAGCTCTCTTTTTCAAGATTGCGTCCTGAGTTTCCGATGTGGGCGCGGACCGTGGATGTCTTGATTTTTTCGGACGCAGCTTCGTTGTAGATAAAATGATCGTAGTCGTTGGCATAGGAAAATCCTGAGTCACGTATCGCAAGTGTGGTTTTGGGACTGCTCTTTCCGTCCACGATGTATGTGTCAAAACCGAGGGACTCGAATTCCTTACGCCGCGTGTTGAAATCACCTCCCGCAATCACCGGCTCGTCGCTTATCTCACCTCCGAATTCGTTTAGGAGCATGTCGTAGAGAACCGTGAGATCCCAGTTTCGCTTTTCAATGGAATTTTTGGACTGAAGATGCACGTTCACAAGGACAAGGCTTTCTTCCCCGATTAAAAAACGGACGACCTGCACGTTGTTTTTGTTGAAGCGGTAGTCACAGTCGGGAAATGCGTTGAATCCAAGTTCTTCGGACAAATCGGTCGCGGAGACTTTCTGTGAGTTGTAGAAAATCGCGTTGTTCTGGGACATGTCGCCGCTTGAAAATGCGATGCCGTCAATCGTCACTCCGTTGTGGAGCAGGTAGATGGAAGTGGAGATTGATTTCCATTCAGGACCCAGCTCGGATGCGATGTCGTCAAGGATGGTCTTTTTCTGAGGGATTTTGAAATGAAGCTCCACGTCTCCGTAGAATCTTGTGACAAATCCCTTTTTCATTGCGACCGGGACTTCCTGCATGAGGATTATGTCGGCTCCGTTTGTTCTTGCAATCTCACCGAGGGATGCCATCCATTGCTCGTAGTGCTCCTTTTTGTAGGAGTTGTTGTGCGCGATGTTGTAGGAGAGAATCGTGAGTTTTTCACAAAAAGCAAGGGTCGTGGAAAAGAAAATTAGGAGCACAATCAGGATTTTCTTCATTTAAGCAGTCCTCCTTGTTGACCGGCTATGTTTAAAACGTACCAGTTCTCTTTTTGTTACACAAAGTTTCGTTTGCTCAGGACGGGCTTTGTTCCTTTGACTCGGATTCAACGGAAATTGTGGCCTCGGACTCTTCTTTGGAACTTTTTCCATGCAGACGGCGGAAGAGTTTTTTTAATAGACCGAGTTTTCCGAAAAGGAGCCAGTAGAAAAGTGCGATTGCGGCGAGAACCGGGATGCCATAAAAAATCAGGTAGAGGATGAACTGCACGAATCCGACAAGAAAATCCAGGACGTTGGAAACAAAGCGTCGGAATCCCTGCTTGAAGTTCGGAAGCATGAAGGACTGATTTTCGCTCGCCCGGTATGGAAGTGCGTACTGTATGCGGATTTGGGAAAAATCAATTTGGCCGGAAAGATGTTTCATGCGGCTTTCCATGGATTCTATGTCGGAGATGACAGAGTTCAGTTCCCTTTCAATCTGGAGAAGATCCTCCATGTTCTTTGCGTCCTTGAGATATGCCTCGAGCCTTTCGCGCATGATTTTCTTTGAGCCGAGACGGGACTGCAGGTCGTAGAATGAGTCGGTGACATCTTCGCTTGAGACGTTCTTTGATTTTACCGAGCCGAACTGCCCCGCGCTGTCCATTGCTATTTCAAAATGTGTGCTGGGGATTCTGACTGTGATGTTTCCGTCCCTCAATCCGGATGAGCTTGATTCCACATATCCGCCCATGGAGGAGCACCAGTTTTTAATGGATGACTCCGCCTCCGAAAGGGATTCCACTTCCAGGTTGATTGAGCCTGTCTTGATGAGCTTCCGTTCGAATTGTGCGCCGGTACTTTCCTCAGGAGCCTCTTCCAGAATCTCTTCCTCCGCGTCGTAAAAATCAGCGTCGCTGTAGAAACGGGTGCCGAATGATCCGCTTTCCTGAAATTTTGAATCCGCCATGGAATTTGATTCTGTGGCTGCAAACTTTGCGCTTCCCATAGCCTGCTTGCTGCATGAGATTAAAAGGACGGATGAGAAAACCGACATGAGTGAAAGGACTGTTCTTTTCATAAATTGATCACCTCTAAAAATTTGTGTCCGATTCGAAACTGCCTCAACTATATCACAGGAGCGACAAAAAATCCACAATGTATGGGGCGCTTCGGAAAAAACATTTTTTCAAAGATTTTTCCAAAAGATTTTTCAACGCTTGATTTTTCGACAAAATATAGTATACTTTTAAAAGGTGCTTGGAGGGAGTCACGCTTTGAGACATTGGACGCTGCTTTCGATGTTCATGCGGATTTTCAGAGATTTCTTTTCAATTACCGGAAAATAAAATCAATGGAGGAAATTAATGGGACTTATTTCGGCTGCTTTGGGGGCTGTAAGCGGAAACCTGGCTGATCAGTGGAAGGAGTATTTTTACTGCGAATCGCTTCCGCCGGATGTTCTTGTGACAAAGGGACAGAAGAGAACCGGGGGACGCTCCTCGAACACAAAGGGAACTGACAACATCATCTCGAAAGGGTCGGTGATTGCGGTTGCGGACGGACAGTGCATGATTATCGTGGATCAGGGAAAGGTCACGGAACTTTGCGCCGAGCCAGGTGAGTTTGTTTATGACTCATCCACGTCTCCGTCAATCTTCGCGGGAAAACTTGGTGAGAGCATAAAGGAAACTTTCAAGGATATCGGAAGGCGTATCGCGTTCGGTGGAGAGCCTCCTAAGGATCAGCGCGTTTACTATGTGAACACAAAGGAAATCATCGGAAATAAATACGGGACTGCATCTCCGGTTCCATTCCGTGTAGTGGACCAGCGTGCCAGAATCGACATGGACATTTCAATCAAATGTTTCGGTGAGTACAGCTATCACATCTGCGACCCGATTCTTTTCTATACCAATGTCTGTTCCAATGTGTCAAGCGATTACAAACGCGAGCAGATTGACAGTCAGCTCAAGACGGAACTTCTTACGGCACTCCAGCCGGCTTTCGCAATGATTTCCGAGCAGGGAATCCGGTATTCGGCTCTTCCGGGACACACTTTTGAGATTGCGGAGTCGCTGAACAAGGTGCTCTCTCAGAAATGGCGTGACCTTCGCGGTATTGAAATTGTTTCGTTCGGTGTCTCTTCCGTAAAGGCAGACGAAGAGGATGAGAAGAAAATCAAGCAGCTTCAGGAAACTGCGGCTTACACGGATCCGACTTTTGCGGCGGCACATCTTGTTGGTGCTCAGGGAAATGCTATGATGGCGGCTGCGAACAACACTGCGGGAGCGATGACCGGATTTATGGGCATGGGAATGGCTGGCATGGCGGGTGGTCTGAACGCACAGAATCTCTTTGCGATGGGACAACAGCAACAGGCTCAGCAGGTTCCTCCTCAGCAGGCAGCCCCTCAACAAGCGGCACCCCAGGGAGGAGCGGATTCTTGGAAATGCTCGTGTGGAGCGACCGCAACCGGAAAATTCTGTCCTGAATGTGGAAGTCCGAAACCTGCGGCAGGTGGATTCTGGACATGCTCATGCGGAACTCAAAATAAAGGAAAGTTCTGCAGCAACTGTGGAGCGAAAAAGCCAGCGGGAGAACCTGTCTACAAATGCGACAAATGTGGATGGGAACCGCCGGATCCGAAGAATCCTCCCAAGTTCTGTCCTGAATGTGGAGACCCCTTCAACGATGGAGACATCGTAGGCTAAGGGAAAAGCCCTAAAAGACTGGTTGGTAGAAATGCCGGCCAGTTTTTTATTTATGGAGAGAAAATCTGCTCTTCACCTTATCCCTTGAGTCCGCCCCTTGAGACTCCGTTCACTATGTATTTTCTTGTGAAGACGAAAAGCACAATCATTGGAAGAATTATCACCGTGGATGCCGCCATGAGAAGCTCGGGGAAAGAGCCTCCCTCCGTCGTGAAAACCTGTAGTCCGTAGGGAAGGGTTCGTGAGTGAAAGTCGGATGTGACGTACATGGGCCACACGAATGAGTTCCAGGAAGAGAGCGCGTTCAAAAGGATGATTGTGAAAAGGGACGGCTTTGCGAGAGGGACCAGAATCTTCCAGAGATAGAACCAGTTCGAGGCTCCGTCTATCCGGGCGGAATAATAGATGCTGTCGGAAACGGTGTCGAAAAAATTCTTCAGCACGTAGACGTAAAAGATGTTGCTCACGAAGGGAAGAAAGAGCGCGGGCAAGGTGTTGAAAAGTTTCAGCTTTACGACCGTGGTGTAGTTCGTGATTATCAGCATCTCGAAGGGAATCATCATCATGGTGAGAAGCAGGGAAAAAATCAGCTCGCGTCCCGGAAAACGAAGGCGTGAGAAAGCGAAGGCTCCGAGGATGGAGGTTCCAGTTGTGAAGACGACCGAGCAAATCATCACGAGGATGGAGTTAAAAAAGTAGCGTCCGAAAGGTGCCATGGAAAACGCTTTCAGGTAGTTCGTGAGCGAAATGGATGACGGAAAGAACTTCGGCGGAAACTGAATGATTTCCGTTGGTGTCTTGAACGACGAGAGAATCATCCAGAGAAAGGGAAAGACCATGCAGAAGGACGTGAGCGCCAGAATCATGTATGTCAAAATCCGTGCGAGAGTTTTTTTCATTGCAGTCCCCTTTTTTGCATTTTGCTTTTGAGCCTGAGCTGGAAGAGTGTGAAAATCAGGACGACGAGGAAAAAAATCATGGCGGCGGCTGCGGCATATCCGTACTTGCGTTTTTCCACCATCGCGTACCTGATGTAATAGACCACTGTGTAGAGATTGTAATAGGGCCCCGGCTTTCCGTTGAACAGTGGATAAAGCTCGCTGAAAACCTTGAAGCAGGAGATTGTGTTCACGATCAGCACGAGGAGGATTGTGGGGGTCAGCATGGGAATGGTAATCCGCGTGAAGATTTTAAGCGGTTTCGCTCCGTCGATTTTTGCGGCAAGATAATATTTCTCGTCGATGTTCTGCATTCCGGCCATGAGCAGGATGATTGTGAAAGGCAGTATGTTCCAGATTCCGAAAATGACGAGGGAAAGAAGCGACCATTTTGAGTCGTCCGTCCACGCGATAGGCTGGAGTCCGATTTTTGTAAGCAGGAAATTGAACACTCCGTATTTCTGATTGTACATGAAGCGCCACACAAGTCCCACCGCCGTAACCGACGTTACCATCGGCATGAAAAACGCGGTCTGAAAAAAAGCGATGCCCCGGATTTTTTTGTTCAAAAGATGTGCGGCGAGGATTGAGATGAAGGTGCTTGATGGAACCACGAAAATCACGTAGAGGATTGTGTTGAGCATGGCGGAGCGGAACTTTGCGTCGGAAAGTATGTACTTGTAGTTTTCGAGTCCGAGCCTTTCGTATGTGCCGCGCAGGTGGCTGTAGTTTTCCTTGAACGAAAGAAGGAGCACGTTGACTGCGGGATAAAAAATGAAGACGAAAAAGAAAACCAAAAATGGGGCTAGATAAAGCCATGGTTCCGTCGTGTTTTTTATGCGCTGCGTTTTTTCCGAATACTTTGCCGCTTGTCTCACCCCAGTCTCTCCCCGCTCTCTCCGTCAAAGAGGAACACGCCCTTTGTCTTTAATCTCAGGTAAACGCTGTCTTTCGGAGAGAAAATCTTTTCGTTGTCCAAAATCACACGCAGGAATTTTCCGTCGCTTCCTTTGAAATCAAGGTGGACAATCTGCTCCTTTCCCAAAAGCGATGAGCGCTCGACCCTTGCACTGATTGAGGAATCCGATTTTTCCGTAAGCATAAAACTTTCGGGACGGACCGAGAGCGTGATTTTTTTGTCCCGGCATTTTTCCATCAGATTTGCATCGGAGAATCGCTCGCCTAGGATAAAATCAATTCCGGTTTCGTTCGCAAAGTGGGGAAGTCCGTCTTTCAAAAAAAGTCTTCCGTTTTCCAGATTGTTCGTCGGCGGATTTCCAATAAAGTCTGCTGTGAAGCGGCAGTTGGGATTCTCATAAAGCTCCTGGCATGTGCTGCTCTGTACAAGCTCACCGTCCTTCATCAAGAGGATGCTGTCGGAAATGGACATGGCCTCTTCCTGATCGTGGGTTACAAAAATGGTCGTGATCCCGGTTTCCTGCTGTATGCGTCGGATCTCGTCCCTCATCTCAAGGCGGAGTCTCGCGTCCAGATTTGAAAGCGGCTCGTCCATCAGAAGTAGGCTCGGTTTTTTTATGAGCGCGCGTGCGATGGCGACTCTCTGCTGCTGGCCTCCCGAAAGCTGACCGGGAAATCTTTTGAGGAGGTTTTCCACGTGGACGAGGGACGCAATCTTTTCGGCTTTTTCAAGTCTTTCTTTTTTGGGAACCCGGAGGACTTCCAGCGGAAAAGCGATGTTTTCCAAAACCGTGAGATGGGGGTAGAGCGCGTAGTTCTGGAAGACCATGCCGATGTTTCTTTTGTCGGGGGGCATTTTCGTCACGTCCTTGCCGTCGAAAAAAATCTGGCCGCTTGTGACGTCAACTATCCCCGAGAGCATGTTGAGGAGCGTGGACTTTCCGCATCCCGAGGGACCCAAAAGACAAATCAGATGGCCATCGGGAAGCTCCGCGGAAAAATCCTTCACGGCAATGTTCGCGCCGTATTTTTTTGTCACGTCCTTAATTGAAACTTTCATGTCAGTCGTTCAGGGCTGCGTTGCAATCTTTTTCCATTGCGGCAACAGCTTCTTTTGCGCTCATCTTTCCGTCAACCACGTTGTTCAGGTATTCCACGATGATGTTCCTGACCTGGGATCCGCCGTGCACGTTCGGGAATGAGCCTGACGCATAGAGGTTCGCCTGCACTGAGGGAAGAGCCGATGTGGACGGAAGATTGTTGATGTACTCGCCGTATCCTGAAAGGGCCTGTGTGGTTCCGTATGGGGAGAGGGCTGAGTTTGCCTTTGCCCATCCAAGGTTGTTTTCGGGTGAGAGGAAGAACTTGATGAACTCGTATGCCCCACGGTTCACGTCGTCAGCGTGCTTCAGGAAAATCGGTCCGCGGTTCCATGCCGTGTAGAAAGCGATTCCGTTTGACTCAGCGATCCAAGGCGCGATTCCGAGCTCCTCACCGTTAATCATCTTCACGTACTGGTCGTTCACGCAGGAGCCTGAGAATGCCGCGATGGTTCCGTTCGCCAAATCTTCGGATGAGTATTTTCCCACGGTGTTGAACTCGAACCAACCCTTGTGGCAGCAGTCGGCGTACCACTGGTAAATCTCTGCCATCTTGTCGGTGCCGAAAAGAATCTTCTTGTTCTTTGTGTCGATGTAGCCCATCCCGTTCTGCATGATAAGCTCCTGGATGTTGTCCACAAGTCCGTCGGAATGGAAAGCCGCGATTCCCTTTTTTTCAAAAACCGTGCGTCCAATGTTTTCAAGCTCCTTCCAATCCTTTGGAGGTGTGAGTCCGAGCTCGTCAAACATTGTCTTATTATAGAAGAAAACAGGTCCGGTCGTGCATCCGGGAAGATAGTAGATTCCACCGTCAGCGAATCCTTTTACGTCGGTCTGCATGGACGGAGGGAGGGAGTCAATCAGGTCGCGCATGAAAGTGTCGCCCTTTGCGGAATCTTCCTTGATGTATGTGGAGATGTCCACCGCCAGATCTTCCTTCGCGTAATCGACAGCCGTTGAGCCGTAGTTGAAGATGATGCTCGGTCCCACTCCGTTTGCGACTGCGTTGTAAACCAAATCCGCGAATCCGCTGTTGTCCTGGGCGAGAGTCTTCACGACATAAGTGCTCTGTGACTCGTTGAATCTTTTCACAGCGTCCTCAAGATATGCCTGCTGGGTTCCGTTGTAGGCGTGCCAGATTTCTACTGAGACAGGTCCCTTCTGCTCTTTTTTGCATCCTGTGAGCAAGGCGGTTGCGGCAATCAGGGGGTAAATGATTTTTGTGATTTTCATTTGTATACTCCAAAATGGATTTATGTTCGGGCTGATTTTCTCATGTTGTTTTTTCTTTTTGATTTCAGTCCAAGATTCTCCGATGGAAGCGATTCTATCAAAAAAAACGGATTTGTGCAATGATTTTTTCCAGCGGATAATTGGGCTGTAACTGGCGCTTAATCTGCAGATAATCAGCGGGTAAAATCCGTGTGTATCGGTGAAGGGAACCCTCAAAAAAAGGATTCCCGTGAATGGAAAAATTATTCCCAGATATCAGGGCCTTTTTCCGAACCAAGCTCAAAGTGATATTTTACGATTCCAAGATCCACGCGGGTATTGAATCCCCATCCGGAGACGCGGGCAGAAACTTTGTCGCCATTACGGGTGAATCTGAACTTCTGCTGGTTTAGTGCCGTCGGTGCAAGAATAGCTGCTTCAAGTCCACGCTTGTACCATTCAGGATCGCCTTCTTTATAATCGCTCACTTTCTCAATCGACTTTCCCTTGTGCGCAGTTCCATTGCTAAGTCCGTAACCGAGGGCAATCACCATGTAGAGTTTTTCATCCACATTCATCTCTCCCTGAGCCTTGCCTCTTTTATAGGTGAGTGCGACCCAGCATGAGTTGATTCCCAATCCTTGTGCTTTCAGTACAATCCGCTCGCCGTAATATCCTGCGTCCTCTTCCCTTTCTTTCGGCCCGATAATCGCAAGATAATTTCTGCATCCCGTGAACTGACCGTAGCTTGGTTTGCCTGCCTGAAATGCCTCTGGTTCATCTGTAATCAGCTGGAAATGAAATCCGCTTTCCTTATTGCACAGCTCCACTTCCTGAGTCAAAATGTCGGCATCTTTTTTCTCAAGCGCCCTGTTGTCAAACTTCCTCACCGAATGTCTGCTTCTGATTGCTTCCATTATATCCATGAAATTCCTCCGTGTTTTTTAGCGCTGATTTTTATAAAAGCGATTTAATGCATTCCTCGATTTTTTTCATGTCGGCGGTGGGCTCGAATCTTGCGACAACGTTTCCTTCCCGATCAATTACAAATTTTGTGAAGTTCCATTTGATGTCGGATTTTTTCTTCCAATCAGGATCTGCAGCGTTGAACATATTTTCAAGAATTGATTTCAGCTCATGCTCATCGAATCCCTCGAAACCCTTTTGTGATTTCAGATATGTGTAAAGAGGAAGCTCATTTTCTCCGTTCACATCGGCTTTTTTCATCTGCGGGAAAGTCGTGTTGTAATGAAGCGTGCAGAACTCATGGATTTCATCATCCGAACCTGGTGCCTGTGCTCCAAACTGATTGCATGGAATGTCAACGATTTCCAGTCCCTTGTCGTGATAATCTTTGTACATCTGCTCAATCGGCGCGTACTGTGGTGTGAATCCGCATCCTGTCGCTGTGTTCACGATGAGAATCACCTTTCCCTTGTAGTCAGAGAGTTTCAGTGTGCCGCCTTTTCCCGTCGTAAGTTCAAAATCATAAATCATAAAATTCCTCCTTAAGTTTCTGTGCAATCAATCTGGTGTTAAGTTGTATTTGATGCTATCATATTGTGTAAAAGATAATTTGTCAAGCGGATTTTTAAAAGGATTTTGGAAAACGGACTCATTTTTTTGTTACGATTTTTTTGAAGTCCCTCGGCGTAAGATTAAAATATTTTTTGAAAGTCTCGGCCATGTAACTCGCTCCAGAAAATCCTGTGACATCCGCAATCTCCGTCATGGACATTGTTCCTGCCTGAAGAAGGTCCGCAACTTTCCGGCTCCTGAAGTGCATGAGATAGTCAATGGGAGATTTTTCCGTGAACTTGTGGAATATCTGATTGCACAAAGTCTGACTCACTCCTCCTGCCTCGGCGATTTCCCTCAGCGTGATTTTTTCCTTATAATGCTCGTCGATAAAAAACATCATGGTCTTCAGTTTCTGGCTGTGATTGTCCTCTTCCGCCATGCTGCCCACATGAACCCGGTAAGCGTCCGTGAACCTGTGCATGATTATGTCCCAAATCAGAAAAAAATATTTTGTAATCAAAAACGCGTTTCCCTTGGCATCGTGCTCCATCTCCACCATAAGCTGCTGGATAAGAGGCGCGTCAAAGTCGCTGGATTTGAAATGGACAAATGGAACCGACTTGTCCGTAATAATCGGAGTGATTGCTTTGTCCTCCACGGCTGGTGTTGAGCAGATGATTTTCGGATGCATGACCGAAATGATGTACTGGGTGACTCTTTTTTCCGTTGCGATGGAATAATGAATTCTTCCCGAGTTCACGAAAAGTGTGTCTCCCTTTTTTAAGGTGATGTAGGTTCCGTCCACCATGTATGCCATCTCTCCGCTGTATACGGTAATCAGCTCAATGTCCTCGTGGTAGTGCGGGACTCGTTCCCAGGTGCAACCCATGAAAATGTAGCCGTTGTAAATATAGGAGGGAAAGTTCTCGTCGTCATAGTTCACGACTTCTGAGCCGTCCTTTCTTTTTATGATGAGTCCCCTGTGTTTTTGTATCATTTTCTCTCCGTGTTGAAAAAAAAGATTATAACAATCTTACATTTAGAAAGTAAAATTGTTATTAAAATATGTAAGGGTGATAATTTCCTTGCACCGACATTTTGAGTATACTACACACAGATTGAAAAATCAAGAAAAAGATTTACAGGAGGGCATCATGGCCGGAGAAAAGTTTGCGATTGAGATGAGTGGCGTGACAAAAGAATTCAAGGTACTGAACCGTCACGAGGGACTTAAAGGAAGCATCCGAGATTTGTTTTCAAGGGATTATAAAATCGTCCGTGCGGTAGATGACATTTCCATCAAAATCAAGAGCGGAGAAATCGTGGGATATCTTGGACCAAACGGAGCCGGAAAATCCACCACGATAAAAATGATGACCGGAGTTCTTGAGCCGAGCGGCGGGGAGATTAGGGTAAACGGAAATGTTCCTTATAAAAACCGTGTGCGGAATGCTGAAAACATTGGGGTTGTCTTCGGTCAGAGAAGTCAGCTCTGGTGGGCTCTTCCACTTGTGGAATCCTTTAAGCTGCTCAAGGATATCTACATGATTCCAACCAAGGACTATAACGACATGCTTGAGCTTTACCAGAGTCTCGTGGACATAGAGCCGATTCTTCACAAAGCGGTCAGACAGATGTCCCTTGGTCAGAGAACTTTGAGCGACATACTTGCGGCTTTTCTTCACAACCCGAAGATTGTTTTTCTTGATGAGCCGACGATCGGACTGGATGTTTCAATGAAGGCAAAAATCAGAAATCTGATTAAGGGACTGAATCAGGAAAAGAACACTACCGTAATCCTGACCACTCACGACATGGGAGACGTGGATGCGTTGTGCCGAAGGATTGTTATAATTGACCACGGAAAGATGATTTACGACAATGACATCGAGCACCTGAGAAGATACTTCGGATCATACAGGACCCTGCACTTGCGCCTTGAGAATTCAGGATGGAAGGAAATCCTTGTGGATGAGTCAAAGACAAACGTCATGGCCATAATCAGCGAGTACCAGAAATCCGAGAGAGTGAAGGACATCAAGCTTGAGGACGTTTCCACAGAGGAAGTCATCAAGAAGATTTACGAGGGGGCGGTTGCCTGAGGAGAGATTATGACTGCAAAAAAATATCTTGCATTAACAAGAGTCGGCATGATGGACGAGCTTCATTTCAGGCTCGGAACTTTTGTCACGATTCTTGGAAATTTAATTTACCTTGTGCTGATTTACTATCTCTGGAAATCAATCTACGCGTCGAGCGGAACGGATGTAGTAAACGGAATGACATTCAGCGACACTCTGATTTATCTTGTGCTTGCGACCGCTCTCTTCAATTTCCTTGAGATGTTCATCGTGTGGGACATGAGCCGGGACATACAGTCAGGAACTATTGTGCTTAAACTCCTGAAGCCGGTCAGTTTCAGAACCTACAGCTTTTGGTCTTACTTCGGTCACAATGTGATTACCTTTTTTCTGACTTTCCTTCCCACATTCATAATCATCTATGCGGTGACTCACGGGAGCATAACGCTTGGACTGAATCTTCTTTTCTTTGTGATTTCCGCGGGCATGGCTCTGGTGATTAATTTCAGCGTGGACATGCTGGTTGCGACAATCTGCCTTTACACGGAATCGACATGGGGAATCAACATGGTTAAGGAGTGCGTGGTTCTTTTGCTTTCGGGTGCGACAATCCCGCTTGCATTTTTTCCGGATGCCTTAAAGAAAATCATTTCGTTCATGCCATTCCGCTGCATCTACGATACGCCGCTTAACATACTTTTGCAAAAGGACGGATACACGGGAGAAAGCGGACTGATTGTGCAGCTTGGATTGCAGCTTCTATGGTGCGTGGTTCTTTGGGTTTTGGGAAATATTTTCTGGAAAGTTTCGATTAAAAAAATCACTGTGAACGGAGGCTGAAAAATGAGTGAGGTTTTTGAAATGAACGTGGACGAAAAAAATATGCAGTCGAAAAAAAGAGGGCTCGGATTTTATCTTAGGATTTACGGAAAGATTTTAGTGCAGGATTTGAAAAGCAAAATGAGTTACCGCGCGGATTTTTTCATCTCCACAATCGGGATGATAATTTCAAATCTGACAGGCTTTTTGAGCTTTATGATTTTGTTCCGGAATTTTTCCTCAATCAACGGATGGAATGTTTACGAGATGCTTTTCCTCTACGGATTTTCTCTCGTGGCTCTGACTCCGGTGCAGTGTTTTTTTGACAACAACTGGAACCTGCGATTCATGGTGCGCTCCGGTGATTTCATCAAATACTGTTTCAGGCCAATCAACATTTTCTTCTATTTTATTTCGGAAGTTTTTGACGTGAAGGGACTGGGGCAGCTTGCGTTCGGAATCGGAACTTTGGTATATGCATGGGGCAAACTCGCCATTCCCGTAACTCCGCTTGTGATTCTGGAACTTGTGATTTTTCTTTTCGCAGCGTCGCTCTTTATGATTGCAATCATGAACTTTGCCGCCGCCACTTGTTTCTGGATAATCAACTCGGGTTATGTCATGGTGATAATGTTCCGCTTCAAGGATTACGCGAAATATCCAGCGAGCATCTTCAACGGATTTTTCCGCATCCTTTTTACCTTCGTGATTCCGATTGCTTTCATCGCCTACTATCCGTCGCTTGCGGTTTTACGGCCTGAGAACGTTCCTCTTCTGACGTGGTTTTCACCG
Source organism: Treponema sp. UBA3649 (assembly GCA_002373325.1). Taxonomy (GTDB): domain Bacteria; phylum Spirochaetota; class Spirochaetia; order Treponematales; family Treponemataceae; genus Treponema_D. The sequence continues at coordinate 15,173 of DFKI01000016.1, forward strand.
CTGATTGGAATCGTCTTCTTCTACCTGAGCTACAAGTTCTGGATGCTCGGTGCAAGGAAGTACGAGGGAACCGGTTCTTGAAAAAGAGCCTCCATAGGAATCTGTTCGAAGAAATGATTTCCGGGCAGATTTCTTTGTCATAAATGTAGAATCGTTGAGACAAATTCCATTCGGCTTCTGACATTGCACTTTCCATAGATGTGCTGCACGTGTGTCGCCACTGTGGAAACCGATATGAATAGTTCATTTGCAATCTCCTGATTGGTTTTATTTTTCGCCATGAGAAGAGCAATCTCAATTTCCCTTTTTGAAAGCTCATGGTCTGCAAAAAAATTCTTCACTTTATCGTCTTCAGATTTTGAGATGCCTTTTTCTTGAGCCACATCTTGATGTTCATCTTGATGTTCATCTTGATGTTCATCTTGATGTTCATCTTGATGTTCATCTGCATAGGATTCTGTCTGGTTCTCCAAAAAATCAGAGAGAGCGGACTTCAATCTTTTTCTCGATTCAACCTCCCTGTTGAGCACTGAATATATTTTCAGGATAAGGTCCTCATTGCAAAACGGCTTGCAAAGATAATCAGCAGCTCCCAAGGAAATCATTCTCTCCTGAATTTTTTTGTCGTAAATTCCCGTAAGAAAAATAAAAGGAATGTTGGAAAGACTCCTTGATTTTTTGCACTCGGCATACAGAGCCTCCCCTCCCATGACCGGCATGAGCATGTCCGAAATGATTATGGCCGGAACATCTTCAGAAAGTATGGACAAAGCCTCCTCGCCGTTTGAAGCCGAAAAAACTGTGCAGAATTTGCCAAGGAATTCTCTCATTGATTCCTGCATAATGATGTTGTCCTCGACCAATAGAATTTTTACATGAGAAAGAAGTGCTCTGATGTTTTCCGGGGGACTCATTATTTCTCTCGGATGAGGCAAACCTGGTCCCATACCTTTTTCATCGCTTGTCTCGGTGTGCATATTATTGTGCTCTTCATTGGAAGCGGGACTTTCAAGATGCATGAGAGCATAGAAAACCACCTGATTGCCCTCAAGTTCGGCCGTACAGTCTCCCTTGTAAAGACGGCAAATCCTACGCGTGAGATGAAGCCCGAGACCGAATCCCTGAACATCATTTTCTGAGATGCGTTTTCCAAATTCAAAAATCTCCTCAAGATTTTCATGCGTCAGTTTTCCCTTTGGATTTTTTACCGAGAAAGTCATGAGTCTCTTGTCTTTGTCGTAGTCAAGGGATATGGAAATTTTTGTATCATTGCCGGAATGTTTCATGGCATTGTCAATGAGGTTCAAAAATACAGTTTCAAGATAAAGTGGCTGGACCATCACCATTAGGGATTCAGGAGTTGAGATTAGGGTTTCAATTTTAATATTTCTTGTCACCGCATAGAGTTCGAATCCTTCCAGGCATTTTTGCAGTTCCGAGTTCAGGCTCAGAACGCAGTTTTCAAGATGGAGTGTTTCAAAATTTTGCTCATGAATTTCAAGTGTCGCCGCAAGGACCGTCATATTTTTTATCCGCTCGCAATTTTTCTGGATGACTGAAATCTGCTTTTTGTTCGTTCCTGAGTCAAGTTCCTGTGCGGCATTTTCAATCAGCGTGATTGGAGAAAGAAGCTCGTGAGCCGTTGATTTTAGAAAATAGGCGGATTCCCTGTACTGTACGAATGTTTTTCTTGAGTCAATGGATTTTTTTAATATGTAGATTCCGTAAGTCACAATATTCGAAAGGAAGCAAATCTGATAGCCGAAATAATAGTCGTTGTCAAAAATCTTCTCCAGATTTTCCATGGGAATTTTCATCCGCAGAAGATGTATGGTCTGTCTGAAAATTACGTAGCAGAAAAGTGGAAGCCACGAACTAACCAAAAAAAGGATAGGCTCGCTGTTTTTCGAAAGCTCGTTCATGTTGACGAATGTAATGAAGATGAGTCCGCAAATCAGAACGCAGATGGTTACGGTCATAAGAAGCCGAGCGTCAGGAAGCACCAAAATGAGCACTGAGAAAATCAAACTGAAGGCAAAGAGAAAGACGATTGTTAGGGATGAAAATAAATTCTTGAAATGGAAGATGCTCAAATAAAAAATCTCCAAAAAGCAAAATCCAAGAGCTCCGAAGCTGTAACCGAGTCTGGATGTAAAACGCATCGTGCAGATTCCGTTCCAAATGTATGCGCTTCCAAGTCCTGTCATGGAGATTGCGTACATCAAGAGACTGAAATTCATAAGGCTTAAAAAAATCATCTGGAGATTTCTGAGATAGAGTCCCGCGACAAAAAGCACGACGACCGTAAGAAACATAAGAAAAAGAAGAACCGTGTGGATGGAGGAAAATGCCTGCAAGCGGGATAAATAGTCTGTGACAGAATAGTGCCGGACTACGAGTGAAGTGAAGTCATTGTTTTTTATCTTTAGTATATATCCCCCCGTATATTTTGCAGAGTCAGCTCCGGTGGTTTTTAGACTGCACTGCCATGAGCGAATTTTCTTCTCGGCAGACCTCACCATGCGTCCGCTTCTGTCGCACTCCCTCCAAGTTCCGCTTTCATCACGAACAAAAAGAGATGCAAAATCAATTGTCTCAGGTCCCAAATCAAGCACGCTCTCTCCGTAAAAATCAGAGGAATCAAAAATCACAAAACAATTGCCCTTGAAAAATCCCAGGTCCAGATGGTGTGAAGAATTCCGTATGCCCCTTCCTTCGCTCGCAATGCGCCATGCCTCGTCCGCGCTCATCTCTCCAGTTTCATCATACACGGTGCAGGATGCGAGAATTGCCTTTCCCTTGTCCCAGCTTTTCAACGCAAACAGCAAAATCGGTATGCAGATGCTGATTGCAAGACTTATCGCGAATGATTGGATAACTTGAATTTGAATGTTCTTTTTCATTTTGATGCTCAGCATGGAAAGGAATTATATCGGATATGAATGAAAAAGTCATGGATTATGCAAAAAAATACAGAAAAAGTCTATGAAGTATACTGATTTAAACGATGGCGCGGAATGTTGTGGCGGTGTAGGATAGGATAAAATATGAGAAAGTTTAATTCAACAATTAAGGAGAATGATATGAAAAAGATTTGTCTGCCACTTTTGGTATTCGTGACTTCGGCATGTCTTATGCTAAATCTTGCTTCTTGCAGTGCTAATGTTTCTTCTGAAGAACCTGCTGTTCAAGATACTACAGATAAAGATGAAAGTGAATCCGATGTCTCAGTCCCAGAAGAAGTTGATTCCAAAGATACCAAAGAAGAGAATAATCTTGACACGCCGCAAAATCTGGTAGCAGATGTCATTGATTTTGAGACCATAGTGTTGAGTTGGGATGATGTGGCAGGAGCCTCAATGTACAAAGTATACTGTGGTACAAGTATCGGTGATAAACATGAATATGGTTCAACGCAGGATATAGAAGCTGAGATAGACAATCTGAATGCAAATACACGTTATTATTTTTGGGTCAAAGCATTTAATGATGAAGGAAGTTCGAGCTCTTATTCGAAATATGTCACGGCTATAACTGACAATATGCCAGAGCCCGATGAACCGAATCAGGATATACCAATTCAGGATAACACGATACTGGCGGATGTAAAGAATACGGATATATATGGGGAACTTATTGGTAGAATTAAGCTTGTTGATGACCATCTGGAGCTACAGGCTGTATGTTCTGCTAAGGATGAAAAAATAAAGGTGTTTAATTTCTACCGCTCCACAACATATCAAAATGATTTTAAGGCTTATGTAAAAATTGGAAGTATTAAGAGAAACGGAACAAGTGCATTATTAGAAGATTTTGATGTCGGCTTAAAATCTGGTGACAGATATTATTATATTATAGTCGCTACAGACTCAGAAGAAAGTGTAGTTGGAAGATGGTCTGATTGTATTGGAGTTAATCTTGGGTATTCAACAGAAATAAGATTTTCTTATCCTAGAAAAGCCACTTGGTATTGCTACTTAGACGGTGGAAATGGTTGGACATATAATTTTACCACAAAGAAAACGGCCAGTTCATATCAGAGCATAACACCAGGCACACATATGATTTCAGTAAGCACGGACAACAAAAACTTTAACACATTGAGCCATCGATTCATTCCTGGTTGTTATTATACGATTAGCCTTAGCACAGATAAAATAACTATGAACGGATTTATGAGCGGTGTAGTTAAGCAGATAAAGATAAACTGATTATTTTAATAGAAAAGGAGAATGATATGAAAAAGAATTTACTGGCGTTGGTGTTGGTCGGAATTTTTACGGTGGGAGCCGCAAGTGCTCAGGAGGGCATTGGATTAGCCGGAGTATCTTACGAGCCTTTTGAGCAGCAGGTCATTTTAAACGCAAACTTCACGCTGTATGGTCCATGGGGAATTGAGGGGTCGGGTGGAGCTTCCTTTAAAAAGGGAACCGTCGTTGTCGGATTGAGCCCGTGGGAGTTTATGTGGGAGGTTCCTCTTATGGATTCTCTTTCCATGTATCTGGGGTTCGGAGCTCCGTTAGTTCTGAACATTAATTTCAATACAATGGATTACGATGCTGGACTTAGACCGCAGGGGCATATAGTGCTCAACTTCTTCGCTGATTCTGATTACGGACTTTCCTTGTATGTCAGACCCGGATATCTGATTAACTTTATCGGTAATCCAGGTGGTTTTGAATGTCAGCTTGGTCTTGCATTCCGTATGCCGGGATCATTCTTGGCGGATATATTGTCAAATCTGTAATCAAAACATTGCGAGTCAAATTCTTGGGAATCAATTCTTTAGAATCAATTCTTTGGAATTTGATTTTCGCCATAAGGAAGTTTTTTAAGAGGAAAATGTTATGAAGATTAAGACAGGATTTTTTTTATTTGGACTGATGTTTGTGGGAGCAGCGTTTTTCTTTGGGTGTAGTCCGGATGCTTACGATGACTCTGAGTCATATGAACGTTTGGAAGCACCAAAAGGCATAAGGGTTAAAGCAGAGTCTCCTAGGACAATTTGTGTTTCTTTTGCCCCCGTAGATGGAGCTTCCTCGTATATCATTTACTGGGGTGAAGTTGGCGGAAGTGATGATGGTAAAGAGACCGTCTATACAAGTTATACATTGGCCAATCCATACCGCATAAGACACTCGTTCAAACCCGGAACCGAGTATTGCATTCAAGTCCAGTCCGTTGCTTCCGATGGGAGAGCGAATATTTCAGACGGGGATTATGTCACGACCTGGATACCAGCCCCGAGCATATATCTGACCAAAATAACAAGCAAATCTTTTGCGATTCACATAGAGTCAGAGGTTATGACTCGTTTTGACGTAAAGGTTGACGATACGATTTTTAAGCTTAATGTTTGGATTGGACCGGATTATCCGTTTGCTGAGACATACACGACAACGGCTGGATATCATACGGTAACAGCACAGGCGAGCAGCACTACTCCACATGCCGAGCTGGGAAGTCAAACTATAAATTTAAAATAGAAGGGCTTGCCTGATGGTTAACTTCACCATTAGGCATCAGCCGTAATTTTGTATTATTCACGCATGTGAGTAAATATAATGCTTGGGGACAAGGGTAAACATCCAAGGAGAATCATTATGAAGAAGAGATTAATTGTGGTGCTGGCAGTGCTGGCAACGGTTGTAGGAATGGCGTTTGCGGCGACTACGGTTCACCAGTATGCTGAATGCAATCACTACTGTACGGATGGCGGTACAATAGTAGACGCAGCGAATGTAGGAGGAAGTGGTACTAAAAAGAAATATATATGTACAGATAAGTATTCTCGCAAAGGTTTGTGTCCTGCATGCAATCAGAAGAAAGGTATGTGCAACTATCTTGAGGCTGCTGGCAAGAATGGCAATGGGCAGGCCGCTATAGACTATCTGAACAATGGTTGTAATGAATGAGTTTGCGTCAAATTTTGTATTTTCAAAATCAATATCTATGAAAAATCGTTAGATTTTTCCAATCAGTGTGACATCCCTTTCACAGTCCTGCCACACTGATTTTCAATGTTCACACAAAGGAGCCACATTTTATGAAATCCCAAAAATTACTCATCTCTCTAATTCTTCTTATCTCTCTCGCCGCAACCCACGCATCCGCAGAAAGCTATGGCAACACATGGTGGTATCATGTCGCGGGAGGCAATTCGGTTGCCAGGTTTGAATCTGGTGTTGACACTTACAGCAAGAATGACAGGGGGCATTATATTCTTTTTGGGAGCATTGATACATTCAAAAAGGCTGTATCGATAATAGAACTTTATTGCGGGAAAGCTGATTACCACAGTTTTGCTGATTACTTCGAATATATTGAGGATGTGAATACAATTTTGACAAGAACCGCATCCAGCTATGATGCTATGAAAGTCTACGCCACTGATGCGAAAGATTATTGGTATGCTATTATTTGGCTGCCAGATTGAGAGAACTTATTTTCCTAATACAATTCAAGGTACGCTTAAAGAAATTGCGTAGCAATTTCCAATCCGTGTGGCAATCCACCATCCCGTCCTCTCCACAACTTGAAAAAGATTTGAAATCAGTATAAAATGAAAATGGAAATTGATTTCTGCTAAGTCCTTCGAAAGATGCCAGGAGAGGAATTTTTATGAAAACAAAACTGATAATGCTTTCTGCCGTGTTTACTCTGATTGCGGGTCTCGGATTTGCAGGTCCGCGTCTTGAGCTTGATTTGGGAGCCGACTTTCAGGTCTTTCCGAGAATCATAGAAAATTTGTATCCTGATTTCAGATACGACGTGCAGCTTCGGTTTCCCGTCTATTCCGAGCTGGAACTTTTTTTCAAGGGCGGACAGAGTTTTGCGTTTGCGAAGCCGGATATGAAACGAACTTTGGTCAGCACTGTTCTCTTCGGATTCGACTACAGTTTTTTCCTTACCGAAAATGATTCCCTAAGACCAGCCTTTGCACTCGGTCCCATTTTCATACAGTCAGACGGTTCCCCCGACTTGCAGATTGGACTTAGCACTGATTTCAAACTTTTCTACGACCGCAAGCTGACAGAAAAATTTCTTGTGAATTTGGGATTGGGCATGTCGTTCATGTTTTATGAGCACGTGAGTCCCATCGACACATATTCGCCGCTGGATGTCACTTTGGGTGTGGTCTATAAACTTTGAAAAAATCTTCTATTATATAGGTGGATTTTTGGGCGGGAACGAAAAGGATGAAATCAGCGATAAAAAAAATTCAGTTCATTTCCCTTATGGTATTTTTGACCGCCGTTGTTTTTCTACTTTTGCTGATTACCTGCAACAAAAAAGATTCTGAAAAATCCGAAGTGGAAAATTCCGACAGACTGATTTTGGGATTCTCGCAGATTGGATCTGAAAGCGCATGGAGAAGCCGGAACACGCAGTCGATTTTTGAAGCGGCAAAGGACAGCGGCATACAGATTCTTTTTGACGACGCTCAGCAAAAACAGGAAAATCAGCTCAAGGCAATACGGTCGTTCATCGTCTATCAGGTTGATGTGATTGCATTTGTTCCGATTGTTGAGGACGGCTGGGACAATGTTTTGACCGAAGCGAAGGAGGCCGGAATCCCAGTGATTGTCGTGGACCGTCAGATAAATGCGGACGAATCTCTTTACGCGGGATTTCTCGGTGAGGACGGACTTGAGGAGGGACGAAGAGCAGCCCGTTTTTTGGTGGACAAATGTGCGGACATGCAGGGACCCATAAAAATTTTTGAGTTGTCGGGAACGGAAAATTCATCGGTTGTCCGGGAGCGATCAAACGGATTTCGTGAGTTGATTTTTCAACATTCCAAATTTGAAATCATACATTCTGAGGACGGAGATTTTCTAAAATCACGTGGAAAGGAGATTGCGGAAAAATTGATTCAGGCGAACATTGATTCGGGAAATCAGGAAAATGACGCGCTCTATTTTGAGGGACGCAGAATCGACGTGATTTATTCCCACAATGATTCCATGACGCTTGGTCTTCTGGAGTCATTCGCAAATTACGGAATCAATCCTGCTGACTCAATCATCATAAGCATTGACGCGGAGCAGAATTCAATCGATGCACTTGTCGCGGGAAAACTTGATTGCGTGGTTGAATGTAATCCGAATCTTGGTCCCATGCTGATGACGCTCGTAAAACAAATTCACGAGGGAAAAGAAATTCCTAGGACCACTTACAACGAGGAGACAATCTTCACTGAAAACGATGATTTTTCTCTGTATACTCCAAGGGGGTATTGATTGAATTTTCATCTGTTTGCAGATCGATCCGGGAAAAAAAGCCTGACAAGAACATTGCTCAGGACATGCATCTTTTTGCTTTCAATTACTCTTATCCCCACAATCTATTCAATCATTGTCTCGCGAATTCACACTCAGCAGTACAGCCGGATAATCTCGAACGTGAGTACTGCGAATCAAATCAACCGTATGGTAAAAGTTGACGTGCCAGCCGAGCTTTGGGAAATAATCTGCGGAAAAAAAACGATAGCCCAGGGACGGCTCTATGTGATGCTCAATGAAATTACGGACGGACTGGACGGGATGCTTTCAAAATCACATTCAGCGAAAAGCCGTGAGATTCTGGAAGTCGCAAAAAGGGCGAACACAACTCTGCGCAGAAATGTGGACAAACTGATTGATCAGATGCAGCAGGGAAGCTCCGTCACACAAAACGAGGCATCCCTTGATGAGATTCGGACAATCACGGATCTTTTTTCCGACATCATGCAGGACTTTGTTGTTTCAGAAATCGAGTCGGCTGAAAAGACAAATGAATCCATAAACAACACATCCGTTATCCTTACGGTTTTGCAGCTCACCATCACGATTCTTGCGGGTCTCATTTCAATCAACAGTTTCATAACCGTCTCTTCCGCCGTTAGAAAACCGATTTCCGACATGGAAAAACTTTCCACAAAAATTGCCAATGGAGATTTGGGTGCGAGGATTGATATTCCACAAGTGGAAGAGTTGGACGGGCTTGCTGAAAACCTGAACACAATGACCGCCCAGATTTCACTTTTGATTCAAAAAAACATGGAGGAACAGAGAAACTTCCAAAAGGCCGAGATGAAAGCTTTGCAGGCACAAATCACGCCGCATTTTCTTTACAACACTTTTGACACAATCGTATGGCTTGCCGAAGAGGAACGGAATGATGATGTCGTGAAGATAACGAAGGCATTTTCGGAATTCCTTAGAATCTCCCTGAGCCGTGGCCATGAATGGATAACGATTCAGCAGGAACTTGACCACATAAAAAATTATCTCACGATTCAAAAAATCAGGTACGCGGATATTTTGCGCTATACGATTGATGCCGACGAAACCCTTGTGAACCTTAAAATGATAAAGCTTGTGCTGCAGCCGCTCGTGGAAAACGCAATCTACCACGGAATAAAAAACAGACGCGGACGAGGGGAACTGAATGTTACAGTTTGTTATGCCGATGAGAAAAAGACTAAAATTCATTTTTCCGTAAGAGACAACGGTGCTGGATTTACGGAGGAGAGACTTCGGACTGTGAGGAACGAGCTTGTTACCGGAAGTGCGGATTCTGAGAAACTGAGCTCTGTTTATGGTCTTTACAATGTGAACAAAAAACTCAAGCTTTATTACGGAGAACAAACTGACGGACTTGTGATTGAGTCCGAACCGGGAAAGGGAAGCTGCATTTCCTTTGTGATTCCAGCTGCGATGAGTGAGGTGTAAGATGTACAGTGTCTTTGCTGTGGATGACGAGCCGATTGTGCTTGATGGAATCCGGTCAAAAATTGATTGGGAAAAAAACGGATTTGTTTTTGCGGGAGAGGCGAGCGACGGAGAGATTGCTCTTTCGATGATTCAGGAAATGAAACCCGACATTCTGCTTACCGACATCAAGATGCCTTTCATGGATGGCCTGCAACTTTCCGCAGCCGTAAAAAAAATCCAGCCGTGGATAAAAATCATTATTCTTTCCGGCCACGATGAATTTGATTATGCGAAAAAAGCAATATCAATCGGCATAGAAGATTATCTTTTAAAACCATTCACTCCTGATGAGATTCTTTCCAGCCTGACAAAAACTGCACAGAGGATAGACATTGAGCGTAAGCAACTTTCCGACATATCAAAACTGAAAGCAGAACTCAAATCAAACGAGATGCTGAAGAAAAAAGAATTTCTGAACAATCTTGTGCACGGCTCTGAAAATGCTGAGGACGTGATGACAAAAAGCCAGGAGCTAGGAATCAGTCTGATTTCCAGATTTTACAAAGTGCTCATAAGCAGAATACAGAGCAGCAGCGGCAACATACAAAATCAACAGGAAGCATGTTCACTTCTCAACTCATATTCGGCGGCATGGCAACAGGCGGAATGTTTTTTTCATCACTCGAATCTTCTTGTCTGTATTTTCAAGGGCTCGACAAAAGATGAACTTGACGAAAGTATTTTCCATGCAGCGGAGGCGATAGGACACATTGCGACAAAAAATGATGACTGTACTGTCCTGAGTGCAATCGGAAAAACTGTGGAGCATCTTTCACAGCTTCAGTTTTCGTATGAGGACGCGAAGCATCTTCTTGAGTTGGGAAATGAGGGCGGCAAAAACAGGATTGTAAGTTCGGACGATATTGCTGAAAAAACACCGCTTTCGAATTCCGCGCTTCTTGAGCTGAAGGAAAACGACCCGATGGTGACAAGACTGAAATATGCAGGACGTAACGATATCTCCGTAATCATCGGAGAGTCCATGGATCTGGTTAAAAAAAACGAGGGTCAGTTCAGTGTGTTCGCATCATATCTTCTTGTGGATTTGATTCTGGCTGTCTCAAAGCTTGTGGAAAATTTCGGAGGTGACATAAAGGTTTTGAAGCCAGAAATCTTGCAGAGAAAATTTGTTGACGAGGCAGTTCAAAACGAAAATGATTTCAGGAGAATGATGGAGCAGGTCCTTTCTTTCGCACTTGAATACCGTGACTCAAAAATGACCGGAAAATATGGAGATGTGATTTTAAAGGCAAAACATTTTATCGAAGAAAACTACGCGGATCCCAACACAACTCTTTCCACCGTAGCGGAGGCTGTGTGCCTGAGTCCAAATCATTTCAGTACGATTTTCTCTCAGGAATGTAAGACGACTTTCATTGAATATCTTACAAACGTAAGAATTGAAAACGCGAAGAGGCTCCTTAAGGAAACCGACATGAAAGGGTATGACATCGCATACGACTGTGGTTTTTCCGATCCGCACTATTTCAGCTACATCTTCAAAAAGAACACTGGCCTTTCTCCACGTGAGTATAAGATGAGCTTTGAAAGATAGTTTTATATAAAACAAAAAAAAGACCGCCGGTTTTGAGGAGACATTCAACGACGGTCCATAAATTTTTACATTGGATTGCCGGGACTTGCCCGACGATGATATTAAAATCAGCCTGCCATCGCACCCAGTTTTTTCTTCCTCTGCGAAAGAATCACGCTTTGCAAGAGAATGAAGAAACACAGCATGAGTCCTGTCGTAATGCTTTGCCAGTAAGGTTCGCGAAGACCTGACGCAATGACTATGTTGTTTATTGTCTTGAGCGACATGACTCCGAAGAGGGTTCCAATCACAGTTCCGACACCACCTGAAAGCAAAGTTCCTCCGATGATTGATGACGCAATTGCCTGCATCTCTGCTCCTGTCGCATTTGATGAGTTTCCGGCTCCTGTGTGAAGGAGATAAACAAATCCTGCGATTCCTGCAAGCAAGCCGCAAAGTAAGTAAGCGAAGAACTGAGTCCTTTTCACGTTGATTCCCAGCATAAGTGCACTTTCACTGTTTCCGCCGACCGCATACAAATTTCTTCCGAATCGGGTCCACTTAAGCATCGCCCATAGAGCAAGCACTACTGCAATTGCAATCACAACGCCCACTTCTATGGATGAGGGAATCCAGTTGCCGTTACGTGCCCATGTTCCCAAAAAAGGTATGTCGATGAAAAAATCCTTGAGCCGCAAAAATGCCTCATTGCTTGCAGTGCGTGGAACTTTGCTCACAATTGTTGTCATACCGCGTGCGAAGAACATTCCTGCAAGAGTCACGATGAAAGGTTGAATCTTCAGATATGCGATGAAGAATCCCTGCACGAGTCCCATTGCAAGTCCGATGCCGAGTGAAATCAAAAGCGAGCTGAAAATCCCCCCTCCGTGATCTTCCATGAAAACGACCGAAGCCATCGTAATCAAAGCAATTGAGCCACCGACCGAAATATCTATGCCGCCCGTAATCATCACGATTGTAAGTCCACAAGCTGCGATAATCAGATAAGCGTTGTTGTTGAAAAGATCGAGGAACTGCTGAGGATTCAAAAATCCACCGCCCCAAATCAACATGGCAAGAAGGTACATTCCGATGAACGTACAGATTGTAATCGTCAGAAGCAGAGTCGTATTTGAAAGCGGCTGCCTGTCCTTTTTTCCTAACAATTTATTCAGAGCCATAATTATTTCGCCTCCACTTTTTCAGTCTTTGCTTTTGGAAGAACTTTGTCCTTCAACTGTTTGAGCCAGGCCTTTACGACAGGAGAGCCTGCGACCACGATGATGATGATGACCACAGCTTTGTATGCTTTTACCGCAGTTGACGAAACTTTCATCGCATAGAGTGTGATTGTGAGTGCCTGGATTATGTAAGCGCCCAGGATAGAGCCGGAGAGCTTGAACTTACCTCCCGCAAGTGAGTTACCTCCGATGGCGACTGCAAGAATCGCATCCATCTCAATGTCCAAAAGAATTGTCTCATGGTTGATGAGTCCGATTCGGCACACGTTGATTGAACCGGCCATTGTAACGCACACGCCCAGAATCACAAAGACGAGCATCTTCATCAGCACAGGATTGATTCCGTTGAGTTTTGCCGCACGCTCGTTGATTCCGACCGACTGAATGTAGAGACCCAGCGTTGTTTTTTTCAAAAGCAGATTCATAAGCAGGATGAAAATTATGACAACAAGAATCGGTGTGGGAATTGCGATGTGTGGAATGAATCCTCCGATGTAGGTGAGAATCTTTCCTTCGACATTCGGCGTGGCTCCACCGTTGATCCAGTATGCGATGGGACGACCAGCCGTGTAGAGAATGAGGGACGCAATCATCGGTTGTATGTTGAACTTTGCGATGAGCACTCCGTTGAAAAGACAAAAGAGAATCGCGACAATGCAGGCAAGAAGGATTCCGAAAATGACAGAACCCGTGTTGATTGTTCCGGCCCTGAGTATTTTTACGAAAACCGATCCCGCTATGGCCGCCGCTGCTCCGATTGAAATGTCCTGGCCTTTTGTTGCGGATGTTACGAGAGTCATTCCGATGGAAAGAATCACAAGCTCTGACGCACCGTTTAAAATGCTGACAAGGTTTCCAGAGAGAACTGTGTTTCCAAGATTGTTCTTTTTTATCGCGATGGAAAAGAAACTTGGATCGCGAATCAGATTGAAGATTACGAGAATCAGCAGGGCAATGATTGGAATTGCAAGCTGAGACTGAAACAGTTTTTTAATCCGGCCTAAGATTTTATTTGCCATTTTGCTCTTTACCTCCCGCAATAGTCTGCATGATGACTCCCTGACTCAGCCGCTCGTCCTTCAGTTCTCCCACAATCTTCCGGTCGCGCATAACGATGAGTCTCTGGCATACGGAAAGCATCTCCTCAATCTCAGATGAAATGAATGTGACGCTCACTCCCTCTTCCGCAAGTTTCAGAACCTGCTTTTGAATTTCAAGTTTAGTTCCCACATCGATTCCGCGTGTAGGCTCGTCCAAAATAAGATACTGTGGATGAGTCAAAAGCCAACGGGCAAGAATGACCTTTTGCTGATTTCCTCCCGAAAGCGATTTGATTGGAGTTTCCTTCGACGCTGTTTTTATCTCAAGAAGCTCAATATATTCATCCGCAAGTTTTTCGGATTCAGCTCTTGAAAGCGGCTTCGTAAATCCACGTAAAACCTGAAGAGCGAGAATCAGATTTTCACGCACGGACAAATCCTGGATGATTCCATCGCCCTTTCTGTCCTCGGGAAGATAACCGATTTTGTTTTTCATTGCGTCTTTCGGCTTTGTGATTTTCACGCTCTTTCCGTTCACACGAATCTTTCCGCCTGTAACTCTGTCCGCCGCAAAAATTGCACGTACACTTTCGCTTCGGCCTGAACCGAGCAATCCGACAAATCCGTTGACCTCACCTTCTTTTATCTGGAAATCAAAAGGACGAACTCCCTCGGCACTGCTAAGTCCCTCAGCCTCGTAAACAATAGCCTTGTTCGCCGCATAAGGACGTTTTTTGCTCTTGAGGTTCGTCATGTCCTCCATGTCTTTTCCGAGCATCGCAGAAATCAATTTGACGCGTGGCAAATCGCTCACAGTATATTCACCGACAAGCTCTCCGTTTCTGAGTACCGTAATCTTGTCGCACACTTCGTACACCTGCTCCAAAAAGTGCGTGATGAAAATGATTCCGACCCCACGTGCTTTGAGGTCCCGCATGAGAACAAAAAGAAGCTCCACCTCTTTTTCATCAAGCGATGAAGTCGGCTCGTCCAAAATAAGAACCTTGCAGTCCATGTCAACTGCACGTGCGATTGCGACCATCTGCTGAACGGCAAGAGAGCATGTCCCGAGTTGTTGTCCCGCCTTTGCAGGAATATTTAATTTTTCAAGCAGAGCCGCCGCTTTTTTTTCTTGGGCACGACGATTTACAAAAAGATATTTGCCGCGTCCGATATACATATTTTCCGCCACAGTAAGATTCGGGCAGAGAGTGATTTCCTGATAAACTGTACTGATTCCAAGATTCTGAGCGTCCTGTGGGGATCGTATGACAGCAGGTCCGTCGAATCCGGCGATGCGAATTTCCCCTGCATCTTTTTCATGCACACCTGTCAGAACCTTAACAAGCGTTGATTTTCCGGCTCCATTTTCTCCCATGAGAGCATGAATCTCTCCCTCACGCAAAGTGAAGTCAACATTCTGCAGAGCCTTTACACCGGGAAATTCCTTGTAGATTCCCCGCATTGACAAAACAATATTTTCTTCCATTGATAACCGCCTTTTTTTATCGCTTTAAAAAAAACGGCGTAAAAAAACTTACGCCGTCATTCATGCCGTCACTTAACACAGGTGGCTTTACCGGACAACCATCGGATTAAAATCAGAGTCTGATTGTCCGGCAAAATGATTTAGTCACCAAGTCCGTAGGTATCAATATCAGAAGAAGTGATTGTCTTGGCATCGAATCCCTTTTCATCAGAGATGATTTTCTTTGAAGGAACCTTGCCGCTCTTAATCATGTTTTCGATTACGGATGCCTGGAATGGAGAGCACTGTCCGTCGTAGTTCCAGTTTCCGTTCTTCAGTTCACGGAGAGCCCACTTGTTGCAGTCGAATCCCATGATGACGACCTTTCCGTCCACGCCATGTGTGATTCCGGCTTCATCAAGAGCAGCCACAGCACCCTTTGCCATACCGTCGTTTTCCGCGTACACAACGTTGAAGTCCTCACCAGAGTTGATTACAGACTCAACGATTTTCTTTGCCTCAGCCTCGTCCCAAGTTGCTGTCTGCTGGACAACCTTCTTCATTGCTCCTGATGCGAACTGCTGATCAAGGGCTCCTGTGCGTCCAAGCTGTGCGTCTGATCCCATCGCTCCCTGAATGTGGATGACATTGTATTCGCTGAGATTCTGTGCCTTGAGCCAGTTTACGGCAGTCTCACCTTCTTTTGCCATGTCGGAAACAACAGCCGCTTCATAAAGTGCATCGTTCACGTTAATCATGCGGTCAAAGAGGAATACCTTTACTCCGGCTTTCTGTGCCTTTTTGAGTGTCGCTTCCCATCCGTCAGTTGCAGCTGCTGAAAGAAGAAGATAATCAACTCCGTCTGTGATGAACTGTGAAGCTGCGTTGAGCTGCTCGTCATTTTTCAGACTGTAGAATGTTTTAACATCGTATCCCTTGGCTGCGGTAAAGACTGTCTCGAAATCTTTTACGTTTGCCGCGCGGTATCCTGATTCGGACGGCGGGTTGTTGATGATTCCAATCTTGATTGCTCCACCTGCTTTTTTCCCGGCTGGTTTGGAACAAGAAACAAACAGTGATGCCACACACATGAGTGCGGCTGCAAGAACTAAACTCTTTTTCATCTAAATATCCTCCTTGTTATAGATGCTTTTTTCACTATGCCCATATTAAATCCAAAGATGTTTTTTTTGAATACAAATATTTTGGAATTTATTTTTGAATTTTTCGGACTTAAACGGCTTGTTTGGAAAAATGAAAAGTGCGGATTTGAAATCAATTTTGAAAATGTTAGGAATTTTATTTAAAAGGTTTAAAATTTTACGTCAGATTTTTAAGTCTGATTTCCGATTTTTCCCCTATTGAAACGAATGATTCTTTCCAATATAATATGGAAGATTTTATGCTTCATTCGTGCCTGATTGCAAAAGGGAGCCTCTAAAAACTCATCCGGGGGAATTTTTGAAAGTGAAAAAAACTACGAGGAAAATTACATTTGCGGTTCTGGGAATGCTTGTCCTTCTTGCGTCCTGCCGTGAAAAAGATAAGGGAGCGGCAAAAACTGATGTGGTAATGCCTGAGGCCAAAGAGCCTGTCAATGACGTTGTGCAGGAAACTCAGAGTGATGAAAAATCCGAGCCAGATTTCGGTGACTGGTTTATGGCACAGACTGATTCCGCCCCGGTAAAATCCGTGATTGCGACAAGCGAGCTGGTTGAGGCACAGTTTGAGGGACGCTATCTCTATCCCCCGATCAACATTTTGGACGGAGACTTTGACAGCACTTGGTGTGAGGCTGACAAAAACGGTTCAGGAATCGGCGAGTCAATCACAGTGGAATTTGCGGAGCCCGTGAGCTTTGATGAGATCCAGATTGTGAACGGATTTGCCTCCAAGGATTATTACGAAAAAAACAACCGCATAAAATCAATCACACTCACACAGACTGCGAGCAAGACGGAACTCAAGGATTGGGACAGCGAAAAATCCCAGTTCAACGTCGAGACAAAAAATCACTTCCAGCAAAAAGTCTACTACCTTGAGGACGGAATCCCTGACTGGCAGCCGATTAAATTTGAGCTCCCGCAGACCGCGCAGACAATCACGATTAAAATTGATGACATTTACAAGGGCGAAAAATACGACGACACTTGTCTGGACGACATCCGGCTTTTGTACAAGGGCAGGGTGATTCCTTTCACCAATGTTCCTGAGCTGAAATCATTGCAGGAGGAAAATTCAAAGCTGATGCTTAAGGAGAAGAGCGGCGAGTCTTTCAAAAAACAATTTTTTGATTTGTTCAGAGGCGGCTCCTCAATCTATCTTGTGGGAGACAATCCTAAGAATATCATTACAATCACCAGATATGAGCCTGATGGCGATAGGATTTATTTACTCGGCGGCTTTGCGAAGCTTATAGAGTTTACAAATAAAGAGGCACTTTTGGAGGAGTTGGAAAATTCCGAGGAAGAGCAAGGAAGGTATCTGTACAAGGACGTAAGCGAAGACGAGAAAGTTCCCACGAAAAAATATGTGCTCGTCGGTTACAAGTTGGAAAGCTACCGCACTTCCTATGAGCTTGGCAATTACCGCATCCTGAAGCATGAGAACATTGATTATGTTGAGACCACCACGGCAATCATCACGAAAATCTCAGGGATTGATACGGTGACGCTGAACGGCACTTCCTACAAAGTTCTTTCCGATGATCTGGTCGATGACTGGCGATACTGGGAAGGTCCCTAACAAGGTGTACCGCTTTGTTCCTCAAAAACACAGGTCGGCTCTGCGTGTAAAGCTTGGCGAAAAATTCTACTGCTTTGTCAGGCATTGCATGTGGATCCGTTACCGAAGTCTCTTTGCCTCCTTAAAAAAAGATTTCCTCGACGAGTCAAAAATCCGCGGGCAATTTCCTTTCGTCGCTGCAAGTCACTCAAGTCCGCTTTACAGAAATCTTTCGAAAACTGATACGGAGCTGCAAAATGGAAAAGTTAGCAATGTCTCCATCGCATTGAAAAAAATCTCCGGGCTTGTTTTGTCTCCGGGAAAGATTTTTTCTTACTGGAAGTTGATTGGAAATCCCACGCGGAAAAAAGGATACCAAAAGGGCATGATGCTCGTAAACGGAAAACCCGTCGCCGCAACCGGTGGTGGATTGTGCGCTCTCTCGAACCTGCTTTACTGGCTCACACTTCACACGCCCCTTTCTGTGATTGAGAGATTCCGTCACAGCTACGATGTTTTTCCAGACTCAAACCGGACACAACCTTTCGGAAGCGGTGCGACCTGCGTTTACAATTACCGCGACCTGATGATTCGGAATGACAGCGAGACCGAATATGCCATTTTGATTTGGATTGACGGCGGTGTTTTGCACGGTGAGTGGCGGACAAAAAATCCGGTGAAAGATTTTTATGATGTCTATCAAAAGGAGCACTGGATAAGTTCCGAGATGGGCGGCGTTTACGTGAGGCACAATACAATCTGGAGAAAACATTTTTTCAAGAAGAGTCCTGATTCAAAGCCTGAGCTTTTGGGCGATGAGTATGTGACCGAAAACCATGCGCTTATGATGTACGAGCCGCTTTTGGAATCCAGGCAAGATGAGGTGGGGAAATGAAATTGATTTCGGACAAAAACAGTTTTACAAAATCAGGGCGCATCCTCTTGTTTTTTCTCGTGCTCCTTTCCTTCGCTTTTGTCGCGGGCATCCGTTTTTTCATGCTGCAAAAATCCCAGGAGCCCAACGGACTTGACGGATATTTTTATGCCTTACAGGCAAAGTCCCTTATGGAAACAGGTCACTTGGAAAATCCCGGATTTCAGTGCGGATATTATCTTTGCGGAATCTGCTCCGTCATTTGCCGGAATCCGATTGCCGGCGTAAAAATCTGGTCGGCATTTTCTTCGGCAGGCATTTCCCTCGCCATTTTTTTATTGATTTATTCGCTCACCGGAAAAATCATTTTGTCCATCCTCGGATTTTTTCTTGCAGCCGCGTCCCCGACAATCACGCTCATGGGAATCAATTACATCAACAATCAGACCGGCGTTCTTTTTTTGATTTTGTATGCGGCATCTCTTTCAAAAGTCTCAAAGATTTTTTCCTGCAAAAGTTACGCACTCTCTTCTAAAATAAGTTTCTGCACAATCACATTCTGCCTTTTGATTCTCTCAATCTTGAGCCACAAACTCACCCTTGTGTTTTCCATCTTTTTGACTCTTGTATTCCTTCTCCCAATTTTTTTCCGCATCCTGAAAAAATACCGCGCCTTGAATTTTTTAGTTTGGACTTTCGGCATTTTGATTTTACTCGCCGGTGGATTTTTTGCGCTCAAATTTTTCCGCCTTCACAGCCCCCGATTTGCAAATGCCTTTTCCTTTCCGACCCTCCCGATTTTTTCTCGTAAATCCAAAGACAGCTCACTCGCTTTGGATGCAGTGGAAATGTCAGTCTACGCACCCCTTTTGTATTTGGCCGCCATCTGTGTTCTGATAAAAAAATGTCCCTGCCGTCATCTTCTGATTTTGGTTCCCGCGCTCTATTTTCCGTTTTGGAATTTGGAAAGCGACATGGGGCAGCGTCTCTGGATGACTGCAGTTCCTTTAGGCATTCCGCTTTGTCTTTTTTTCTTGCACACGATTTTTTGGGGGAGAGATTATCGGGTCAAGCCCGATAATGACATGGTTGCCGATGATGACATGAAGTTTGATAATGACATGGTGGCCGATGATGACATGAAGTCTGATGATGACATGAAGTCTGATGATGACATGAAGTCTGATGATGACATGAAGTCTGATGATGACATGGTGAGTGGAAGGTGGGTTAGATTGGGAATGAGCGCGCTGGCTTTTCTTTTGCTGATTGCGACGATTTTTACGCCACACGTTTACGATCCCAAAACAGACCCGCCGTATGCGTATTACAAAAAAGTTGTGAGGGACATTGATTTACAAAAGGACTCGCTTTTAATCGCGCACCTGGGGCTGAATCACGTCTACACTTATGAAAAAGATTTGAAGGATTGCCTTAACTGGCTTCCGAACTTCGATGTGGCAAAGGAAAAATTGTGGCGGATTTCCTATGGTGTGAGCGAGAGGAGAATCCGGGAAGTGCTTGAGTCCTGCAATGAGATACCCGTGACAGCGAGAGATTTAATCCGCGGCATTGACTCAAACTATGTGCTTTTGCGTGAGGATTTGTGGCAGGAATATCTTTCGCACGAGGAAAGCGATATAGCCGGGGCACTTTGCAACTGGTACAATCCGCATGAGGTCCGGCCTGATTACATACGGAAAATTAAGCGCAAGAGATAGTGTGGGGTAAAAAATGCTTTTGACTTTGAGACGATTTTTATTTAACCGCATGGGAGATCTGCTTCCGTCCTCATGTTTTGCGTGGAGAAGATTTGTCCTTCGTCTGATGGGAGTGAGCGTGAAAAAATCCGCACGTGTGAATGCCGGGTTCCGGGTCTACGGCTCAGGTCCCTTGTTCCTTGGCGATGATGTGTGGATCGGTCGCAACTGTCATTTTTACACCATCGGGAATGCGGGTGTGGAAATCGGAGAGAATGCAGAGATTGGACCCGAGTGTGTTTTTAACTGCCAGACCCATCGGATTGGTGAAAAGGATCATCGTGCGGGAGAATGTGTGCGTCATGGAATCTCTGTCGGTCGCGGCGTGTGGATGGGAATGAGGTGCACTGTCCTTTGTGAAAAGATTGGCGATGGTGCTGTAATCGGAGCGGGAGCCGTGGTGCTTGATGACGTGAATGAAAATGTTCTTGCTGCGGGAGTTCCTGCCGTGGAAAAGAAAAGTTTTATGGGAACCTCGAAAAACTTCAGTTTTTCGAAGTGCCCTTATATCAAACTAAAAGGTGGTGAGTGAAAATTTCAGGCGAATCGATTTTGGAAAATCCTTATGAAATGCGGCTCGACGATTTTTTTATCCGGCATGGATTCAAGACTTTCCGTGCCATCAGAAAAATGCTTCAGACCAAAAATGTGTGCGTGAACGGCAAGCGTGTTTTTGAGTCCGGATTTAGGATTGACACCAGGCATGACCTTTTGAACGTGGACGGAGAAAATATCCCGGTGAGTCCCCACGTCTATCTGATGATGAACAAGAGCCAGGGGGTAGTTTGTACGACTACTCTTGACGGATGGAACAAATCCGTTTACACATGTCTGCCGGAATTCCTTCTGCACCCGGAGAATCTTCCGCCCCTGCACACAATCGGAAGGCTGGACATGAACACCGAGGGCCTTTTGATTTTTACGACCGACGGAAAACTGAGCCACCGACTTTCAATCCCGGAGTCCCACGTGAAAAAAACATATCTCGTTTACCTGCGGGACCCCTGCTCCGACGAAGAGAAAAAAATCTACCGCGAGACTTTCGCAAAGGGAAATCTTTTTTTAGAGGCTGAAAAACACGCCCCGTCCTTTTCTACTCAGCCCGCCTTTTTGGAATGGATTTCCGAGAATGACGAATACTGCACATTTTCCGGCTCCGATTTTACAAAGTGCCGACTCACGCTGACCGAGGGAAAATTCCATCAGGTGAAGAGAATGTTTTCCGCGATGGGAAACGAAGTGATTTTTCTAAAGCGCATTTCCATGGGAAATCTTTTTTTGGATGCAGCTTTGAAACCTGGAGAGTGGCGGCATCTTTCCGAAAGGGAGATTTTTATGCTCCAGGGAAAATAGTTGGTTTCTGTCTTTGCACTTGATTTTTCGTGCAAAAGCTGTATAATTTAAGTATAAAATACATGAAAACGAGGTGAAATTATGGCACAGACAAATCTGACAATCCGCATTGACAATTCTGACAAAAAGGCGTTCGCGAGTATCTGCAAGAGTATGGGTCTTACGGTTTCCGCCGCATACAATGTTTTTACGAAGGCCGTAATCCGAAACAGGAAGATTCCTTTCGAGGTTGAGGGGTGTGACAAGGATGATTTTTACAATCCCGAGAACATAAGGCATCTGGAGGAGCAGGTCGAGCTTTATAAGTCTGGTAAAATGAAATTTGTAACCAAGACACTGGAAGAGCTTGAGGAGATGGCTAAATGAAGATTCAATTCAATGAACTCGGCTGGGAACAATTTCAATTTTGGCTCGACCAGGACAAAAAGACCTTGAAAAAAATCAACAAACTTCTTGAGAACATTGCAAGGAACGGAAACTCCGGGCTGGGACACCCTGAAGCGTTAAAGGGCAAGCTTTCTGGATTTTGGAGCCGTGAGATTGATAAAAAAAACAGACTCGTTTACAACATAGTTGACGATGTAATCACGATTATCCAGTGCAAAAATCATTACGACGACAAATAAAACCTGTCACTCCATGCAAATCAACGGGGTGTCTAAAAAGCGTGATTTGTCATTGCCGGATTGGTCTTATGTCATTGCCGGACTTG
>DFKI01000016.1:37719-64292 GCA_002373325.1 Treponema sp. UBA3649
TGTCATTGCCGGACTTGATCCGGCAATCTCTCCTGCAAAAGGGATTCCCGCGTCGGAGCGCGGGAATGACATTGTTTCGTATAAGTCGAAATTAGGGCTAATATAGATTATCGGGTCCAGCCCGATAATGACAATTCGACCGATATTGACGATACGACCGATAATGACAATACGACTAAACCGCTTACTTTTTCTTAACCTCAGTCATGCTCATAGTTCCGTCAGCGTAGTGGATGATTGTGGCGTAGTATTTTCCATCCGGGATTTCGCTTAGCCTGTCGCTCGTGTAAGTGAAGGAGCCCGATTTTTCCACCATGCCAGTTTCCACTCCACCGTAGAGCCAGTCCTCCACATTACTTCCAAGATTGCTGCTTGCCCAGAATGTGTGCACAAGAACAGGCTTGTCGCTGAATACGTTCAGACCACGGCTTCCTACCGTAAAATCTGCGAGGTCCGGAGTGTTGCTTGTGGGATTTTGGAGGTACGGGAGATAGGCGTAGGCGGTTTTGAAACACTGCACATTATTCCATACTTGAACGCGGATGAATTTATCGCTTTCTGAGGAAGAAGGAGATACTGCATAAATATGGTTCGTGTCGGATTCTGTTATGTCGCCATAGGAAGGTGTGTGGCTTGTTGTCCATGAGTTATTGTTTACATATTGAACAACAGCAGATTCTCCGTAGGAAGAAGAAATATATGGCCACTTTATTTGGATTTTGCTGCTTGAGTAAGTTAATGACGGAGGTTCAAACAATGCTTCAGGAAGATTGTATTCATTAGAAAAGTCTGTGTTTCCATTGTTGTCCGAGACCTGATAATATAAGGTAGTTCCAGTCTGACCGTCATGTGGAAACTCAAGATTTCCGTTTCCGGAGTAAAATACGGTGCGTATCGCCTCAGAATTCCAGTCAATATGTTGGTTCCAGCTAAACTGACTTGCAAAAAAATATTTTACAGGAATCTTGCCGTCTTTCCTTAGGATACCAGCCTTATCATCTGTGATTTCAGGCGACGAAATAATAACGCCGTTCGGGGATACAAAGCTGACATCACCGTTCCATATCGTCGGTGGAACATTGTCATAATCCACGGTCGCTTGCTTCGCATTTGTCTGAACCTTCTCACCGTTTGCATTATATGCTATGATTTTGAAATCGTACGTGCAGTATTCAGTTGGAATCTCAAAGTCCATGCTGCTTGAAATTTCATCCAGTGCGGAATAGGAGCCGATAGCAGGATGAGTGTAATTTACAACATAAGTGAGATTCGGATTTGGAGTGAACCCGGCGGAATATTTTATGTGCGCGATATGCTTTTCTGTGTTCGCACCTGCCGACTCAAGGCTTACTGTAAAATCAGAAGGCAGATCGGAAGCAGACGGAGCTGTACTATGAGGTTTTTCTACTCCCTTGTACACGGTGAATGGTTTACCGACGCAGGTAACATACTTTGTTCCATCATTGTAACCAGCATCAAATGTAAAGCAATATATATTGTAGATTCCGTCTTCAAGCAGCCAGAGCCCGGAGTGACCGCTGGATATACCGCAATCTTCGGGTGAGTCCCAATTAACAGAGTCTATAAAGTTGTAAGTCCATGGTCTGGCAGATTGATCAATAACTCCCCAATATCTATACAGTAGAAATCCATGGTCATTTATAGTGGCAGAAGACGTATATGCGGTTGTAGAGGCCCTGATTAAATCGTTGAGCCGGTTTTCACCCCCTTCATACCAATCTTCCTTTTTGGCATAAATGAAATTTTTGTCAACATTTCCGTCGTCATCCTGTTTCAGGGCAAATAAATATACTAGAGCATTTGGAGCACTGCTCAACTTTACGTTCCAAACCGGGGACTCTACGTTCTCGTACTCGTTTATCATAGTTCCTGAGGAGTCCCTTCCATAGCGAGTCTGGCGTTGTTCTGTCGTTGAGCTGTATTCACATGAGACTACATCTATGGCCTTGTAAATTGTAAAAAAACGGGCCCTTTCGTTTCCCGCATCATCCACCATTATCGGGCATATATAAAAATCTTGGTATGGATTGCAGTCAAAGGAAACTCTATAAAAATCGTTGGTTACATCCGAGCTTAATGGTCTGGAGTATTTCTCGTTCTCGCAATACCTTATGCTGCTTTCTGGAAGTGCCGTCATGCTGTCTTTTGAATAGCCTATCTCAACACGTGAAAGTTTTGCAAGATGTCCGTAATAAGTCGAGTGACCATAGCGGTCTCCCCATCCCTCGTAACATTTATTTCCATCCATATCCGTTGCATAGACGCTATATTCGCTACCACCTCCTGACACGAAGGGCTGAACGATGAATTCATAGTGCACTGTGTTTCGATTCGGGTCAAGAAAAAAGAGTTTGTCATTGTTCAGTACGCAAGTGAGGGAGGATTTGGTTAGAGTATCCTTAACCAAATCCACCTTCTTTGAAAACGCTTCCTCAAAGCTGGTCTCGTTTCCAGAATAGTCAGTAACCACAAAGCTCAGGTTCACAACTCCGTCATCGATATTCTTGAAATTGTACTCGAACGCGCCCGAAAAGCTGTTCAGTCCTCCGTTGTTCTGGTACACGGTTTTGAGGGCAGTGTTTGTGACGGCAACGCCTTCCGTAGTCCGAATCAGTTTTTCCCTCACCTCAAGGGACTCAACGCCGCCTCCTGTGTCATCCGACTCAAAATAGAACCACACAGACTTCACATGATGATTGTCAATGCTCTGTTTTTTGGCCGCCGCTTTTTCCTCTTCCGTACCGCTGTAACTTGCAGCCGCCGCATAATGGGAGAATTCATCCAAAGTAATGAGGTTCGTGCCGTTTTCCGCGTCCTCCCTGGTTTTTGCAATCCTGAGCACGGTAAATTCCGGCTTTATGCTCTCCGTGGGATTATAGCACTTCGGCCTGATTTCAATTCCGTCCTGAACGCTTTTTATTGTCGCCTTGACCGTGTAGTTTTCAGTCCTGTTTTCCTTGTCCTCGGTGGTAGTCTCATCGCTGAATGTCACAGCATCCGAATCTTGCCCGCTTGCGTCAAAGCAGGTCCACCCCTTGAACTCTATGCCGGATTTTTTCTTGAACTCAATGGTAAAACTGTCGCCTGCCGCTCCCCTGATTTCCGTGGGATAAACCGAGCCGTAATCCGCAGAGGCAAGACTTATTTTGATTGATGTCTTCGGTGCGTTTGCATAGGCAATCTGCTCTTCAATCTCACGCTTGATGTCTGCTCCGTTCAGGAAATTTTCGCATGAGACAAGAAGTGTCAAAAACAGGCTTAGTGTAAATACCCCCCCCCGGTATATTGAGCTGGGTTTCAAGTGATTTGAAATGCGGTTTCTCATATTCTGCGCTCTCCTTTTGATATTTTTAAATAATTATAACACAATGCCCCCATTTTGTCATGGTAAGCCCAATGATTTTTTTAAGAATCTTGCCATTATCGGACTTGGCTTGTGTCATCATGGGGCTCGGTGTGTGTCATTATCGGGCTTGGTGTGTGTCATTATCGGGCTTGACCCGATAATCCCTATTGTGACGAAACTTATAAAAAGAGATTGCCGGATCAAGTCCGGCAATGACATCAATCAGGTCCGGCAATGACAAGGATTTATAAAACTTGAAATTGAGCCTCAAAAAAATAAAAAAGCAGGAAGATTGTGAGTCCTCCTGCCTTGGCTTGTGCAATTCTGCTCCTCTACTGAATCTTGAATGTCTTTGATGAGCTCTCGTGCTGAACCATCAGATGATAATCTCCGTACTTGTCATTCTTCACGCAATAATAGAGCTGAATCCTGAGTTCTGCGGATTTGTCGCTTACGATATCCTGACCAAATGAGTTCTTTCCGGCAAGGTCCACGTTGTTGCATGATGCGCCGAGGTAGTTCCAGCTCAGGAATTCATAGTTTGCTTTTTTCATCTCAAGCACATAGAACTCATCCCAGTTGTCCTTGTCCGCGGCTTTTTTGGAACCAATCCTGATGTCCGGCTCCGGGCTGAAAATCAGGACGCCATTTTTGACTGACCATGAAGGATTGTTTGCAATGTAGAAATCACCCTTTCCGCTTGTGGCTGTGACCATAAGGGCAGCACGATTGATTTCCTCCCAGTTTGTGTTGTAATATGCGACCTCAACCTTGTAGGACTTTCCTGCCTCCGTGTATGGGTAAGCATAGTCAGTCTGCTTCACAAATTTTTTTGCGCTCTCATCGCCGGTGTGATGGAAACCGACCTCGTTGCCGTTTATGAAGACTCTCCTGGCATGGATGTCCTTCGGAAGATTCTTGAACTTGAGCTTTATTCCCTTGTAAGAAGAATCGTTCACCTTTGAAATCCTCAGGTCCTTGTTGCTCCAGATTGAATCAAGGTATGCAAAGCGGGCGGAAAGCCATTTCTTAAGGTATTTCGCGGCATCCTGCTGGGACTTGCAAGCTGCGGCCTCATCGCAAAGTTCGTTTCCGACAAGCTCGTTGTTTCCAATGTTGTTCCACAGCTTTGTGTCAGCCTTGAAACTCTTCGCGTACTTTGTGGTGGCAAAATCAATCAGAGAAAGAAGCTTGTTGAGGGGCTGAGTTTCCTCAATGTCGTTCCACTTGCTCCTCACTTCTTTCTGGAACCAGTCGCTGTTGACAAAAAGCATCATCCAGGGATTGCAGAATTTCTGTTCATATTTGTTCACGTCCCATTCTTTTACAGCGGCAAAAAGTCCCTTTCCGTCTTCGTTGAATCTCTTGTTTCCCATGGAAGAGTCAAAATCCCAGGGAGCCTCAAAGCGGATTTTTTTGTCTCCGTCGGGGCTCAAATCAACTGAAAGATAGAAGCTCGTAAGGTACAGGTCCGGATCGACCACCGCTTCTGAAAGGATGTAAGTCGCGACGAGAGATTCCATGTCGATGACTTTTGAAACGCAGTCATAGGCATTTTTTGCGCTTGATTTCACAAGATTTTCGCATTTCGGATCGAACTCAAGGTAATTGTTGTTGACCACGGCCTCGTAGCAGATTTTCCATGCCTTGTTCAGATAGTCATTTATTTTTGACTTCTGAGAATCATTTGTGACTTTGCTCTTGATTGTGTAGGGCAAAGTTGATACGTCAATGCGGTCTCCGTTGATGTCCTTCAACACGCTGTCGTGCTTTACATATATTGCCGTTTCTTCGTCGGTGTATGCATAGCTGTCGTATTCAACAAGATAGCCGATGTCAGTCCCATCATAGTCTTTTTTCGGCTCAGGAATGTTCACCTTGTCCTTTCCGGTTTCCTGGAGCTCCGTAAGAAGGTAGACACCCCAGAATTTCTTGTTGACATGAACTTCCACAAGCCTGAAATCACTTGCGTAACCTGGGGCAATCATGTGGGCAAGATAAAGTGCTGTGGCATCGCGCATGAAAGACCAGTCTTTGTAAACGGCCAAAAGAACCCAGTCCCTGTTCTGCGTGTCGTTGTTCATTCCGAGCATGGACTGCTTTTCGCTGAATCTTATGCGAAGGGATTTTTTGTCGTAGCTTGTCGTCCAGTTTCCGCGGACCTTTACCTTTGCCTCGACATTGGTCAACGCGTGGGTCTTTATTCCGTCGGAGACAGTAATCTTGCACTGCTCGTTTTTTGGAGCGGGATCGTCACGGATATCACCCCATGACTTCCTTGATTCCGTAACATGGGCCGCTACTGGTTTCGCAATAAAATCATTATTGCCACTTTCCGAAGTGATTTTGATTACCGGAATTTTCGCCTGAAAGTTCGGACTGAAATCCGGGTCTGGCTGTCTTACGGTTCTTGCCTCTGAAAAAGCTGCGAGAAGCATGGTCATGGACAAGATTCCCGTCAAAAAGATTTTTTTCATAAAATCCCTCCTTTTGAAAAAATACTTTTAAAATTATAACACGGTTTTTTGAAATTTGTTACTTTTAAAACAAATTTGTCCAGATTTTTTTCTCGCTCGCCGGTCGGATTGGATTTACGCCGCAAGTTTTGAACAAATCGCGCACGGTAAAGAACTCTGCCCCTCGCTCTTTTAAAACCGGTATCGCTTTTTTCAGGGCTTCCACGGTCTGAGAATTTCCGTCGGTGTCGTGCAGGAGGATAATCTGTCCGTCGCGGACATTTTCCAAAAGCATCCTGCATCTTTCATCCGCGCTCACATTGTCCTCCCAGTCATTCACTCCCTGTCCGCAGATAAAGGGCATGTTGATTGTCTCGAACATCAAATCATTCAACGCGATGTACGGCGGACGGAAAAACATGGGAGGAATGCCGGTGCAGGACTCAATCAGCTCGTTGGTCCTTCCCACTTCGCTTATCATCTGCTCCCTTGTCAAATCAGGGAACGCCGGGTGGGTCCATGAGTGACATTCCACCGTGTGTCCCTCGTCAATCTCACGCCGGATGGTTTGCTTACTTTCCTCGGTGATGTTCTGTCCGATTAAAAAAAATGACGCCCTTATGCCGTGGCTTTTCAAAAGATCCAAAATCTGCACGCTCGTCCTTGTGTTGGGACCGTCATCGAATGTAAATGAAATCCTGAGTTTGTTTTTTTCCAAATCAGCATACGACATTGTGTCGCCTCCTTTTTGAAAGCATACATCAATGCGGAAAATCCCTCAAGTGGGATAAGAGAATTCGGGTAGTTGAAGTATATGCAAAAAAGTCCTATAATCTACAATTATATAGAAGAGAATTTTATGAGCAGATTGAATAAAAATTTGGACATGCTTAACGGCTCCCTTGGCGATAAAATCCTTCGCTATGCTTTGCCTCTTGCTTTTACGGGAATCCTCCAGCAGCTTTTCAATGCGTCCGATGTTGCGGTGGTCGGTCATTTCTCGGGAGAGGCTGCGATGGCTGCGGTAGGTTGCAACACTCCGATTATTTCTTTTTTGGTAAATCTCTTCCTTGGTCTTTCACTCGGAAGCAATGTAATCATCTCTCAGCTTACGGGGCAGGGTGATTCTGAAAGAGTCTCAAAAGCCGTGCACACTTCCATGGTCATTTCCGTCACAGGCGGTGTGGTGATTGCCTTGATTGCTGAACTTTTGGCGGCACCTGTTCTTCACTTGCTCCAGGTCCCTGATGAAGTTTATCCCATGGCTCTTTCCTACCTCAGGATTTATATCGCAGGTCTCCCCGTAATCTTCCTCTACAATTTTGAGGCTGCCATTTTCCGAAGTCAGGGAAAAACTGAGAAGCCTCTTATCGCGCTTGCTTTGACCGGTGTTTTGAATGTGGGACTGAATGTTTTCTTTGTCGTGGTCCTTCACAGGAAAGCCGATGGTGTAGCCATTGCCACAGTGATTGCAAATGCCGTGAGTGCCTTAATCCTGCTTGTGATGCTCCTTTGCGAAAAGACTTCAATCCGGGTTGAGTTTTCCAAACTTGCGGTCGAGCCCGTGCTCCTAAAAAAAATCATGCGGATTGGAATTCCGTCGGGGCTTCAGGGCTGTGTTTTTGCGCTTTCAAACATGTGCGTTCAGTCTGCAATCAACAGTCTTGGAACTGTCGTGATGGCCTCCTCATCAGCAGCGTTTAACATTGACTGCCTTTCGTTCTTTATAATCAACTCATTCGGTCAGGCATGTACAACTTTTGTCGGTCAAAATTACGGGGCGGGAAAAGAAGAGCGGTGCACGAAGACTCTCAAGTATTCTTTTTTGCTCGACGGCATGTTTACCCTTGTAATGTGCGTGCTGATTGTTACATTCGGTCGTCCTCTGCTTCACATCTTCAACGACAATCCCGATGTGATTGACTACGGCATGACCAGATTGAAAATCCTTGTAATCGGACATCTCTTTTCTTTCCAGGTTGAAATCTTCTCAGGCTACCTCCGCGGATATGGTCGATCGGCTCTACCGGCTGCAATCACCGTGGCGAGTGTTTGTGGAATCAGGCTCTTCTGGGTTTTCGCAATCTTCCGTTTCTTCCACACTTTCCCCATGCTGATGATTGTCTATCCAATCAGTCTCTGCGTAAATGCCGTCGGTCTTTTGATTGCGACATTTGTTTTTATGCGCCGGAAGCAGCTTTCCCACGCTTGAATTGTGTCTCGTAAAGCTCGGTATAAACTCCTCCCGCCTTCACAAGATTTTCATGCGTTCCCCGTTCGGCAATCTTTCCGTCTTTTATGACAAGAATCTCATCCGCCGCAAGGATTGTGGAAAGTCGGTGTGCGATTAAAATGCTGGTGCGTTCCTCAACAAGCGGATCAATCGCCTCCTGGATTTTGCTTTCTGAAATGGAGTCCAAAGCGGAGGTTGCCTCATCAAAAATCAAAAGTGCCGGATCCTTTAAAAGAACCCTTGCAATCGAAATTCGCTGTTTTTCTCCGCCGGAAAGTTTTAGTCCCCTGTTTCCGACCATCGTGTCCAATCCTGAATCCTGAGACTCAATGAAGTCGTAGATGTTCGCTTTTTTACACGCCTCAATCAGCTCATCCTCCGTGGCATCCGGTTTTGCATACAAAAGATTTTCTCGTATGCTTCCGTTGAAAAGATAAGTTTCCTGACTCACGATTCCAATGTTGCGCCGTAAAAATGCAAGGTCCAATTTTCTGACATCGGTGCCGTCAAAAAGAACCGAGCCTTTTTCCACATCATAAAGACGCGGAATCAAATTAATCAGCGTGCTTTTTCCTGAGCCGGACGGTCCCACAATCGCAATGCAGTCTCCTGCTTTTAATTTGAAACTCACGTCATCCAAAATTTTTCGCTCCGGATTGTATGAAAAATCCACGTGCTGAAATTCCACTTCTCCGTTCACAATATGATTCGGGTCTGAATCCGGGATGATGGCATCGGGTGCGTTCTCAATTTCCACGGGCATGTCGAAGTATTCAAAAATGCGAGTGAACATGGCCATTGACCTTATCCAGTCAACCTGTATGTTCAAAAGCTGATTCACAGGTCCGTACATTTTTCCGAGCAATGCCACAAACACAGTGATGTCTCCCACGCTGATTGAGCTGTCGGTTTTCATAATCAAAATGCCGCCGACAAGATAAAGCAACATGGGACCGATGCTTGAAAATGTCCCGATTGCGACGCGGAACCAACGGCCTGCCATGCTTTCCTTGATGTTCAGTTTTATCATCTTCCGGTTCACGTTCTCGTAGCGATTGTACTCCACGTCTTCCTTGCCGAAAAGTTTTACCAAAAGTTGACCGCTTACCGAAAGAGTCTCGTTCAGGATTCCGTTCATCTCATCGTTGCAGGATTGCGCGTCCCTTGTAAGCGACCATCTTGTTTTTCCTGCGCTTCGGGTCGGAATGGTAAAAAGAGGAACCACCAGAACTCCCAGTGTTGCGAGCATCCAGTTTTTTTGGTACATGGCGACAAGAGCCACAATCAGCGTAATGGAATTTGAAAAAATGCTTGTGAGAGTTCCCGTGATGATTTGCTGCACTCCGGAGATGTCGCTCGTCATTCGTGTGATTATGTCGCCCTGATTGTTTGTCGTGAAAAATTTCTGGCTCATCTTTTGCAGGTGAAGGTACATTTTGTTCCGCATGTCAAAAGTGATGTGCTGTGAAATCCAGGAGTTCATGTAGCTCTCAAGTACCCCAATGAGATTTGCGCCCAGAGTTACCCCGAGAGAAAGCAAAATCAAAATGATGAGCGCGCGGAGGTCTTTTCCGATGAGTCCTTCGTCAATGATTTTTCCTGTGAGTATTGAGGGAAGAAGCGAGCAGACAGATGAAACCGAAATTGCGATGAAGACTACGAGCAGCTGTTTCCAGTATGGTTTGAGCCATGAAAAAATCCGTTTGAGTAAAGCTCCTGTGACTTTCGGTCTGTTGGCTTTTTCCTCCTCACTTAAAAATCCGTTTCTCATTCCCATTCCCGGCATAATTCTCTCCTTTTACGCATTTCACGCATTTCATTTTAATATGAAAAATATTTTTTTTTCAAGAAGTTTGTCCAGATTGACAAATATCTTCCATTATATTATTCTTTTTCCACGAGAAAAAATCATGAAGTACGCAAAGCAATTCATAATCATTTTGTTGATTTCCCTTGCAGGAGAAATTTTAAATCGGCTCATTCCGCTCCAAGTTCCCGCAAGCATCTACGGACTTGTCATTTTGTTCATCTGCTTGAAAACGAAACTTGTAAAACTTTCATCCATCCGTGAGACCGGAAAATTTTTCATAGAGACACTGCCAATTTTGTTTGTCGCTCCCGGAGTCGCCATCCTTGGTGCGATGGATGAGTTCAAAAAATATTGGTGGCAGCTTTTGCTCATCACGGTGATTTCCACTCTTGCGGTTTTCTTCATCGCGGGTCAGGTCACACAACTGATTATCAGGATGTCGAAAAAACGCAGGGATAAAAAATCCGGCGTGGAGGTAAAATCAGAATGAAAGATTTTTTTTGCACATCAGTTTATTTTTGTGTGTTCGTCACAGTGGGCTCGTATCTTTTCGGTGAGTTCCTGAAGAAAAAATTCCATTTCAAAATTTTGAACGGCATGTTGATTGCAATCGTCATCACTGTCGGAACTGTCCTTCTTTTAAAGATTGACTTGTCCAGCTATCAGGCAAACACAAAGGTCCTGAATTTTTTCCTCACACCCGCTACGGTCTGCCTTGGGATTCCTCTTTACGAGCAGTTTGAAAAATTAAAATCGAATTGGAAGGCCATACTCGGTGGAATCGTTTCCGGTGTGATTGCAAATATGGTGAGTATTTTTCTTTTGTGTCTTGCGTTGAGAATCGGTCACAGGGAGTACGTCTCCATTTTACCGAAGAGCATAACGACTGCGATGGGACTTGCCTTGAGCGAGGAACTTGGTGGACTTGTACCAATCACCATGGCGGTCATAATCATTGCGGGAAACCTTGGAAATATTTTCGCGGAGGTTTTATGCAAGCTTTTCAAAATCACTGAACCGGTGGCAAAAGGTGTCGCAATCGGAACAGCATCCCACATGTTGGGAACCGCAAAGGCCATGGAAATTGGTGACGTTGAGGGAGCGATGAGCAGTCTTTCAATTGCCGTCTGTGGATTGATTACTGTCGTCGGTGCTTCCGTCTTTGCTCAGTTTATCTGAATCAATCGTAACTTTTTCGCTCTCTGCTTTGTCGGTCTTTTCATCTTTAGTGGAATCCTCCGCCGAAGGATTTTTCATGCGGTCTTCGAATTCATCTTTCGGCATGGGTTTTGCAAAATAGAATCCCTGAATCATGTCGCATCCCTGCTCAGCCAAAAAGAGAACCTGGTCCTTCGCTTCAATTCCCTCGGCGACGGTTTTCATGTTCAGACTCTTTGCAAGACGGATTGTTTCAGAGACGACAACTTTTCCCCTTGTGTCCGCACTTTCCCCACGGAAGAATTCCGCGTCGATTTTAAGCACGTCCAGAGGCATGTCCTTGAGTGAGTTGAGTGAAGAAAATCCCGATCCAAAATCATCAAGAGAAACGGCGAATCCATAATCCTTGAGCTTTGAGATTGTGGAGATGAGAAGTTTTTTGTCATCGAAGAACGCGCTTTCCGTAAGCTCAATCTCAATCAGGTTTCTTGGAGCACCGGCATCATCAACAGTGTCGCGAATCTGCTCGGCGAGATTGTTTTCTATAAAATGTGCCCTTGAAATATTTACGGAGATGGGGACGCAATTCATTCCCTCATCGTGCCATCGCCTGACATCCTTTGAGACATGCTTGAGCATATAGTGATCAATCTCAGTGATGAATCCGCTCTTTTCAAAAATGGGAATGAACTTTCCCGGCTGGATGAATCCGTGCTTTGGAGATTTCCATCTGATGAGAGCCTCCGCACCACTGAGCTCGTTCGTACTCGGATTGTATTTCGGCTGGTAGTAAACAAGGAACTCTTCGTTTTCCAATGCCGACTGCTGTTCCTCCTGCACAAGGTCGAGCCACTTCTGCTCCTCAATCATATCCTTGTCAAACACAGCGATTCCTGACTCAGCTTTGTCCGCGATGACAGTGTTGGCGGTACATGCATTGTTGTACTCAAGTTCCAGATCCACCTTTTTTCTACGGATGATTTTTCCACGCTTGTTTTTTGCAGTGTCAATAAAATCAATGCCGGCATGGAACCTGAACGTGTGGTCGCTCCTTGTGTTTTCGAGCGTCCTGATTAAATTAAGAACCCTTGATTTTACGGAATCCATATCGGGGCATCGAAGAAGAATCGCATAGTTTGAGGCCGTGCTGTGTGAGACAATCTCTCCGTACTCAAGCGACGACTCTATCATTTTGTAAAAATCTCTCAGGAGTCCTTCTCCTTCCTTGACCGAATGGCAGGTGCAGAAATTTGTGTATTTCAAAAATGCCATGTTCACGACGGCGTATTGGTTCCTTGAGTTTTTTCCGGAGCGAAGGATTTTCTGTCCCTTGTAAAGGAACCACATCAGGTTGTGTCCGTTGGTCGCCATGTCCTTGAAAAGAAGGTTCATGGACTTCCGCTGATTTTTTATGTCGCTGATGAGTTTTATCATCAGTATGAAGAAAATGATGATTGCGAGAAGAATCAAAAAGATGATGAACGAAATGAAGATTGTAAGATCCGTTCCGTTGATTTTAAAATATGCCTTCGCAAGAAATTTTTCTTCCCCGCCTTTTACATCAAGTGAAAACCAGATTGGAAACTGGAGCAGGTTCTGTGCGAATTTCTGCATGTGCTCATCGTCGTTAAAAAAATGCTCGTCCGCTAAATTCCGGTTCAATAAAATCTCGGATTCCCTTTTGAAAAAATCCGTCTGGAAAAAAACTTTCAGCGCGTGCCTGTAATTGAATTTCGTGTCGCCGTCAGAGTCTACGGAAAAATAATTGTCCTTGTCGGGAAAGGTCTGAATTTTCGTCATGCTCAAAGTGTATGTGTTCAGACTTTGTTCCTCTTTGCAGCTGATTACTCCGTTTTCATGGATGATTGCACCGTCCGATGTTTTTATGCGGTAGGGGCGTCCCTCATTGTCGAGAGTCTTAAAGAGTGCTTCTTCGGAAATGTCATGGCCGCTTTTTTCGTAGATTTTTGCCATGTAGGAAATCGCTTCGTATTCTGAAGTCAATTTTGAACGCATCAGATAGTCGCTCAGGAGAATTATGAAAATCATGACTATCATAAAACTGAATGCGGTGATTGTCAGAAATGAAATCATGCTGAGCCACGTGTGATTTTTTTTAATCCGCCTGATGATTTTTTCTTTTGACTGTACCATAAAAATCTCCCGTGCTTAAATCACGTTGACCTGACAGAGTTTCATCGCGTTCAATGCGTTGGTGTGGCTTTTGGGAGTCACGCACGCACAACAGGAGGCATCTACGGAAATCAGCATCTCGGGTAACTTTGCCTTTAAAATGAGCGCGTTGCTGATTACGCAGATTCCGGTGCAGAGTCCCACGAGAACAATCTCGTCTATGCTTTTGTCTTTTGATGTTCGGTCAAAAATATAATCCGCCAAATCCATGGAGCCGAAACTCGGTTTGTTGAAAATCTTTGAGCCGCTTACGTCGAGGCTTCCGTCAATCTGCCAGCCGGGTGTTCCCTCAATGCAATGCACGACCGGAAGATTTTTTCCCTCCTGTGTGTTCAGGTAATCAGCCTGGTGCGTGTCCCTTGTGAAGACAATCTCGTTTCCGGCTTTTTTGAACTCATTGATTTTTGAAGCGACGTTCGGAACGATTTTCAAAGCTTCTTTTGTGCCGAGAGAGCCGTCTATAAAATCTTTTTGCATATCGATTACAATCAAAATCTTCATTGTTAATTACCTCTTTTTTTATGGAGCTTGTGAGTTTTTAAAATTACTCGTTGAATCTATTCTACAAAACTTTTTACATTCAATCAAGGGAAACGGAACATTTTCAAAAATCCATTTCGACCTTGAACAAAGATTCCGTTTTTTATATTCTATACAATAGGAGGATTGAGTACATGGCAAACAGATGTCCAAGTTGTGGAGGCACACTCCGATTTGACATACAAAAACAAAAGTTGGTCTGTGAATATTGTGAGAGCGAGTTTGATCCGGAAAGCATCAAGGAGATGCAGGGAGCCGGGGAAAGCGAGGCATTCGGTTCTGAGCCAAGTGAGGATGCTGGGGGAGAAACCATCGATGCGAAAATCTTCACATGTCCGAACTGCGGCGCCGAGGTTTTTGCGACGGATTTGGATGCGGTTGAATACTGCTCTTACTGCGGAACATTCGTAACTCTTGAGAGCCGTCTTGCGAAATTGCAGAAACCGTCATACATTGTTCCTTTTACAATCACAAAGGAAAAGTGTCTTGAGCTGTACAAAGAAAAATTGAAGAAGGCACGTTTTCTTCCAAAGGACATGAAAGTGGAAAATGCCGAGAGCAATCTCCGGAGCACATACATACCGTTCTGGGTCTATACCGAAAAGTTCAACGAGAACGCGAACGTCTCATTCAAGACAACGGAAACATGGACCCGTGGAAACACAGAATACAGTCAGGAATACAATATCAACGTAAAACCGAGCGGCTCTGTAAACGGAGTGTTCTTTGATGCATCCGCTACTTTGGATGACAGAATCAGCGAGCAGATAGGGAACTTCGACACGGAGAATCTTCAGACATACAACAGTTCACTTATGACAGGCTCTTATGCTGATGTGGCTGACGTGAAACATGAGGTCTACGCGGATGACGTTTTCCTGAGAGGCAGCGTCGCGCTTGGAAAAAAAGTGAAGTCGGAGATTGAGGGAACGGACAGATTTTCTGATACTTTCCACAGGTCAAGCTCTCTTCCTGCTGTGCTCTCATCTCAGCAAGGGTCTGATTACGCAACTCTGGATGCAAAACTTGCGATGCTTCCCGTGTGGTTTATGACATACAAAAACAAGGACAGACTTTGCTATGCGGTAATCAACGGAAACACTGGAAAAATGTTCACGGAGATTCCAAGCGACATAAAAAAATATACGCTCGCTTCAATTATTCTCGCCATCCCGATTTTTTTCCTGCTGGAAATGGTTTTGACACTTACTCCTGTCAATGTCATGATTGGAACCGCAATCATTTCTTTTATAATCCTGCTTTCAAGGCTCGGCGCATTAAGAAAACTCAAGCGGCAGGAAAACAGAACTGACGACAAAGGATATCAGACGGTTTTCAACGCAGCGGATGAAAGTTCAGCGGTTAATGAAAATGCAAGGCAATCAGCGGAGGCTCCAAAAGCAAAAGAAAAAAAGAAATTTGATTTTGTCACGCTTGTTTCCATCGCATCCATTGTGGCGACAGTCATCATGTTTTTTTCAAAGCTTCCGAACGACATTCTCTATTACGGAATTTCCTTTCTGAGCATAGCGGCGACATTCCTTTCCGTCGCATCTCTTGTTAAGGCTCACAATCTGAGCTGCTCACGGGCGATTCCACACTTTTTCGACAAAAGGCAGGGGGCATGAAAATGAAAAAAATTATCACATGGATTTTTGCGTCTCTTATGTTTTTGATTCCTCTTTCGGCACAGGAGGAGAGTAATCTGCAGGTAGAGTTGAGGACAGAGGATTCGTATGAAAGCCGTTTATATGAAAATGGAGAGACAGGTTTTAAAAGTCTGATTCATGATGGCGCGGATCTTTTTACGGATGCGGAGGAAAAGGCTCTTCTTGATGAGTTGATTCCAATAACTCGGTGGGGAAATGTGTGTGTCCAAACTGTTGACGACAGCCGCGGGATGTCTGCAGCAACTCTTGCAAGGACTTTGTATGACAACACTTTTATGCCGGAAACAAGCGGAACCCTTTTTCTCATTGATATGGACAACAGGGAGCTGAGGATTCACAGTGACGGGGATGTATATAAAATCATAAACAATTCTTACGCGAACAGCATCACCGACAATGTGTACAAGATGGCAAGTGCGGGAGATTATTATGATTGTGTGTCTGCCGCATTCAAACAGATTGGAACTTTGCTTGACGGCGGAAAAATCACACAGCCGATGAAACACATAAGCAATGCCCTTATCGCACTTATGCTTGCTCTGATTATCTGCTACATCTATATGAAAAAGAGTCCGAAAACAAAGGATGAGAAATCACAGCCAAGACCCGAGCCTGTTTTCAATGGAGCGCTGGACAATATTTCCGTGGAAAAGGGACACCTTCGAACAAGAGTCATTCAATCGTCTTCCGGTGGTGGATCAAGAGGCGGCGGAGGCGGAGGTCATTCCGGTGGTGGCGGAGGACACCGATTCTGATTTCAGATTCCTGTTCCAAATGATGAGTCGCCGTACATAGTCTTTGATGCCATTGTCGTACTTGATCTTAGTGTCATTGTCGTACATAATCTTTGGTGTCATTGCGGACTTGATCTTAGTGTCATTGTCATACTTAATCTTTGGTGTCATTGTCGGACTTGATCCGACAATCTCTTTTAATGGGATTCCTGTGTCGGAGCACGGGAATGACACTGGCGCTTGTACGGAAATGACTCAGTTTATCGTCATGCAGGAGAATTTCGAAATGCTGAATGGTACTTTGAGGAACTGAAGTTTTTCAGGGTTTTTCGCTAGGAGTTTTCAATCCTGTGTGCGACACCATTTTTCAGCTCAATCTTGAAATCACATTGCTCCAAAGTGGAAAGTCTGTGTGCGATGGAGAAGATGGTGATTTTTCCGCGCATTTTCAGGATTGTATTCGTTATGCTTTTTTCAGTTTCGTTGTCCAAAGCTGATGTAGCTTCATCGAGCACAAGGACGCTTGGATTTTTGTAAAGGGCACGTGCGATTCCAATCCTTTGTTTTTGACCGCCAGAGACCATGGAGCCTCCTTCTCCCACGCGGGTATTTTCCTTTTCGGGAAGGGCTTGTACAAAATCATACAGCTCGGCCATGTGCAGTGCCTTGTCAAAATCTTCCTGAGAAAAATCTTCCTCTGAAACTCCAAGCGTAATGTTTTCACGGATGGTTCCGTCAATCAGATAAATGGTCTGAGGTACGTATGCAATGTTCGAAAGCCAGCCCGGAATATTCGTGTAGATGTCTTTTCCATCCGATGTGATTGAGCCGCTCACAGGTGGAAGAAGCCCCAGAATCATATCGACAAGAGTTGTTTTGCCGGAGCCTGATGGACCGACTATGCCGACGAAAGAACCTTTGGGAACTGTGAATGAAACGTCTGTGATTACATCTTTTTCCGCCTGAGGATATTTGAAGTTGAGGTGATTTATGACAAGCTCATTGTTAAAGGGGAAGGGCTCGATCACTTTGACTACCTGTTTTGTTTCTTCCATGGTCTTTACATTTTTTACGTGCATAAGATCATCGTACATGGCGTCAAAAAGGGGCATATTGAATTTGATTGTATTGAAGCAGCTGATCATCCTGTTTACGCTCGGCATAAGACGAACTACCGCAAGTGCCAGAACACCAAGCATGGAAACAAGGGATGCAGGATCCGCTCCAATCAGAATTTTCACGATGATAAGAAGGACAATACCGCCAACACCTGCCAGCTCCACGAAAACACGAGGAACTTTTTCCATGAAAAGGAAATTTCTCGCCGCATCAGCATATTTCGAATAAGATTTATTGAACATGCCGGAAAAATAATCTTCCTCTTGCATGACCTTAGTTTCTTTGATTGAGCCGAGTCCCTGATTCACCCATTTCACATAATCTTCTGTGGTCACTTTCTGGATGCTACCGAGCCTTGAGATATTTTTTCGGAATCCTTTTAAAATCAAGAGAACAAGCGGACCAAGCACTCCAGCCACTCCTATTCCGACGACCCAATCCATGATGACAAGAAGAATCCAAATTACGACGCATGTTATCGCCTCCGTAATCATCATGAGGAGTTGAACCTGCATTATGTAAAAAATATAATAAACACCCGTGGTTATGTTTCTGACTGCGACCGCTGAGTTTGTGCTCACATGGTCAAGATATGACTTGTCGATGTAATAGCGGAAAAGTTTTTGCGTATAATCATTTTGATTTCTGAGCGAGAAATTCACCTGAAGTCTGGTCTCAAAAAGCATGAAGGCATTTTTTAAAAGATAAAATACAAGGAGACTTGCCGCGGAAAAAAGAATGACCTGAGCGTGTGTGTGCAGGCCGATTTTTGAAAGTATATCCGCAATCTTCGGATGCGTGCTTATCCAGTTTGGATCCCCGATTATTCGTATCACGGGATAGACAGCTCCTATGCCGACCGCCTCAAACACTGCGCCAATCAACATAAGGAACATCAGGATAAAACAAGTGCGCATCTGTTTTGGTGTCAGAATCTTAAACAGTTTCAATAATGACTTCATATCGCACAATTTTATTCCAAAAAAAGAATAATGTAAATACCCGATGTGATTTTGTGTTGACGCAGGGTTTTAAAAATGACCGCTGTGGTGAGAGTGTCCGCTCGGTCTTATTGTTGTGCCTCCGCCTCCTCCGCTGCTCCTGTGGCTTCCCGTCTCTACCCGTACAGTCCGCGTGGTTTTGTGAGTGAAGTTATCCTGTTTGTTGCTGAGCATGACTTCCCCCGCGATGTATGCGTTTGCTTGAGTCGCTTGTGCAACAGGTTTCATCCGCCGCTTTTCCCTGGAAAGATTTATGAACGCAAGCACCATGGCGATGATTACGACAAGTCCAATAAATCCGTAGAGATTTTCTGACAAAATG
The DNA here is from genome assembly GCA_002373325.1 of Treponema sp. UBA3649. GTDB lineage: Bacteria > Spirochaetota > Spirochaetia > Treponematales > Treponemataceae > Treponema_D. The sequence continues at coordinate 56,323 of DFKI01000016.1, forward strand.
CTCATGGAGTCGGCTCTTTGCTCTGAAGGATAATAATCAACCGGGCTTCCTGATTCCGCGGCTTTAAGATAGGCCTCAACCGTGCGTATGTAATCAGCGAATCCCTTGTACCAGTCGTTGTCCTTGAAATCATCGAGAAAACTGTCGGCGAGCATTTCTTTTCCATAGTCCGTGAACGCATCGTTTCCGTAGCCGAATGCATCCAAATCGAAACTTCGGTCTTCCATGGACAAAACAAGGCTGATTCCGCTGTTCTGATCTCCGTACCCCAAGTTCAGTTTGGAGTAAAGCTCTTCCGCCGCATCCTCGATGGTTGAGCCGAATGTCGTGTAGTCTTTTATGATTATTATGTGTGTGCCGAAATGATGTTCCTCTCCAATCTTCCGGGCCATATCCTCAAGGGATGTCAGCTCAGGATTTGTCAGGAGCTTAACGTTGTCGAAAACATAATGATCGGGGGCTCCTTTGTATTCGCCAAAAGATTCTCCTGTGCCGGGGGACTCGATAGAATCATAGTCGTAGGTGTCGAATGCGTCGTAGCTTTCGTCATAATATGCGTCGTCAGAATCAATCAGCGGAATAAAATCTGTGTCCTGTGCGCTTGATGAAAAAATCAACAGAAAGAAAAAGGGAAAGAGACAGATTGCTTTTCTAAAAAAACTTCCTTTCATAAAATCCTCCGGGTTAAATCATCCTTGAGATGAAAGTAAATGCGACAATGGCAAAAGCTGCGATAACTGAATAGATGAAAAACTTTTTTATGAAATGGAGAAAACATCTTCCGCCGCTTATGGGCAGATTTCCCACGACTTTTCCTGTCTGTCCGTTCACACCGAAGAGGAATTTTTCGTCGTTCCATTTTGTGTACAAAAGATAGACCGGAAGCAGTCCGTATTTGACCGCGCCTTTTTTCAGATTGATTTGTTTGTCCGTAAGCGAAACCGAATCATAGCCGGAGACTGTTTTTCTCATCACCGATTCCGCGCTTTCCAAACATCTCTGGTTGGCTCTCTCAAAACAGTCCTCAACGCTCACGTCATATTTGTCCGCAAGATAGCCGGGAAGATAAGCCGTTGAAAAATCTGCTAAATCAGCGTAATTGAAAGGCTCAAGGGAATCCATGAGGTCATCGGGCATTTTTTTTGAGGCATCCACCGGAATCTTTTCGAAATCAATAGTACCGCTTCTCGCGCAGTCGTAGTGGCTTGTCGTTGTCGTGACATTTTCACCATGGCGTACCGTCGTTGATTTTGTGGCGTGGTATCTCATGCGTGCGTCGGCTGTTGCATTGAAGAGCCAGAAAGGAACGTAAATTCCCTTGACTTCCTGAAGGTGATTTTCCTCGGAAAAAAGTTTGGGCAAAAGAGTTTTTCCCTTGTAGAATTTTTTCAGCGCGTCAACGGCTTCCTGTTTTTTTACTTTGAACGGGATTATGTAATCTGGTCTCAGATTGCCGGAAAACTGAGTTTCTATGACCGTGGGATTGTCGCAGTAAGGACAACTTGTAGCGGCGGTGCTTGCCTCACACAAAATGTTTGCCCCGCATGACGGACAGTTGTACTCCTTCATGTTTGCTCCATCGGCTCCCCAGTCGGAGTTGAGTCCGTTGGTGTTCCATTCATCCCCGTGATTTTCAGAGGCTGAGTTTTCGTTTTGATTTTGTCCGCTTGATTCTGTTCCTGACGCAGGATTTTCATTTTCATGCGAATCGTATGCCTTTTCCATTTCTTCTATGGTAAACGTGCTGTCACAGTATTCGCACACAACTTTGCCGGATGTAGGATCGAATCTGAGTCCGCCGCCACATGCCAGACACTTGTAATTTGTTATAGACTTTGCCATTTTCCCCCACATGCGGAATGCCCGCTTTTTAAAACTGTCTTTATTTTATATCCTAATCATCTGTTTTTCAAGTGGCTCAGTCAAAGTGCCGATTCTATATGGGGATTTTTTTTTGAGGAGTGGAATCGCATGGAAAATAAGTCCGGAAAATTATCGCGGGATGATTATGAGAAAATCTATTCGCTGCTTGAATCTGTCTCTCCGATTGACGGGGACTGCGGAAAACTTTGTTCTTCGGCGTGTTGTGCGCTCGACGGAAATTTTCAGGACGGAATCCGCGATGAGACTTTTTTTGCGGAAAGCGACGGGGAGACTGACGAAGAGGTTGGAATCTACCTTTTGCCGGGTGAGGAAAAATTGCATGACAAAAATGACCCTTGGCTTGAGTGGAGCGAGGAGGATGCCCAATCAGCTGGTTTTCCGGAATCGTGGAAAGAGAAAGTCTTTTTTGTAAAGTGCCGTGGTGCGGACCTGTGCAAAAGAGAGCTGAGACCCATACAGTGCAGGACTTTTCCGGCGGCTCCATATCTTACGGAAGAAGGTGAGCTTTTTCTGATTCTCTATACGGACATTCTTCCATACAAGTGTCCTTTGGTTTACGGCGGATTTCACCTGAACGATGATTTTTTAGCCGCAACTTTTTCAGCCTGGTCAAAACTGATTGAGGACCAGCGGATTTTTGACCTTGTGTCGGAGGATTCCCGTTTTAGAGATGAGTGCGAAATGCAGATTGTAAAACTGTACGGACCTGAGCCATCTTATTGAGCGTTGTTTTTCAGCAGCATATAGATATGTCTCATGGTGTGTATGGTGTTTTCCATGTCTGCGTTGCTTACGTGTGCAAAAACTTTTGAAATCTGCTCTTCGCTTAAATCTGGCAAGTCCAAAATTTCTTTCGCCATGCCACAAATTTGTTTGAACTGAGGGTAAAGTTCCTTTCTCATTGCGTGTCTCCTTAGGAAATGGTTTTGCTTCACATCGGAAATTCACTTGGGATTTTCAATGCGCGTCATTGGGTAAGGGGATTTGCGCCCGCTTTTTTATCCGAAATTCTTTCTTTACTATAATATATGCAAAAAATTGGAAATCGTCAAGTTTTTCATTCTGCATTGAGGACGGGGTGATTTTCCTTGACAATAGCCTTGAGCCGGGATTATATTTTAGACAGACTTTAAATAAATTCAAAAATTGTGGGGAGCTGAAAAATCGGTTTCTTTAGGAGGATGGGATGAATGTATTGATGATTAACGGAAGTCCGCATTCGAACGGAAATACTTCCATTGCGCTTGAGGAGATGAGAAAAATCTTTCAGGAGGAGGGGATTGAGACGACGCTTCTTCATGTCGGCAACAAGGATATCCGGGGCTGCATAGGATGCGGAACTTGTTTTAAAAAAGGAAAATGTGTCTTTGACGATGAGGTGAACAAGATTGCACAGATTTTTGAAAAGTCCGACGGTCTTGTGCTTGCGAGCCCTGTTTACTATGCCTCCGCGAACGGAACTTTGATTTCCCTCTTGGACAGACTTTTTTACAGCACGGGTTTTGACAAGACGATGAAAGTCGGAGCTTCAGTGGTTGTGGCCCGGCGTGGTGGATGCTCTGCAACTTTTGACGAGCTGAATAAATATTTTACAATCAGCGGAATGCCTGTCGCATCAAGCCAATATTGGAACTGCATTCATGGACTAAAGGCAGGGGATGCTTCTCAGGATGCCGAGGGATTGCAGACCATGAGGACACTTGCACGGAACATGAGTTTTTTGATTAAGAGCATCGCGCTTGGAAAAGAGAAATTCGGATTGCCAAAAAAAGAGGAATGGCAACCCACCCATTTTATTCGCTAAATTGGAGACTGTATAATGGAAAGAAATTTTCATCAGCAGACACATTTTGTCGGAGTGTCGCTTCCTGAGGATGTCGCTTGCAAAATCCGGGAGTTCCGATCCTACATGAACGAGAGGTACGGATGCAAGAGCGGACACGGAACGGATCCCCACATCACGCTGATTCCTCCTTTTTTGCTTCCCGATGATTATAACGACGGGGATGTAAAATCTGCTGTGGAGGATGCACTTCAAAAAGCGGTAAAATCCGGGACGCTGCCTTTCAACGCAAGGATATCCGGGTTCGGTGCTTTTGAGGAAAGGACTCTTTTTGCCCATGTGGAATCCGACGAGAGATGGACAAAACTCAGGGATTTTTTCACGCAATCCTTTCAGGCGAATCTTCCGGGGAGCGTGCGAAAAAGTTCCAAAATCTTCACGCCGCATGTTACGGTCGCGAACAGGGACATACCGGCTGGCATCATGGACGAGGCTTTGCGTTTTTTTTCCAACATGGATTTTCACGCTGAGTTTTCGGTGGAGGAAATCGCAATCTTCAAAAGGACTTCCCGGGGCGGTTGGGGGGCAATAGATTTATTTCGGATGGTGTTAAAATGATTGTGGTGGACTCCATATCAAAAAGAATAAAAGATAAAATCATTTACTCAAACATTTCCTTAAGCTGTCCGGCATCGTGCTCGTATTTACTGGTCGGGGCAAACGGTGTCGGAAAAACGTCCTTGCTGAAAACCATAATAGGGCTCTATAAATATGATTCAGGGCTTGTCTCCATTTGCGGAAGGCAGGTTGACAGGAACTTTATTGCCCCTGGGAATGTCGGAGTCTTCTTTGATACGGCAAGGATGCTGCCACACAATGTCGTAAAAGAATCAATCCTGTTTTACGCGTCCCTGTATGGAAAAAATCATTCCGACGTGGATCCGTTAATCAAGGTTTTGCACCTGGAGGATGAGATTGAAAAAAAATTCATCAATCTGTCCACCGGGAACAAAAGGAAAGTTTCCCTGCTGATTTCCCTTATCAACAATCCCGACCTTCTTATCTGGGACGAGCCTTTTGCGTCTCTCGATCCTGAGATGTGCCGTGAGCTTGCGGAGCTGATTAAATCATTGAGGGCACAGGGCAAGACTTTTTTGATAAGCACAAATGATTTGTACTACGGCGAGGAGATTTATGACAAAATCGGATTCTTTTTGAATTCGAAAACCATCGTTGAAAAATCAAAACAAGATTTGGCTGAGCAGTATCCGGGAAAATCACTTCATGATGTTTATTTTCTTATCAAATCGGAGGCGGAGGAAAATCAATGAGCGTCTTGAAAAAGTTTATGCTGCACGACATAAAGGATTTGCTGCGGGAAAAAAAGAGCATGGCAGTCATTGTTTTCATAAACATCATTATTTTGGCAATAAGCTTTGCATTCTGTCTTGCCATAAACAAAGATGAAAACTCGGTCTACGCGCTGTTTCAAAATTTCTCGGAAACAGAAGTGGACAAGATAAGCATAAGTTCCCGGCTCATCATGTTATATTCCCTTCTATTATATACGGCATTTCCCCTTATCCTTGGCATATCAGCTGTCAGTTATCTGAAAGAATTTGGAGAGCTTGAGCTGATTATGCTTTTCCCGGTTGACAGAAAAAAAATCTTCGCGGAAAAAACTTTCTGCATCTTTTTGGTCTCAACTGCACTGGCATTCTTAAACTTTTTGTTGTGTGCTTTGATTCAAAAACTGATATTCGGAGAGGCCTTCGTTCTGAGCATGGAGATGATTTTTTTCGCCCTTGTGATTATTCCGCTCTGGCTTTTTTTCATAAGCTGTCTGACGGTTTTCATTTCATCAGTCTCAAAGGATTCCAAGGACGCAAATCAAAAATCCCTCATTCTGCCTTTCTGCCTGCTGGTCATCATACAAGGAGCTTTGATTCTCAAGGTGAATGTTTTTTCCAAATACCTCTTGATTCTGCCGCTCTCAGTCGCAATCATCGGATCGCTTTCTTTGATTTTAGTGTGGCGGAAAAAATTCGATGTGGAAAAAATCTTGTATAAATGACGCACGCTTTCTTTCCTTCCCTGATGATATGCCGTGAGACATTAATCTCATCGGGAAGGGATTGCCGTATCAAGTACGGCAATGACAGGCTTGTTGAAAAGTCAAAATTTGGGCCAGGATTACCGGGGCTGGAACGATGAGCTCACTCCCGCCGTGTAAACTGTGGTTCCGCTGGACGTGCTTATGGTCGTGGTGCTTGAGCCTCCGCTTACAGACGGAAGATTCGTGTAAAGTCCCATGAAATCAGTTCCGCCGCTAAGAGTCACATTTTTGAAGACGCTGTAGCTTTCCCCGGATTTCAGCTCTGGAGAAGAGAGTGTCATAAGGCTGAAGCTTGTGGCCGCACCCGGAATGTCAAACGCAAAGACGCAATCACCTGAGGAGTCCTTTATGACCATGCTTGTCCCTCCCGTACCAGTATAGCTTTTTCCGATTACAAAAGTGTTCTGTGTATTAGCGGCATTGGAGCTTGACGCACAGTAATGGGATGATCCGCTGATTCCGACCGCAAGTCCGCCTGTAAATGTGAGGGCTCCGTCGCAGTCAAATCCATCCTCGCTTCCCATCGTCGCAATTGCGATTATTGTTCCGCCCGAGATGTTGATGTCACCGTTTGAGTCCACGGCATCACCCGAAGACGTGCAAAGGTAGATTTCACCTCCGCTTATGTTCACGAATCCGCTTCCGCTCAAACTTGCGTTCAGAGGATCGTCCGTGGAATTTATGACAAGGGTTCCCCCGCTTATGATTATGCCGCTTTTTCCCTCAATCCCTTCCGGAGAACAGCTTCTTGTTTCCGTTACGCTCACACCGTCGCTGTCATAATATGTCACCGTCGTCGCATTTCTGTCTGAGTCAATGACGCTTGCCGTTGTGGTGATGTCCAATGTTCCGCCCCTTATCACGACGACAGGATTCGGATCGTCATCGGTGCTTGAAGTCTCCGCGTCCTCGTCAATGTCCCATTTCGCGCTGATGGCTTTTCCTGTGGTCCTGCAGTTGATTGTGCCTCCTGTAATATAGATGAAACCTTCCCCGGGATTTTCCTCGCTTCCTTCCACGATGATTCCCCGGCTCTCGTCGTTTGTGTGAGTTCCCGTCCCGTTTAGATTGAGTGTCCCGCCGTCCATGACAAATGCGTTCTGTGCACGGATGCAGTTTCTGCCTGAGTTCTCCACCGAAATGTTTCCCTCAAAAATGCGGATATAATCACCTGAGTAAATGCCGTGCTTGTAGTTTGTGTTGACAGAAAGACTTCCGCTTCCCGAAATCAGCATGGCTCCCTTGGAAAAGAGAGTTCCCTTTTTGTCGCTTCCTTCTTCCCAGACTTGAGTTTCGGATGCGTCGTTTTCAACATCGGATTCAGATGCGTTTTCGTCGTAGTACTCGCTTCCGTTTTTTTCACTGTAGCCAGTTCCGTAAGAGCGTCCGTCCGTGAGGTTGTTTTCCCCGCTCAGATTTAAGAAGCATCTGGATGATTTACTCACAAGCAGGGCAGGGTAGTTTCCGCTCGTGATTGAGGCTCCGTCCAAAACAAGCGCGACATCCTGCAATGTGTTTTTGTTCGTTGCGATTTCCAAAGTCCCTTTTTCAAGTGTTCCCGAGACCGTGATTTTTGCGCTTCCCGATGATTCAGAAAAAGCAAGCGTTATATATATGGAAGAATCTGACATGATTTCGCTCTTCACGCTGATTCCGTCCGTTATTTCCGTTTTGGATTCGCTTATCGGCTCGTTTTCAAAATCAGCTCCGGTAAAACTCATCTCCGAGAGATTAAGTGAAATCTCGTTTGAGAAAATCTGGGTGGTGAAATCATCCGAAGCGCTTACTACCCGGCTTGTGTCCACGCTTGTGATGGATGAGGTGTAGCTTGTGTTTCCTCCTGAGCCTCCCGGATTCTGTCCTCCTCCCGCACCCGATGGTGATTGCATGTCCATGGAGCATCCCGCAAACAAAACCGACAATGCCGCCGCAAAAATTCTTTTCGTCTTTTTCATTTTATACCTCTCGTTGTCATACAAAACCTTCAAAAAGCCCGAGGAATTGGGATTTTAAAAGTTTTTAATTAATTCTTTCTTGTTGTAAATAACAAACTAAGGTTAAGAAGGTTTCGTTTTACTTAATATTTTTTTTCGTGTTAATTACAGGCTTGTTTAAGGGGTAAAATTGGGGATGCTTGAAAAAATACAGAATCTTTGTTAGCTCTAATTTCGACTTATACGAAACAAT
>DFKI01000041.1 GCA_002373325.1 Treponema sp. UBA3649
GCCAACAACTTCATGTTCTGCAAAATCATGGAGACCGAGCCTGAAATATGCCGGCACCTGCTTGAGATGCTTCTCCACGTGAAGATTGAAAGGCTTGAGATGCCGCACTCCGAGCACACTATGCAGGAGATTCCCGATGCGAAAAGCGTGAGGTTCGACGTTTACACTCAGGATAACAAGCGGATTTTTGACCTGGAGATTCAGACTACGAGCAATCCCAACCTGCCGAAAAGGGCCCGGTACTATCAGAGCGTAATCGACATGGACAATCTCTCGCGCGGAGAGAACTACAGTAGGCTCAAGGATTCCTACGTAATTTTTCTGTGCCTTGAGGATCCCCTTAAACAAAACCTGCCCGTATATTTTTTCGAGAACATCTTTCGGGATGATGAGGGAAATGAGATAAAACTGAACGACGGAGCCTACAAGGTCTTTTTCAACGCGTCGGAATATGGTAAAATAAAAGACGGCGAGGAGAAATCATTTTTCAGGTTTCTTGTGGATCAGAATGCCGAGAGCGATTTCACCAGGTCCATCGAGAAAAAGGTCTCCATCGCCAGAAAAAACATGACATGGAGGCATCAATATATGACATGGCAGCAGACCATAGACGAGGAAAAGGACATGGCATTTGAGGAGGGAATGAAGCAGGGAATTGAACAGGGGATTGAGCAGGGAATGAAGCAGGGGGAGCATAATGCTAAAGTCAACGCTGCGAAAACTATGCTTGCGGATGGTCTTTCCATTGAGACGGTTTCGAAATACCTTGGTCTTGCGGTGGATGCCTTGAATGATGCCCTCTCCAAATCCTGATGTATATGCCCCGTGTGGATATTGTTTTTTAGTCCGATTTGTGATACAATCTCTGCAAAGACTTTGGTTTCATTTTTTGAAATCGCTTTCTTAAAATCGTTTCATAGGAGATTTATATGAAGAAATTGGTTGTTATCCGCCACGGTGAGTCGGAGTTCAACAAGCTGAATCAGTTCTGCGGATGGCAGGATCCTGACCTTAGCGAAAAGGGACATGAGGAGGCGAAGGAGGCTGGAAAGCTTCTCAAGGCTGAGGGATATGATTTCGACATTGCCTACACATCATACCTCAAGAGAGCAATCCACACACTGCAGCACGTGCTTGACGAGATGGACCGCGTGTGGCTCCCCACAATCAAGACATGGAAGCTCAACGAGAGACATTACGGTGGACTTGAGTGCCTGAACAAGAGCGAGACTGCGGAGAAGTACGGTGAGGAACAGGTAAAAATCTGGAGACGCTCATTCAACATCAAGCCGCCGGTACTTGAGGATTCTGACCCCCGCTCAGCAAAGAACAAGCCCATGTTCCGCGACGTGGATCCCGCCCTTATTCCCCAGCATGAGTCTTTGGAGACAACCATCGCACGTGCGGTTCCTTACTGGGAAGAGGAAATCAAGCCGAAGGTTCTTGAGGGAAAGCGTGTTATTATCGCAGCTCACGGAAACAGTCTCCGCGCGTTGTACAAGTATTTCCTGAATCTTTCCGACGAGGAGATTCTTGGAGTGAACATTCCGACCGGAGTTCCGCTTGTGTTCGAGTTCAACGATGATTTGACCAAGGTTGAGAAGTACTACTACCTCGGCGACCAGGAAGCTCTCAAGGCAAAGATGGAGGCGGTCGCAAATCAGGGAAAGAAGAAATAATTTTTCTGACGGTTTGCCCCAAATAAAAAAGGGATTCGATTTTCATGTCGGATCCCTTTTTGTTTTGTGTGCCGGATTTTCAGAAACCGGGGCCGGACATCACATAGTTGTTCCGTGACGTGTCGAATTTGACGGAGAGACCTGCGTAAGGCCTTATTGCGATGAGCTGATTGATTGAGTAAGATGGATTCGAATTCAAAAATGCGATCGGGGACCATTGGGACCTAGCTCCCACGATGAAGGAAAGCGAAGTGTTTTCGTCGCTGAACGGCTCATACCTGTAATGCACGTCAAGTCCTCCGCCAATCAAAAAAGCCGATGGAGAGCCGCCCGAAATGGATTCCGACGAGATGTCGTAGTAGGTGAAGACCGGAGCTAATCCCGCGATGATGGAGTTCTCCTCGTCTATCTGCCATTTTGCACCGAATCCAAGTCCGAAAGTGATTGAGTAAATCTTGTCCTGTCCCGACATGCCGAAAGAGAATGTGAGGGGACGGTAGATTCCGTACCAGGAGTCGTTGATGAAAATGTATCCGCCAAGATTGGCCGTTGCAAGAGTTTGTCCCGTGAAATTCTCGACTCCTGATTCATCAACCTTAAGGATGGAAATGTCAGAGCCGAATCCAAAATCAAACTGCGCGTATGAAAAGCTTATTGCAGAGATTATCATTATCAGTGTAAGAAAAAGTTTTTTCATTTTAGTCTCCATACAAAAATCTTCCGCCACTCCCAAATGGCTTCTATTTGAAAAAAAGCTCGCTCTCAAAGGAAGTTCCGTTCTCAGTCTTTCCCACAATGCAGGCCTTTTTCTCATTATCGGCAAAATTTCCGAAAACCGTGAGTTTTTCATCGAGCAGAGCCTCCTTCGAGTAGTTGAGGCGGAAATCGGAAAGCTCCATGTCCCTGTACTCCGGTGGAAGTGCGTCGGCAACGAATGCTCCGTAGCGTGAGTTCGTGGTGTGTCCGTTCGCGTCGATGTCCGAAAACTTGATGATGCGCTCGTCAATCACGCTCATGTCTTTCGGGACGGAAATCTTTCCCGGCTTCATGCAGTCCCTTTGTGTCTCAGTTTCGGGAGCCTTGTGCATGGTGAAATCCTTCGTGGGGATAATCCGTCTTGTCTCAGGATTCACGACCAGCCATGTGCTCAGTCCGCTCACAAGCCTCTCTCCCTCCATGCTTTTGATTTCGTAGGCACGTTTGAGCTGCAGTGGCTCCGGTTTTTCTTCCCAGGTGATTACCTCAATCCGCTCGTTCTCCCTGGGATTCCTCCAAAAATGAAACGCCAGCCTTGAGACTAAAATGGCATATCCGTTTTGTGCAAGAGTTTCCCTGGAAAGTCCCTGCTGCCTGTAATCCTCCACCGCCGCGTCCGAAGTTATCCTCAAAACCTCGTTCAGGCTCAGAATCTTGTTGCGGTTAGCCTGACTGAAAAAGATGCTTGCCTGACTGTGGAAAATATTTCCTTCCTCGTGCCACATTTTCAAATCCGTCATAAATCCTCCCCGGAATCCTCGCATATACGGCTCTGCCTTGAGATCCATGCCCAAAGATTTTCTCCGCTTTCGGAAGAGCACTGGTCGTTGAAAAGGTAGACCCACACCATATGTCCATTATACTCATAAGCGGCTCCTTTGTCATCAGTAAATTTACCGCTCGTGTCCCTTACATCCGGGAAAAAGCTCCAGTGCAGGATGTAGCCTGTCCTTGCCGAAAGAAGTCTCTGCGTCGTGGGGATGACGTGCTTTTCAGGAGGAACCGTAGCGTCGTTTTTTGCATGTACGAACCAAGTGGGAACCTTGTCCAGTGTCCTGATGTCGGAGTCGGAGAGCCACCCGTCGTTGTAGGCCTCGCACACGGGAAATGCCGCCGCAAAAAAATCGGGGTAGGAGAGAATCATGTTCACCGTCATGTATCCTCCGTTCGAGCATCCTCCTATGTAGATTCTCTTTTTGTCCGCCATGGGTGTGTCATGCAGGAATTTGTCTATGACGTGCTTGCATGATTTTGTGTAACGGGATGATTTGTCCGTGCAATCTTCCTTCAAAATGTCATAGGGTACGTCTCCGTGCTGCATCCAAAAAGTCGGTGTCTGTATGCAAAGGACGAAGGCTCCATCAAAATAGGATTGTATCGGATTTTTCGCAAGGGCAGTCACTTTGTTTCCAAGAAGCGCGATGTTCACGTCCCTGCCGCCTTCCCATGCACCGTTGAGCCAGACAATGAGGGGCCTCTTTTTTCCGTCCTTGATTTCAGGGGAGAAACTCGCGGCTTTAAGTTCCCCGGTGGATTTCATGTCCGTGAAGAGATCCGCGTCGGGGGAGTACCAGTCGTTGCATTCCGTGATTGTCCCTTCAAATTTCGGATGGCTGATTTCAAAAATGAATTTTTTCTTCCATACATTATGTCCGCTTTCGGAATCGTAGATGAAGGGGGAGAGAAGCTGATTTTCTGGATGCACCTCAAGAGCGAGCGTTATGTGCGGAGTTTCCGGCATTCCAACGGGCTCATTATCGTGAGTTGGGTCATGCTTTGCTTCGGAATCAGAGTCCGGATTTCCGTCAATGTCGCTTGCCCATGCTGATTTGACCTTTGCGTTTCCCTCAATCTCCCGGATTTTTCCTGACGCATAGTCAAAAATTTCTGTCCTGATTTTTACCGTGAAATTCTTAGGGGCAAAATCATCTTCGGTAAAATCACTTTTGGCGGAGTCCGTTTCGAAAGTCTGGAGCTTCGGATTCAGGATTATTTTGTCCACCGCGGGTCCCCAGTCGTAGCTTCCGACAATCAGCGTGTAGGAGTTTTCCTTTTCCTTCATGTCGTCGTAGATTTTGGCGACGGATTTTTTTCTCCAGACGCGGAGAATCAGGATGACGGCCAGCATTACGGCACAGAAAATGGCTCCAAGAAAAGTCTGCATGTTTTCCCCCTTTGTCTATAAGGATAAAATATCTTTTATGTGTGATTTTTTCAAGGGGGCAAAATAACGCTCATTGGAACATCGAAAAACTACAGCTATTCGGTGTAACTTTGAAAATTTCATTCCCGTGCGCATTTCGTTTTCCAGTGTTGAAAAAAAAATCGGAATGTGATATAATCTTGCCATGTATATTTTTTTATTGGCTTCCATACCGCTTCTGACGATTGCCGCATGTCTTTCAAACGGCAAGTTCAGCGGAAAATCATTTATTCCCGCGGTGGCTTTCGGTTTTGTAATCGGAGCTCTTTTTTGTTGCGTGAGGAAATTCGTCTTTTTCAATGATTATGTCTGGACTGACAATTTTTTTCCTGCGGGGCTCCACATCCTCACCCATGACGTGATTGTTCCACTGCTTGTTTCCTGCGTGGTTTATTTTCTTTTTTCGAGGGACACAATCACCTACAAGGCAGCGTCCACAGGTCCCCTCATGCTTTCTTTTTACATGGTCCTCATTCCGTTCACTTCCATAGAGGGGGTGGACAGGATTGACCTTTTCATGATTTTCGGTCGTCCCATGCTCTATGCCGGGATGTGCCTTGTCATGTCGCGATTCGCATATTTTTCCATGTCCTTTCTTAGGGCGAAAAACATCGTGCTTTCCGTGCTCTTTTTGATTCCGTCCCTTGCCGTGCTGATTGTGCCTCCTTTCACCGAGGCTCTTTGGTACTATACAGGTGACAGGATTTATACTTTGTTTTCGCTTGTTTTCGCGGGATGCTCTCTTTTCTTCTATATAATTACTGGATTGAAAAAGGGACCTGAGTATGAGGCTTGATTTTTTATCGGCAAAAATTTAAGAAGAAATTTCGTTTTGGACGCTTTTATGCTAGACAAAAGTGTTTCTATGTGATATTCTGTTTTAAAGTGTTGGCTTTTTCTTTTAAGAAGGAGTCTCATTATAGAGTGTTTTATGACACCAAGGAGGATCGTTGGCAGACAATAAGGGAATGCGCGTAAATGAACAGATTCGCGTGCGAGAGGTCAGACTCATTGATGATGAAGGTAATCAGAAGGGCATAGTCCCTACAAAAGAAGCCCTCGAAATGGCAAAGGAGCGGGATCTCGATCTTGTTGAAGTATCGCCGAATGCAAATCCGCCGGTTTGTAAAATACTCGACTTCGGAAAATACCGGTTTGAACAGGAGAAAAAACTCCGTGACTCCAAGAAAAACCAGAAGGTATTGAAGCTCAAGGAGATTCGTATGCAGCCAAAAATCGGCGCAGGCGACCTTGACACGAAGGCAAAACATGTTCAGGAATTCTTAAACGAAGGCGATAAGGTTAAAGTGACCATCCGTTTCCGCGGTAGGGAACTTGCTCACACCGAGCTCGGCTTTGATGTCCTGAAGGAAGTAGAAAAAAGACTCGAGGAAGGCTCGTATGTCATAGAGAAGCCGGCTGCGATGGACGGTCGCTTCATGTCGATGACGCTGGGCTCCAAGGTCAAGAAGTGAGGTTTTAAAATGCCAAAGATGAAGACAAAGAAGTCTGCAGCAAAACGCTACAGTCTTACTGGAACAGGCAAAGTTAAGCACAAGAAAATGAATCTCCGTCATATCCTGACGAAGAGGTCTCCCAAGCGCAAGATGAATCTTCGCCATGCTGGTATTCTCGCCGACAGCGAGACAAAGAAGATTAAAAAGCAGATGTTGCCCTACGGCTGAGTCTGAGAATCTCAAATTTTTATAGGAGAAAAGAAAGATGCCAAGAGCAATAGATGGAAGCAAGAGAAAGAACCGCCGTGCTAAGATTTTGAAGCTGGCGAAAGGTTTCTACGGAGACAGAAAGTCAAACTACAAGCCCGCCAAGGATGCTGTTGTAAAGGCTTTGGACCATGCCTACTCAGGACGCAAGGGAAAGAAGCGTGATTACCGCGCTCTGTGGATTGCCCGTATCAATGCGGCTGTCCGTGAGCAGGGAATCTCTTACAGCCGTTTCATCGACGGACTTACAAAGGCTGGTGTGAAGCTGAACCGCAAGGCACTCAGCAACATGGCCATTGAGGATCCCGCCGCATTCAAGGCTGTGGTGGAAGTAGCCAAGAACGCAGTCAAGGCATAAGGAGCTATATGGGTTCAATCGATCAGATTTTGCTTTTGCAGAAAAAGGTGAATACCGCTGTGGAAAAAATCAGGCAGATGAATGATTTGGTTTCGCAGCTTAAGTCCGAGAACGATGCTTTGCGTAGAAAATGCGCAGAGCTCACAAATTCGCTTGAAGACAAAACGGAGTTGGTTTCTTCAATGGAAGCGGAGCAGATTCAGATCGAGGAAAGCATAAAGAGGGCCCTGGACCAGCTTGATGAGGTGGAGAATTCCGTACTTGCAGTGGGGGCGCAGAGTTCTGTGGAAGCAGATCAGATTGTGGACTCACCGCAAGTTAAGGAAGAGAATTCTTCAGTGGAGGCAATGAATCCGGCTGGGACATATTCCATGGAATCCAGTTCGACGGAAACAAAACCTGTTGAATCAAATTCCAAGGAATTATCTTTCCCGGAATCGAATTCCATTGCGGAGGAAAATACTCCGCCTCAGACAATTCCTGACAGTGCAATGCAGACCAGGATGGCGATGCAGTCAACCTTGTTTGCCCTGTCAAGTCCGCAGGAAAAAACAGACGCTTCTGAGAATCCTGTGGATGAAATAAAAACGGACGCGCAATCTGCCGTAAAAACCGAAAATGCGCCGGTAACGAATCAAACTTCCGTGCCGCCGTCAAACGCAGGTTCAAATCTGGATCCGCTTGCTTCCCCACAGAACGGGAGTGCCGCAGGTGCAGGTTCGGAGCAAAATCAGGACGGGAGCGAAGAAATCGGTTCGAGAGCTCAACAGTTTGACATCTTCTGATTCGAGGGACTATGGGCAGACTTCAAGTGAACATGCTGGGTACATCCTTTACTATTAAGGCAAAAGAGGATGACGAGTACCTGGAAAAACTCTATACATATTACCGGGAGATTACCGGAACAATCGGGGAAAGCAAGAGTCTTTCGGATCCGCTTCAGATAAGCATACTCGCGGGAATCACGCTGGTGGATGAGCTTATCAAGGCGAAGACGGCGAATCTCATGGAGGAAAATGAAATCCGGGAGGAGTCGGACGCTGAGGACGAGGTTGCGACAAGGCTTACCGAACAGATGATTGACAGAATCAACCAGGTGATTTAGAATGCGGCCCGAGGAATTTTCTGAATCAGACGCAGGTTTTAAAATCTGGGCTGATGCTGATTCCCTTTCAAAATCAATAAGGAAAATAATTTTACGCGCCTCTCGGAAATATTCTTTTAAGGCGATTTTCGTGGCGAACCGTGCTATAGTCGATGACTCTGATTCCGAAAATGTCATTATGGTGATTTGTCCTGCTGATGAGGGTGCTGCGGATGATTTTATAGCCTCAAAATGTGACGGGAATTCGCTTGTGATTACCAGGGATCTTCCTTTCGCAAGGCGGCTCATGGATTCGGGGATACCAGTGATGAACGACCGCGGGATTCTTTTTGACGAGAGGATTCTTTCAAGGATGCTGGAGGAAAGGGAGCTTCACCTTCAGATGGCATCCCTGGGGCTTAGCAAGAGCTCTAAATCTTCGGGGCTGGACGATGAGATGATTCGTAAATTCACGGATACATTTTATTCTTTTCTCAGGCAGAAGGGAATCGCCTAGCATTAAATGTACCTGATGTGCGGATTTGTCGGTCGGGCATTTTCTACGACTTTTTTCAGGTTTCCACTTGTAAAAAATCGCTTTTTGTACTAAAATAAGTTGGCTGTAGGATTTGATGTATGTCTAAAAAGTTGGATAAGCGCGGAAAAAAATTGAAGGAGATGGCCGCTATTGAAAAGCAGCTCAGTGAAATCAAAGACACTGACATTCTCCTTGAAAACATCCTGATTTCTGCATGTTCCATTGTGAACGCCGATGCCGGATCAATATATTCTTATGACGAGGAAGTGAATATGTTGAAAATCCGGTACAGCGTGAATTATTCCAAGCAGGCTCGTCTTGCTCCCGGTGCGAAGCTTCCGTATCTCTCATTCTCATTTCCGGTGAACGCCGAGACAATCTGCGGATACTGTGCCCTTTCCAAGAAAGTCATCAACATTCCCGATGTGTACAACATGAGCGAGTGGGAGGATGAGGAAAACAATGTGAGGAGATCCTACAAATTCAGCGTGGCCACTGACCAGGCATCGGGCTATCATACGACTTCCATGCTGACGGTTCCGCTTACCATGACAAACGGAAAGGTTCTGGGAGTCCTTCAGATAATCAACGCGCAGGACAGCAAGGGAAAAATCGTTCCTTTTGATGACGACGCTGAGTTTTACGTGTCACATTTCGCGACCAACATCGGGCAGGTTTACGAATATTCTTATCTCACCAAGCAGCTTATCGAGCGTCTTGTCAGGATGGCGGGCTACAGGGATCCAAAGGAGACGGGAGCACATGTTGAGCGTGTGTCCTGTTTTGCGGTGGAGATTTACGACAGCTATGCCGCGATTAAAAAAATCCCGGAGAAGGAAAGAAACCGTTTCCGAAGCACATTGAAACTTGCCGCTAAATGCCATGACGTTGGAAAGGTCGCCATTCCCGACGGAATCCTAAAAAAGGACGGACCGCTGACTGATGACGAGAGGTCTGTCATGCAGGGACACACCGTAATAGGGGCGCAGATTTTTGAGCCGATTGAGAGCGAGCTTGATCAGATGGCGAAGGACGTGTGTTTCCATCATCATGAGTATTACGACGGAAATCCGAGGGGATATCCTGGCAATGTTGAGAACTATCAGGAATTCATG
>DFKI01000015.1 GCA_002373325.1 Treponema sp. UBA3649
TGTCATTGCCGGACTTGATCCGGCAATCTCTCCTGCACAAGGGATTCCCGCGTCGGGGCGCGGGAATGACATTGTTTCGTATAAGTCGAAATTAGAGCTAATAGATAATTACAACATCAGTATCTTCAACTTCGGATTTTGAGAGTTTTTTATAATCCTTACGGAATGATTTGGCTGAATGAAGTTCTGTTTTCAAGACATTGCCGCCTTGAAATCTTCAAAAGATTTAAATACCTCAACCTCTCCCCGCTCAACTTCTGCAATAGCTTCATCAAGGCCATTTTTGGAGGACTCTTCCTTGCTCTTTAATAATATGAAATCTATAAATTCTGAAACTTCTTCCAAATAATAAGCTGGAACAGCCTTTAATTTCTCTGCCACAACCGCATAAGGCATAAAACACCTCCTGATAAAACTATTATAGCACATTTTTGAAGAAAAATCAGTAAAAAAATAAAATAAAGGGAGATTTGGAAATTGGGAAATGCTGGTGATTCCCCTATTGTCTAATCTTTTCCGATGGGATATAATCAGCACATGAATACATTTCCTTTGACACACGAGCAGCTGGTGGAGCTCGCAAAAAAATATCCCACGCCTTTTTACATTTATGACGAGAAGGCGATCCGTGAGAACATGCGTTATTTTACTAAGGCATTCAGCAATTTCCCTGAGTTCCGTGAGTATTTCGCGGTAAAGGCACTTCCCAATCCCTACATTCTGAAGGTGCTTGCAAGCGAGGGATGCGGCGGTGACTGCTCATCACTTCCTGAGCTGATTCTCTGTGAAAAAACTGGAATCACCGGAAAGAGAATCATGTTCACAAGCAACGACACTCCTGCGGAAGAGTTTCAGTATGCCGAAAAACTTGGCGCCATAATCAATCTGGACGACATCACGCACATTGATTATTTATGGAACGCGCTTGGTGGAAAGATGCCGTGCACAATCTGTTTCCGCTACAATCCGGGACCGCTCAAGGAAGGCGGGAATGCGATTATCGGAAAGCCGGAGGAGGCGAAGTACGGACTTACACGCGAGCAGATGATTGAGGCATATAAAATCTGCAAAAAATCCGGGGTAAAGCATTTTGGTCTTCACACCATGGTCGCGTCAAACGAGCTGAATCCAGATTTCTTTGTGGATACCGCGCGGATTGTCTTTGAGCTTGTGCTTGATGTACAGAAAGAGTGCGGCGTGAACATTGAGTTCGTTGATTTGGGAGGCGGAGTCGGAATCCCATACAGGCCCGGTCAGAAAAAGGTTGATTTGGAATATGTGTCCAAAAAAATCCATGAGCTTTACGAGAAGATGATTGTTCCTGCCGGTCTTGATCCCATGGCCGTATGCTTTGAGTGCGGTCGTCCGATTACAGGACCTTATGGATATTTGGTTACAAAGGCAATCCATCACAAGAGCATCTACCGTGAGTACATTGGCTGCGACGCTTCCATGGCTGATTTGATGAGACCCGGAATGTACGGAGCATACCACGAGGTTCAGGTGAGCGGAAAGGAGAATCTGCCTAAGGATCACGTTTACGACGTTACGGGAAGTCTTTGCGAGAACTGCGATAAATTTGCGGTGCAGAGGGAGCTTCCGAAGATTGACGAGGGAGACCTTCTTATAATCCACGATGCAGGCGCGCACGGTCGCTCCATGGGATTCAACTATAATGGAAAACTCAGGGCGGGTGAGTTGCTTCTTCGCACTGATGGTTCTGTCATGCAGATAAGACGCAGGGAAACCATTGAAGATTATTTTGCCACCCTTGATTTCTCCGGTCTGGATTCCTTCAAGGCATAAATCGAGGTTGCCATAATATAATTTGGAAATCAATAAGAAAATCCGGCGCTCGATTTTGAATGCCGGATCTTTTTTTATAAAGGCAGGTACATGAAAATGCAGTTCCTGTCATACATTGGTTTTACATGCTCGTGGACGAATGCCTCCATTTCCTCGGGCAGTCGGTGAAAACCAAATGATTGATAGTGATCGATGAGATCGTCCTGAGGAAGCGCATAAATGTGCATTGCCTGTACACCTACGATTTGAGCTGTGAATTGGGCAATTGGAAGTATGAAATTGGCGAATATGTCTTTTCCGATTTTAGAAACCTCAGGGTGTTGCTTACGGTAGGCTGAGTTTACGGCAAAATTGGAAAGCTCGATGGAGGGAACCGAATAAAATGTTATGTCATCGTCAGATTCTTTTTCCCTTCCGCTGTCGAGGGTGAAAAGTCCTGTTCTCAGTGAAAAATATCCTGCAAGCTCCTTGGTTTTCTTGTCGCGGACGAGGTATGTGCGGTTGGAGCGTTTTCGTTCCTCGTATTCCGCCATATTTTTCAAATAAAATTCCAAGCCTTTGCCGGACGGTTTGTCAACGACAAAAGATTGAATTTCAGCAAGATTTTCCTCTGTCTCAAAAAGGTGCTCATAAACGAAACGGTCTGTCTCAATCGGAATTATAAACATTTACCGTCTCCAAGCAGTCAGTCTTTCCTGCTCTTCTTCAGAGAATTGTGACAGCCATTCCCTCTCGTATTCGTCCACTTCTTTTTTCAGCTGCTCAATCGGAGCCTTCGGACTGTTCAGAATGTGCAAAATAATACGCTTCGCCATGTTGTCATCCGGTAAGCGGTCAAGTGCCTGCTGTTGTGACATAGTTCTCATAAGCTTCCTCCTGAAAAATTGAACATAGGTATCTCTAATAATATAGCATATTTTCTTTCAAAAGGAAAGGATTATACAGATTCTTCAAATAAAAAATCCGGCGCTCGATTTTGAATGCCGGATCTTTTTTTGAGAAAATCAAAGATTAGAATCTTTGATTTGCAATCAGTACCAGATTGAGCTCTGGTCTTCCCAGTCTACAAGTTCCTCGGGTTTGAAGAAGAGATTGATTTCACGTGCCGCGCTCTCGTCGCTGTCGCTTGCATGGATGATGTTGTGGGAAGTGTGTGAACAGAAATCACCACGGATTGTGCCGGGAAGGGCATCCACGGGATTCGTCGCTCCGGTCATCTTTCGCACCAAAGTTACGCAGTCATCTCCCTGCCATACCATAGCTACAACGGGACCGCTTGTGATGTAGTCCACGAGAGGATCATAGAAGGGCTTTCCCTTGTGCTCGGCATAATGCTCGGATGCAAGTTCAGGTGAAATATTCATAAGTTTGAGTCCGACAAGTTTCAGACCCTTTTTCTCAAGGCGGCCAATTACCTCGCCTACAAGCCTGCGGTTAAGTACACCGGGCTTCAACATTGCAAAACATCTACTACTCATTGGCACAGAATACAATAAATTGTTTTTTTTTTCAAGGGTTTTCGAAAAAAATCACGGAAAACAATTTAGGGAACCGTGCGGCAATCACCTGACTGTTTTCCATGATATACATCCGTGATACAAAATCAATAACCTTTAATCTTTTTTCCGAAGAGCATGTTCTGGTAGCACCTCACGCAGCCTGGGAAAATATGGCCCTCGCACTTGAGGATTTCCTCTCGGAATTTATTCGCCCTGTCTCCGTTGTAGATTTCCTTGAAGCTCTGCTCCTGTATGTTGCCCAAAACATATTCGTTGTAGTCAGCGCAGAAAGTCACGTCTCCGTTATAGCACACGTTTGCCTGGCACCAGGGGACAATGCAGTTGTCGCGCACGTGGGTGTCAAGCTCGGCATAATACTCGTGGGTCTTCTCGGGATTCAGAGCGGGAACCGTTATGCTTAAGTATCCGTAATCGGTCTTGTGAATCTTGTTGAGGATGCTGTGTGCCTTCGCTCCGTCAATGCCCTTGTTGTAGCCTGTGTTGTATCCGTCGAGCATGTAGATGTCGGTGTCAAGATGGTCCTTCATGTATTTTTTGTGGGTCGCAAGAATCTCGTCGTTGGTGTATGTTCCCAGATTGTAGATGTGCCACGTGAGATTGAATTCTTTGCATGCCTCCGCCAAATCAGGAAGCACCTCGTAGTTCATGCTCGTGACCGTGGTGACGACTCCCATAATCGGAAGAGATTTTCCCTGTCTCTTTTTCTCCCGGTTGATTGCCTCGAATCCCTTCACAACATTGTCGTAGCTTCCCTTACCACGCATCGCATCGTTCACGTCCCTGAATGCGTCAAGGCTCACAAAAATGTCATGCCATCCGTCGGCGACAATGCGCTCGGCATATTTTTCCAAAAGGGTTCCGTTCGTGTTGATTGCGCAGAGACTTCCCGAATCCTGAATGTATTTCACAAGCTCGCACAGCTGCGGATAAAGGAAGGGCTCACCTCCCCACACATAATAAATCGGCTTTACGGAAGAAAGCTCGTCAACAAGTTTTTTATATCCCTCAAGCGGCACGATTGTCTTTGCTGCATCCTGACCCGCCTTACCGCGAAGAACTCCCCTGTCCCCGCGCTGACCGCACATCACGCAATGCAGGTTGCAGACCGGAGTGAGCTTCAGATAAATCAGCGCGAAATTTTTCATGTGGTCATATCCGTAGGTGTGTCTCTTCTTGAAGTTCCGTGCAATCTCCATTTTTGCAAAAGCCCTCGCAAGTCCGAAAGCCAGCTTGGGATGTGAAAAAAGCAGTTTTGGTACTATTGACGTATTATGTTTCATTTTATTCCTCTCTCAGTTTGATTTTGTCAAAGATTCTTTTGTCATGCTCCAGACGCTCTTAGCCATGACCCACGCAAGGAAATTCTTGGGCAAAAGTCCGCAGAAAAATGCAATCAGCTTGTTCCTGAGTCCTGCCCTCACATAGGCTCTTTTTTTCAGTACGGATTTTACGGCACATTTTGCCACAGCCTTTGCGGTCATTCCGTTGTTATAGGAAAATTTCTTGTATTTTTCGCTGGTGATTCCGCATCCGTTGTCAAAAGACGTCCTGATATATCCGGGCTGCACCAGAGTGACGTTCACACCGTAGCGTCCAAGCTCATGTCTGAGCGCAAGTGAGTAATTGAACACATAGCTTTTCGTCGCCGCATAGGATGCAAAATATGAGGAAGGCTGATTTCCAGCGATGGAACCGATATTCAAAATGGAGCCTGAGCCGCGGGTCTTCATCTCTTTTCCAAAAAGGGAGCACATCCGGGTCAGTGCCGTCACGTTCAGATTCAGCATGGGAAGCACGGAATCTCCAAGCTCGACGCTCTCACCAAAAAGTCCGCTGCCTGCATTGTTGATCAGCAAATCGACCGTGAGCGAATTGTTCTTGCAGAAGTCCAGAACTTTGTCAGGACCGTCCGAAGCCGAAAGATCACATGGACATTCGTAAACCTTGCAGTCTGAAAAATCCTGCAAAATATCTTTTTTCAACGCGGAAAGTTTGTCGACTGACCTAGCCACAACAACCACGTTCCAACCTTTCTCCGCAAGAATCAGAGAAATCTCCCGTCCGACACCCTGCGATGCACCTGTCACGACCGCAGTTTTCTTAATTTCATTCATGCGGAAAAGTGTATCATAAAAAAAGAATCGTTTCAACATGAATGAATAAAAAGTTAAACGGAGTGTCATTTGCGATTTCAGAGGTATGGCGTTGCTGCGGAAAGTGTGATATAATAGAAGAAAATGAATCAAGGCAACCTCTGAAAACTATTAATCGAGGTTTCCTTAAGGAGGAAGTTTGAAAAGGAAGATTGCGTTTGCATTTTTGCTGATGATTACGTTCTCTGCCTGCTCAGGACAGATTTTAAAAAGCGGAAAAAATATCGCCGAAAGATTTCCCGTTCCAGAAAACTACGTGCGCGTAAAAGCCGATGAAAAATCCTTCGCACAATTTCTCAGGACTTACCCGCTGAAAGATTACGGATCCCCCGTCCTGCTCTACAACGGAGAAAAAAAGCGGATCAATGTCCATGTGTCGGTTTTCGACATGCCAATCCTTTCCACCGACCTCATTCAATGCGCCGATGCCGTAATCAAGCTCAGGGCGGAATACCTTTACTCACAGAAGCGGTTTTCGGAAATCCACTTTCATCTCACAAACGGAATGGATGTTCCTTTTTCAAAATTCGTCCAGGGAGAAAGAGTCTCCGTCTCAGGAAATCAGACAAAATGGAAAAGCGGAGGAAAGAAAGGAAACGACCGAAGCGTTTTTGAGGAGTATCTGAAATTCATTTACAATTATGCCGGAACCCTGTCGCTCTCACAGGAATCAAAGGCGAAGGACATAAGGAACATAGAGCCGGGAGATTTTTTCATCTACGGAGGAACACCCGGACACGTCGTTCTCGTTTTGGATGTGGCGGAGGAAAAATCCACGGGGAAGAAAATCATGCTTTTGGGACAGAGCTACATGCCGAGCCAGGAATTCCACCTTTTAAAAAGCTTCGACAAAATCAGTCCCTGGTACTACGTTGAGGATGCCACTCTCCGCACCCCGGAATGGGCATTTCAAAAAGGAAGTCTCAAGTGTTTCGCTGAGTAATCGCGAGGAGGATTTTATGACGTGGATTTCAATCGTACTGACGGCTCTTTCAACGGCATTTCTTTTTCTTTCCATCACGCTATTGATAAGGGAGAGGGAGATAGTTTTATATAAAACAAAAATGAAGTCACGGCTCGTCTCAATGATTTTTCTCGCTCTCTCACTCATTTCACTCCTGATTCTCGGACCAAAAATCGGTGTCTTTTATGTCGCGATTCCATTATCAATGTGGCTCAGCATGATGATTTTGCTCATCCTAAATATGATCACCATGAAAAAATATCTTGCGGCGGCCCCGGAAATCTCGTCGGCACTATTGGAGGACGGAAAGCACGAAGCTCTTGCGTACACGATTGCCGAGGGATATTCCCAATACGGCTCGCAGCTTCCCCCCAGAGGAGCTTACTACCAAAAGGAAAGAAGAGCCTACATGAAATCCTTCGACGAGTTCAACAAAATAGATTTTCCCGAAAACGCCGAAAGACTTATCTCCCTGCAGAAACTCGTACGCCGCAACCGCCTTATCTGTCACATCATGTACACCCTGCTAGTCACCTGGTTCCTGCAAATACCAATAGCCCTGCTGACCGTCTTTTTAAACTGAGAACTGAGAACTGAAAACTGAGAACTGAAACTTTCCTCTGTCGTTAGTATGTGTTAATCTAAAACACAAGAGTGAAAGAATCTGTATAAGGCAAGTGCAGCAATTGTTGCATGGGAAGTTTGATGTTGATTGAGGAAACGCTGTAATGGAGGGGAGGTTCGTGACAAGCAGGCATTTGTGCGGGCCGAACGAAGTGAGTGCAATACCTTATACCGCACACCCATGACTGATTGGCACGGTTCTCACCGTAAATGAAAGCGGTTCCTCTTTTAGATTTACAATTCCCAAGTTTAATTTAGATTTGCACTTGCCTTCTACACCTCTCAACTTTCCTCTTCCCTAAATCAATTTTTTTCTATATAATAGTGCGCATGAGTGACTCAACAAGAAAAACAGAAGTAAACGAGGACACGCTGGAAAAGCTTTTGTACCTCTCAAGACTTTCTCCGGAAAGCACGGACATGGCGACCCTGAAAAAGCAGGTTGACGATATTGTTGGATATTTTGACATTCTCTCAAAGTATGATGACAGCGAGAATCCCTACGACGCATATCCTACCACAAAGGCCGACGCATTGCGTGAGGATGAGATTGTGGCTGGTCTTGAAATGCACGACGTAAAGAAAATCAACGAGGGCAATTTCCTGGACGGATATTTCCAGGTGCCGAAAGTTCTTGGGGAGGGAGCCTGATGCAGACAATCAAAGAAGCGGTGGACGCTCTCAAGTCCGGCAAAACGACAAGCGAAAAATTGGTGCAGGATTCAATCAGCACATTCGAGGCGGACAAAAAATCAGAGCTTCCCCTCAACGCATTCATTGAAATGTACGACGATGCCCTGACCCTTGCAAAAAAAGCAGACGAGGAGATTTCAAAGGCACGCTCGGAAGGAAAGGTGGATGAGCTTTTTGAAAAGAAGCCTCTTCTCGGTCTTCCGTTCGCGAACAAGGACAATATCTCCGTTCGTGGAAAAAGGCTCACTTGCTCGTCAAAAATTCTTGCGGGCTATGTGGCTCCATACAACGCGACCGTAATCAACCGTCTCATGGAAGCAGGCGCAATCCCGCTCGGAAGATGCAATCAGGATGAGTTTGCGATGGGCTCTTCAACCGAATACTCAAGCTACGGTCCCACAAGAAATCCGATCAACCGCGCTTATGTTTCGGGTGGTTCATCTGGAGGCTCAACAGCGGCAGTCGCGGCAAACCAGGCTCTCTTCGGATTGGGAACCGAGACAGGTGGATCCGTGCGTCTTCCCGCGTCCTATTGCGGAATCTACGGACTCAAGCCGACTTACGGAGTCCTGAGCCGATGGGGTGTGGTCGCTTACGGATCATCCCTTGATCAGGTGGGAATCCTGGGACACACTCCGAAGGACATCGCGCTTCCACTTTCCGTGATGAGCGGTGTTGATTTTTACGACGACACATCAGCAGACCTCCCCGAATCAGACAGCCTGAAAAATCTTTCCGCAATGAGCTCAGGTGACTTCTCCAAGCTCAAGATTGCAATCCCCAAGCAGTTCCTTGAGAGCAAGGGGCTTTCACCGGACGTCGCAAAAGTTTTCTCCGACACACGCGCATGGTTCGAGTCAAAGGGAGCGAAGATTGAAACGGTGGACCTTCCCGTTCTTGAGGCATCCATCGCATCATATTATGTAATCGCGCTTTCCGAGGCAGCTTCAAACCTGAGCCGGTTCGACGGAATCCGCTACGGACAGAGAATTGACAACGGAGAGGGCTACGACCAGCTTTATGTGGACACACGCTCCGCAGGATTCGGTCCTGAGGTAAAGAGACGAATCATCATAGGAAACTACGTGCTTTCAGAGCAGTTCTCAGGCGACACATACAAAAAGGGAATGTCTGTACGCGCAAGAATCCAGCGGGATGTGGCGAAGCTTTTTGAGACTTACGACCTGATTCTCTGTCCCACCTGTCCAACGGCATCTTTCCGCCTTGGAGAAAAAGTGGATGATCCCCTTGAGATGTACCTGAGCGATCTCTTCACGGTTTTCGTAAATCTCTCGCGCATTCCGTCCATTTCGGTTCCATGCGGTCGTACAGAAAGCGACAACATGCCCGTGGGAGTACAGTTCGCGGGTCCCATGTTCAGCGAGCCAAAGATTCTGAAGATTGCACAGGCATGGGAAGAAGACCATCCGGGTTGCGGTAGTCCCATCAAGGAATCTTAAGGAGAGTTACCATGACTGCAATAACAGAAGCACGGGCTGTAGCCAATCTAAGGAAGCTTATGGATTTCGTAACAGAATCGAATGACAACGTTATGATAAGCACTGACGACGGGCTTAACTGTGTCCTTGTCTCCGAGGAAAATTGGAGGGCTATTTCTGAAACGGCATATCTCAATTCAATTCCGGGAATGTCTGAATCAATCATTGAGGCCGGAAAAGAAAAACTTGAGGACTGTTCGATTTACAATCCTTCCGAGGAATGGTAGGCAGTATGTTTGTCATCAGATTCAGTAAGCAGGCTGAAAAAGACAGGAAACTGCTCAAAAGTGCAGGACTCGAATCAAAGGCAAAAGCACTGCTTTCCGTTATTGCAGAGAATCCGTTTCAGGATCCGCCACCGTATGAAAAACTGCTTGGAAACCTTGACGGATTTTTCTCAAGACGCATAAATATCCAGCACCGACTGGTTTATCAAGTTTTTCTTGAGAAAATTTCAATCAACGGAAAGGAGTTTTCAGGGACTGTTAAAGTTGCAAGAATGTGGACGCATTATGCAAATTTGAAGTGATTTTATGAAGGATTTTGAATATGAAAAATCGTTTATACAAGACCTCTTTGTAAGGAGTAAGTTTTATGGCAATAGACAAATATGAAATAGTGATAGGCTGTGAGATTCACACGCAGCTTCTGACAAATACAAAGGCATTCTGTGCGTGCGAGAACCGCTATGGTGGAATGCCCAATACCCGCGTGTGCCCTGTGTGTCTCGGTCTTCCGGGAGCCATGCCCAGAATCAGCAAGGGATATGTGGAGCTTGGAGCCGTGGCAGGTCAGGCACTCAACTGCAAGATTGCGCGCTTCACGAAATTTGACCGCAAGCATTATTTTTATCCCGACTTGACGAAGGGATATCAGATTACGCAGTACGACATTCCGCTCTGCACCGACGGCCATGTTGATTTGCCCATCGCAAAGTTTCCCAAGGACCAGCAGATTGGAGGAGAGAAATTCCGTCCGAAGAATTTTGTCGGGGATGACTGCATCATTGACGGAAAGTACCGCCGCGTAAGGGTTGAAAGAATCCACCTTGAGGAGGACGTAGGTAAGTCCCTTCACTTGCAGGGAGCCCACTCCTACATTGACTACAACCGCTCAGGAACTCCGCTCATTGAGATTGTCACAAAGCCCGACATGAGTTCACCGGAAGAAGCGGCTCTTTTTATGGAAACGGTCCAGGAAATCCTGCGCTACGTGCGTGTCACCAACGGAAACCTTGAGGAAGGAAACATGAGGTGCGACGCGAACATCAACCTGAACGTGTGGGAGGACGGAAAGCTCTATCACACGCCGATTTCCGAAATCAAGAACCTGAACTCATTCCGTGTAATCCGCGACGCGTGTACCTACGAGGCAAAGAGGCAGCTGGAGGAATTCATCAACGACAGACAGGAATTCAATCCGGGCTTCAAGGTCACGATGGGTTGGGACGAGGCAAAGGGACAGACCGTAGTTCAGCGTACCAAAAACTCATTCGTGGATTACCGTTTTGTGGTTGAGCCGGACATCAAGCCGTTCAGCGTGAGCGAGGAGCTGATTAATCGTGCCGCGTCAAAAGTGGGAGAGCTTCCCGAGGCAAAACGCAACCGATTCAGAAAGGAATACGGACTTTCCGATTTCGACGTTGAGACCCTCACATCCACACGCGATCTTTCGCTCTGGTTCGAGGAAGCTGCCAAGGGTGCGAAGGACGTGAAGAAGGTCGCCAACTGGATTCTCGCCGAGCTGCTTGCCGTACTCAACGAAAAGAATGAGACAATCAACGACGTGAAGATTACGCCGGCTCACATAACAGAGCTTGTGAACATCATCGCTGACGGAAAGATTTCATCGGCACAGGGAAAGACAGTCTTCGCGGAGATGCTTGCCACAAACAAAATGCCGTCCGAAATCGCAAAGGAAAAAGGCATGGAAGTGGTGAGCGACAACAGTGCGATCGAAGCCATCGTTGACCAGGTGATTAAAGCGAATCCAAAGGCAGTGGAAGATTTCAAGGGAGGAAAAACCAACGTAATCGGATGGCTTACGGGTCAGGTGATGAAGGAATCCAAGGGAAAGGCGAACCCGAAGATGGCCTCCGCACTCGTGAATGAAAAACTTTCAAAGCTCTAATTGATTATGGGGTGCTTCGGAAATACAATTTTCGGAGTGCCCTATTTTTTTCTTTCGGTTTGGGAAGCTCCAAAATAAAAATTTCAGCACTTCCCTTATGCAATCAAAAAAAGCAAGAACTTTTCATAAGAAAACGTTGAAAAGTCAATCTAAGAAAATCTCAATTTCTTATTTGTATTTTCTGACGATTGTTACCTCAACGCGGCGGTTTCTGATTCTTCCTTCCTCGGTGTCATTGTCGGCACGCGGTTCGGACGAGCCTTTTCCCTCAACCTTGATTGAGGAATGACTTCTCGCTCCCTTTTTAATCAGGTAGTCAGCGACGGTCTGGGCCCTTTCCTTTGAGAACTTCATGTCCTCCTCATCATCGGCACCCGGAATCTTCGCGCAGTGTCCCACGATGTGGAGCTTGTTGTTATATCTCTGCAGCATGGAAACAACCTTGTCCAGCTTCTTGTATTCGCTTTCCTCGAGCTCGGTGGAATCGGGCTTGAAGTTCACTGTATCAAGACAGATTGTGACTCCCTCAGCCGAGCGATAGACCGAGACGGCTCCCTTCAAATCCGGGTCGTTCTCAATCTCTTTTGCGGTCTGGGCGACTGTCCTGTTTTCCCTTGCCGCAATCCTGTCAGCGGTTCCACCGTTCATGCCCCAGATGTAGAGAATGCCGAGACGGGCTCCGATGTACATGGAATGGGGTGAGTCAAAGGTCTCGATTCCGAACTGAGGTGTGAACTCAAAATCAAGTTTTCCGCCGGCCACATCCAAAGGATTCCATCTGAAGGAAAGTCCTACCTGCAAAAGCTGATCCATTTCCGAAGTGTTTGTCGCAGCCTTTACGCTCTTGTCAATCAATCCGTAGCTGATTTCAGGCTGAAATGCAAAATCACTTGTTCCGAAAGGAATGCGGACCCAATATCCGATCAAAGCGTCAATGTCGGTTCCGCTTTTAACAGGATCCTTCACTCCTACAATCGGTGAGATGGACGCATGAACTCCAAGTCCGTTCTGCAATCCGAAAATGGTGAAGGGCATTCCGTACTCAAAGGAAAGTCCTCCGCCCACATCTGCCGCGGCATCATCACCATGTCCGTTCACAATCACATTGCCCTGACCGAAAGCACCGTAGCGCACAACAAGATCCGCATCCTTTGCAAAGAGAGCGGAAGAAACACTCATTACCGTAGCGAGAGCGGCAAGCACAATTTTTTTCATAAAACGACTCCCTGGGAATGGCATCCAATTTTTCGTGGCGGCTATCCCGATTTTTTTAATAGGACATCTTTACCAAAAGGCAGTACAGTCCTTAAAAACTATATTGCACAAGTGTAGCGATTTGACGGATTTTTTTCAAGTGGGTCCTTCTTTCCACCCGCTCGTTTTTCCCCTGTCGGATGCACATAAACTCTTGTAATCTGTCCGTAAGTCAGTTATAATTATGTGGAAAGCATGATGCTTAAAATAGAGGTGATAAAAATTATGTATTCAAAGAACGATGTGGCTCCTTTTCCGCCGATGGGATGGAACAGCTACGACTATTACAACACGATGGTAAACGAAGAGCAGGTCAAAGCCAACGCTGACTTCATGGCAAAGAACCTGAAAAAATACGGATGGGAATATGTGGTCATTGACATCCAGTGGTCTGACCCCGACGCTGGAAAAATGAATCCCCACGTGCAGTACATCCCGTTCAGTCACTTTTGCATTGACGAGTACTCAAGGCAGATTCCGGCTCCCAACCGATTTCCTTCAAGCCGGGACGGAAAAGGATTCAAGCCGCTTGCCGACTACATCCATTCTCTCGGCCTCAAATTCGGAATCCACATCATGCGTGGCATTCCAAGAATCTGTGCCGCGAACCACACGAAAATCCTTGGATGTGACGTAACCGCCGACCAGATTGCGAATCCCTTCAGTATAAGCCGATGGAACGGTGACATGTACGGAGTGGACTACACGAAAAAGGGAGCGCAGGAATATTACGACAGCATTTTCGCTCTCTACGCCTCATGGGGAGTTGATTACGTGAAGGTGGACGACATCTGCAACACGAACATGTATCCGGCAAATCCCTACTCAGCCGAAAAAGAGATTGAGATGATTGCCTCAGCCATTGAGCACTCAGGACGTGCGATGGTTCTTTCCCTGAGCCCGGGACCCGCAGTGATTGAGAAGGCATGGCACTTGGAAAAATACGCGAACATGTGGAGAATCACCGACGACTTCTGGGACACATGGCCGTTACTGAAAGCGATGTTCGAAAGGTGCGAGGTATGGCAGAAACACGTGGGAGGGGGAAACTGGCCCGATTGCGACATGCTCCCGCTCGGTAAACTCGGCAAGGGATTCGGAAACGAATGGTACACGCGCCTCACTCCCGACGAGCAGAAGACCATGATGAGTCTCTGGTGCATTTTCCGCAGTCCCCTGATGATTGGAACGGACCTTCCCCAGATTGACGATGCGACCCTTTCGCTCCTCACAAACGATGAGGTCCTTTCTCTTGAGAAAAATTCCCACGGCGCTTTCCTTGTGACAAAGGATGAGAATCAGTGCGTGTGGGCAAGCTACGGAAAGGGATGCCCCGCAAAAGGGATGGACGTGAACGTTGCTCTCTTCAATCTGAGTGATGAGGAAAGGGAAGTCTCGGTAAGACTGCGCGAAATCCAGGGAATCTCGGAGTCAAAAAATTATTCTGTCCGAGATTTGTGGCAGAAAAAGGATCTCTTTCCCTTACAAGGGGATGCCGAGCTCACAAGGACAATACCGGCTCATGGTTCTGAATTATTAAGATTGTTTTAAGCACGAGGCTTTCCGGGGATAAAAAAAAGAACCAAAGCGCAAACTTTGGTCCTCTGGACATGCAATCTCTCCGGCAGGCGTCTGGATGTCGAATGACCCGTCCGCCGGAATCCCTGCACATTTTTATTATCGGATGTGCGGGGGTGTACTTTAGGGAAATTCGCTTTTTTTTCAGGCTCATCAGTGAAAGAAATCCTCGGGGAGCATGTTTTTCACGGCGTTTTACCTCTGTTTTTTAAACTTGGTCTTTTCAATCTGCTTTTCCTTTGAAAGTTCCTTCAGCATTTCCTTTTTCTCGTTTTCCTTCTGCTCCTTTTTGCTTTCGCTTGTGTCCCATGAGACTTCGATGGAACGGTGCTCAATGTCAGGAATTCTCTGGAATGTGATGCAGGTCGCCTTGTGAACCGTGATTCCCCTGTTGCGTGAGATATATCCCACGATGGGATCTCCGGGCTTGGGGTTGCAGCACTTCGCGATGGTCACGAGGAAATTTGTCGTGTCGCCGATTCTGATTCTTCCGGTGAACGTGTCCCCGGTGAGTTTCTTTTTTCTGTGCCGGCCCTCAATGGCCCTCTGTTCCGCAACCTGCTGCGAGTGAAGTGTGTTCGCCGCAATCTCCGCGTCCCTTTTTGCAAGAGCGTCCCTGTCGATGAAAGTGGGGTCGTTCGCGATGAGCCATGAGTGAATCTTCTGCCTTGCCTTGGATGTCTTTACCGATTTCAGCTGTGCCTGCGTGGGATGAGCCTGCGGGTTCGTGAGGATTTCGACAATCTGCGTGTTCTTTAGCTCGGCTGTGAGCGGGATGATTTTTCCGTCCGCCTTTGCGCCCACAATCTTTTCGCCGACGGCAGAGTGGATTGCATAGGCAAAGTCAATTGCATTCGCACCGATGGGAAGCTCCTTCACGTCTCCCTTTGGAGTGAACACATAGATTGAGTCGCCAAGGAGCTCGTTCTTAAGCTCGGCAAAAAAAGACTCGTCGTTCAGTTTTTCAGCCCTGAGTTCCCTGAGCTGATTGAAGATGCTCAAATCCTCCGCGCGAACCATGTCCTTGTTGGTTCCCTTTTTGTAGAGCCAGTGGGACGCGACTCCGTGCTCTGCCACATTGTGCATCTCGACCGTGCGTATCTGAATCTCAAGCGGTTTTCCCTCGCAGATTACCGTCGTGTGCAGGGACTGGTATCCGTTGGCTTTCGGCATGGCGATGTAGTCCTTGAACCTTCCGTCCATCGGTTTCCAGAGCGAGTGCACGATTCCAATCAGCGTGTAACATTCTGCCTCGGTCTTGCAGATTACGCGCATGGCAAGCAGGTCGAACATCTCTCCGGCATCCTTGTTCCGTTTTCTCATCTTCTGGTAGATTGAGTAAAAATGTTTTGCCCGGTACGAGATTGTGACCTCAATCCCTTGTTTTGCCGCGGACGCATGGATTTTTTTTACGGCACGCTCCAGGTACTCCTGCCTTTCGTCTTTTTTTTGCGCGACGATTGTCTTAATCTGCTGGAATGCGTCGGGGTTGGAATATTTCAGGCTCAGGTCCTCAAGCTCATTTTTCACGTCGTTCATACCAAGGCGGCTTGCGAGAGGTGCCCAGATTTCAATTACCTCATAAGCGACAGCTTTCTGCGCTTCGGGGATGATGTTCCTGAGGTTTCTCATTCGGTCAAGTCGGTCGGCAAGTTTCACGAGGATTACGCGGATGTCGTCCACCATTGCAAAAAGCATTTTCCTGATTGCGTCTGACTGCTGCATGGAGGAGCTTGAGATTTTCAGTCCCGTGATTTTTGATGTCTCGCTGCAGATTGTGGCGACGTCCTTTCCGAATTTTTCTTCTATCTCAGGAAGACAGTCCGGAATCACCTCAAGGATATTGTGGAGGAGTCCTGAGCAGATTGTGTCGCAACCGAGCCTGCTCTGAGCCAGTATGCCCGCGACGCGCATGGGATGAATGTGGTAGGGGAGGCCGCTCTTTCTTTTTATGTCCGATGTTTTTTCGACAAGATAGCGCCATGTGTCCCTGATTTTTTTCTCATCGCCACTTTCCGTAAGCTCCGGAAATTTTTTGAAGAAGGTGTCAATAAGAATCTGCGGGTCGGTTATGCTTGTGTTCGTCTCGAAGGTTTCTTCTTTCATTTTGTCCGCCTCCTGATTTTTTTTGATTGCAACAATTTTTTTTGCTCATCCCTAAAAAGTGCGGGTGGAGCTAGAATGATATTACACCATGACGGCGTATTTTTCAAGAAGGAGGCAGGGCACCCCCATCGGTCATCATTCCGCAATCTCGTCTTCCAAAAGCTCAGGTACAGGCTCCACATATCCCCACATCATCTTTGCGTCGGAGTTTGCGTTCCATGCGAATTCCCAGCTTGAAGGAGCCCTTGGAGCGTAGGAGCAGACGGTCTGATTTGCGGTCCAGAACCAGAAGGCATAATTTTTCAGATTGACCACGGACTGTGGAATCACGATGGACTCAATCTCCATGCAGTTGCAGAAAGCGTATGAGCCGATTGTCTCGACACCCTCGTTCATCTTTACGGAAGTCAGGGCGGAACATGTGTCAAAGGCATGATGTCCCACTGTCCTGATTGATGTCATGGTAACTGAGTTGAGCTTCGTGCAGCGGTTGAAAGCATAAGTCCCGATTGTCTCCACGGTCTCAGGAATGATGATGTCCCCGGATGCAGCAGGCCATTCCACAATGGTCTTTCCGTCAAGACTCAGAATCGCTCCGTTTGAGGCAGTGTAATTTTTGTTCGCAGGATCCACGGTGATGGTCGTAAGCGAAAGGCACTCCGCAAATGCACTCCCGTCGCAGCGTCTGACCGAAGCCGGAATGTTCACGGAGACAAGCGAAAGAGATTTTGAGAAAGCGTAGGACTCAATGCTCACCACATTCGGCATTATAATGGAAGAAAGGTCGCCGCAAGATTCGAAAGCCTGATGCCCTATCTCACGGCAGGATGAAGGAAGCGTCACTGATTTTATGCCTCCCTGATTCTGGAATGCGTTATCCTCAATGCGGGTGATTCCGTCGGGGATTTTTACGGCACCCTTTGCGGAAGGCCATGCGAGAAGTTTTTTTCCATCAGCCGTGGTAAGAATTCCGCCGGAAGATTTGAACGACCGGTTCTCAGCCTCAACATCAATTGATGAAAGGGACGAGCAGTCCTCGAACACATTTTTATCAAGAGATGAAAATCCCTTGGAAAGGAAAAGTGACCTCAGATTTTTGCATCCCACAAACGCATACTGCATGATTTCCTTTACTCCGGGCATCTTAAGTGAAATAAGTCCCGTGCATCCGCTGAAAGCATATTCACCCAAAGTCTCTACGGATTCAGGAAGCTCCACGTCCCCAGTCACGGCAGGCCATGCAATCAGAGTCTTTCCATCTGCGGAACAAAGGCATCCCTCATTGCAGGTAAAAAATCGGTTTGCAGAAGAAAGCTCAAGCTCGGAAAGAGCCACGCATGAAGCGAACGCGCCTCCATCCACCGACCGGACTGATTGCGGAAGGTTCAGGTACCGAAGGGACGAGCAGTCTGTGAACACATCCTTGTCTATGGAAGAAACTGTTTCGGGAAGTGTCAGGGACCTGAGCTTGCGGCATCCGTAGAAGGCATGGAATCCAAGGGTGATGTTAGGGCAGTCCCTCATGTCAAGGCACACTGGATTCTGCGAAAGGGATACACGTCTCTGAAGGAGATTGTCATATCCCAAGGTAACGTAGGCCTTTTCCCGTACTTTCAGCGCAAGACCAGACGGTGCAAGCTCATTTTTAAGAGCATCCCCGGCGTTGTTCAGTGACGAGCAATATTCTATGACGGCATGGGTCTTTCCCTCTCCCACGCTGAAAAAAATCTTCTGGTCCGCATCCCCGAGATAGAGCCTGTACTCACCCTCGAGAAGCGACGCATGGTAAACCGGGGACTCAGCCTCCTCATCAAGCGTAAGTGCGAAAATTCCCGTGATGATTTCCTCTCCTTCCTCCGTCACCTCAACCGAATACTCTCCGCTTATGTCCCTGAGCGTGTACTCCGGATACTCCCCCGTGTAGGAATCCCCGTCGGATTTAATCGCAAGGGTAAAATCATAGACTGGAGGAGGCAGCTCCTCATTCCCCTTTTTGGTGCTCGCACATGAAAAAAAGACCAACGCTACAAGGCCGAGAGTCAAAAAAAATATTCTCGCGTTTCTCTTCATATTGTTACCCCTTATCTTCCATATTATATTATCCGAAATTCAACGGATTTTCAAGAGAAAAACTTGCACAAGGGTCTCCTCAATCCGCATGAAATGATTGCACAAGATTTTTTCCATTCCGCGAAAACAAATCTTGCCATAATCGCCGAATAGGGATATACTGTCATTATGGAACACAAGATGATTTTGTCCGCATCCGGCTGGAGAAAGGTCTTTGCGGAATCAGGAGACGGTGAGGACTGCTCGCCGGACATAGGATATGAGAATGCCCTTCTATGCGCTCTGATTGCGGAGACTTTCGCTGAGTACATAAGGGGACGTGCCGGGCAAAAACCGGTCATCGCACTGGGCATGGATTCAAGACCCACGGGAAACCAGATAGCGGACGCAATGCTGCGTGTGTTCTCATCAATGGAGATTGGAGTACACTATGTGGGCATAGCATCCGCACCTGAAATCATGGCTTATGCAAGAAGTCTCGACGGATTCGTCTACATTTCGGCAAGCCACAATCCCATAGGCTACAACGGAATCAAATTCGGACTCAATGACGGAGGAGTGCTCCCTGCTGAGGTGGAATCAAATCTGGCGGAGAACTTCGCGAAAAAATGTGCGGCAGCTGCATCCGATGAGTATGCTGAGGAGCTTCTTTCAAAGGCATCGGACGGAGAGCTCACGCTGATTTTCACTCTCGGCGACAAATACAAAAAGGACTCTCTCTGGGCATACGAGACATTCATGCGCACGGTAGTCTCCGGGACCACCGACGGACGAACCCAGGATCAGTTTTTCTCCGACATAAAGGCATTCCTGAAGGACTCACCCATAGCGGTTGTGGCTGACATGAACGGTTCGGCAAGGGCCGCTTCAATCGACTCAAGGTTCATGGAGGATGCCGGAATCGAATTTCTTCCTTTCAACAACGAGGCCGGGAAAATCCACCATGCGATAATCCCTGAGCCGGAGAACCTTGTTTTCTGCGCCGACGTGATGGAGGATTTGAGGAAGGACGGAAACGAGAACGTGCTTTTGGGCTATATGCCTGACTGTGACGGAGACCGGGGAAACATAGTCTACTGGGACGAGATAAAGAAAAAGGCCGTCCCTCTTCCTGCACAGACTGTCTTTGCGTTGAGCGTGCTCTCTGAATCGGCGTTTGAAATCTGGCAGCAGACGAACATGCCCGGAAAAGGTCTTTTGTGGAAGGCAATCAGTCACTATGGGAAACGTGCGGTCGCTGTGAACGGTCCTACTTCCATGAGGGTTGACGAAATCTGCAAGGCGTTCGGCCATGAGGTTTTCAGGGCTGAGGTCGGAGAGGCGAATGTAGTGAATCTTGCCAGGGAAAAAAGGGATGCCGGATATCTCGTGAGGATTCTCGGGGAGGGGAGCAACGGCGGAAACATCACGTATCCATCTTCGGTAAGGGATCCCATCGCCACGGTGTTCGCAATCATCAAGCTGCTTGTCATAAGGGACAAAAAAAATGAGGACGGAAGCCTGAACAAGGGTCTCTATCACATCTGGCTTGAAAAATCGGGACAGGAATTCCGCTACAGGGAGGATTTTACCCTGCAGGACGTGCTCGACTCACTTCCCACCTACACCACAACGGGTGTGAGCGACGAGCTTGCGGTTCTCACGGTCAAGACGGAGGACAAGGGACTTCTAAAGGAGAATTTCCAGAAGGTATTCCTCTCCGGATGGGAGCAGCACAAGGAGGAGATGGACGCGATTTACGGAATCAAGAGCTACAGCGCCATACTCACGAACGGAACGAAGGAAAGATATGTAAGGCCTGACGAAAGCTGGAACAACGGAAACGGAGGCCTTAAAATCATGTTCTACGACTCAAGAAAAGATCCCTACGGCTACATCTGGATGAGACCGAGCGGAACGGAGCCTGTGTTCAGGATTCTCTGTGACATAAGGGGAGATGAATTCGCCGCCGAAAGAAGCATGCTGCGATGGGAGACCTCCATGATAAAAAAAGCGGACGACATGGGCTGATTAAGAAATCGGACTGTTTTACCGGCTTGGTTCCAGGATGATTTTTCCACGGTTCCAGGCCGGATTTTTTTTAAGCTCAGATCATCGAACAGACCATGCACACTCCCTCGATTATGGCATCATGCTCAAGGGGGGCAATCCGCGCGTAAAGGGTCTCAGGTGTGTCGCCAGGAAGGACGGGAACTTTTTTCTGTACAAGGATTTTTCCGGTGTCGCATCCTGAGTCCGCTATGTGAACGGTACATCCGCTCTCGGTCTCTCCTGAAGCAAGGACCGCCTCATGCACGTTGTGTCCCCACATTCCCACGCCTCCGAATTTGGGAAGAAGCGCAGGATGAAGATTCACGATGCGTCCCTCGTACTCGCTGACGATTTCACCCGCAAGCACCGAAAGATAGCCCGCAAGCACGATTACGTCAATCTTATGCTCACGGCACAGGGGGAGGATGGCATTCGACGTGGCAAGCCGCTTTTCGTCACGGTCAGCCGCCTTCGCCTTCTCCGCTCCCATCACTGAATAGGGACTTTTTATCTCGGAAGGGATTCCTGCTGATTTTGCCCTCTCAAGCGCGTATGCATTTTTTGTGCTGCTTACGACCAAAGCGATGTGGAAGGGACAATCCTCATGGGACTTCTCGTAATCAATCAGAGCCTGAAGATTCGTGCCTCCCCCGCTCACCAAAACGGCGATGTTCTTTTTCATGTGAGTCTCCGAAAATCAATCTAAAAAATCAGGACAAAAAAATCAGTCCACGAACTGAACCATCTCGTGATTGCCCTTGAGCTCACCCTTGATCACTTTGTCCGTGTGTCCGACACATCCGATTTCATAAGCCTTCATGTCGGGGATGCCGGCCTTGTGATATTTTTTCGCGTTCTTGTTGAACATCTTGATGATTTCAGGAGCGTCCTTTTTGCTCACGGCGAGAACGAATCCGATTCCCATGTTGAAAGTTGAGTACACGTTCTTCGGATCAGCACCACGGCGCACAAGCTCATCAAAGATTGACGGAACTTCCCAGCTGTCTTTTTTGATCATGGCGACGAGCTGCTTTTTTCCTTCCTTCGCGACCTGGAACATGCGGGGAACATTCTCGTAGAATCCGCCTCCCGTA
>DFKI01000133.1 GCA_002373325.1 Treponema sp. UBA3649
CTGGATGAGTGTCATTATCGGGCTGGATGAGTGTCATTATCGGGCGTGACCCGATAATCTCTATAGAAAAGGGATTGCCGGATCAAGTCCGGCAATGACACATCAAGTCCGACATGGCACATCCAACCCGGCAGTGACAAGTCCAACCCGACAATGACACATAACTTCTCACCTTTCAATTTTCACCTTTCACCTTTCACCTTTCAATTTTCAATTTTCAATTCTCAATTCTCAACTCATCCAGCCGCCGGAGTTTTTCCTGGTCCAGTTTTATGAAGAGATTTTTTTCCTGGGTCGGAAGCACAAGACCCTTGGGACCGTTTTTCGCGCGTCGCAGATATTTTACCTCGGTGTAGTACAAATCTGCCTGGGCGTTCTGCCTTGCCTTTGAGTGGTAGACCGCAAGATTTCCCGCGTAAAGTAGAATTTCCAAAGGAACCGTCTTTCCCTTTTTCGCCTTGATGAAAACATATCCTCCGGCATAGTCCCTCGTGTGGAGCCACATGTCCTGCCCCCGAACCGTGTGCCGCAAAAGCTCATCGTTCTCAGCTGCGGTACGTCCCACGATGATTGTCCAGCCGTCCACCTCGAAGTGAAGTCCCGCGTGTGCTTTCTCGGTCTTTTGTTTTGGGGTGGAATCGTGACGCAGCATCTGCTCCATCCTGATGACATTTTTTTCTTTCAGGATTGCCTCATACTCAGCCTCAAGTGCCGAAAGATTTTTTTCCGAAATCTCAATGTCATGCAGAAGGCTCTCCATTCCAGACTGTGCTTTTTTATACTGCTCGTAATAGGCGGTCGCATTTTCCTGGGCAGACTTTCCGCTCTCCATTTTGATTCTGACCTTCTTTCCGCTCTCGTAGTCCTCACATTCAAGGAAAGAGCCTCCGTCGTAATCGGAAGCAAATGCCAAAATCAGGTCTCCCGTGTGTCTTAGTGAGTCCGCGTTCTCGAACTGATTTTTTTTCGCACGCAATCTGTCCAATGCTCCCTGCATTTTTGAATGACGGACGTTGTACCATTTTTCCGCCTGAAGCAAAAGTGAGTCGCGGGAAAGAGACGATGCCTGCTCAGAATAAAACGCGTCGATTTTTTTGTTGAACGGAAGAGAGTCAAAATCTGATCCCGGATGTTTTTCATTCCACAGATTCTTGAGCTCGTCTGTGAAAGTCCTTACCGGAAATTTCTCAAGGGCAAGTCTCTTCTCTTCCTCACCCACGATTTTTTCATCCAGGGAAAAAGTCGCTCCGCTCACCTCGTTTTTTTTAGGACGGCGGAACATGCAGTCAAGAATCGTTCCGTTCTCGTCGGTCACAATTACGTTCGCGGCACCCGACCACAATCTTATGTAGATGAAAAATCTCTCCTGCCATGTGGACACGTCCATTTTCACGATGCGGTCCAAACCAATCTGCTCGCAGGAATTGATTCTCATGCCCTGAACCCTGGAGCGGAGGAACTCATGGAAACGGAGCGGCTTGGAATTTTTCGGAACCTTTGAGTCCGTGCTGCTGATTCTGCAAACTCCTGCCCCGGTACAGATGACGATGTTTGAAAGGGAGCCACCCTTCACGGTGCGGAAAGAAATCATGTCGTAGGTGGGCTGCACGATTTCCTGAATGAAAGAGCCAGGCAAATCCAGCTCCTCAAGGACAAGGTTGAGTTCATTGCAATTAAGGGACATTTTTCCTCCGGTAATATATTCTACAAATGGAATATCCACAAGTTGAATGCACTTGGAATTTGTTTGTTCGGACAATGTCATTCCCGCGCTCCGACGCGGGAATCCCTTTGGTCAGAGATTGCCGTGTCAAGCACGGCAATGACATCAGGAATTATTTGTGAATCACGCTCTGGATTTCGGAAAGTTTCTGCTCAACCGCGTAGGTAGTCTGTGCCTGATTCTCAAGACGCTGGGCAAGCATTTTGCTCAAGAAGATTCCATAGTGCGGGTTTTTCCTGATGAGAGAAAGGAAAGCCGTCTTAGGAACCTTAATCAGCTTGCAGTTCGATCCCACGGCTCTTACCGTCGCAGTTCTCCTGTCATTCAAAAGGAAGGCCATCTCACCTATGAACATGTCGTTCGGAGTAAGAAGCGTCGTGTATTTTTTGTTCACGTAAACCGCAAACTGCCCCGAGACAATGAAGTAAAGGTCGTTGCTCATCTCGTCCTGCCGGCACACAACCTCCTTGTCCGCGTACTCAATGGCATCGAATGGCTTCATGATTCCCGGAACCGAGTTTGAGGTGTTCACGCTGTTCGCTATGGAGAACGTCACCTGGTTTCCCTTCTCGTTGTATGCTAGTTTTTTCACGAACTGCTTGCTCAAGGAAATTCCGCGTCCGTGCATCTCGGAGTCCCCGGATTTTTTCTCAAGCATCTTCCGCCAGTCAAATCCGTCGCCGTCATCCTCAATTCTGAAAGCAGAGACATTTTTTCTGATTGCATAGGAAATCCTGATTTTTCTGTCCCTGTATTTGGGATCCTCAGACCTCTGTTTCAAAAGAGACATCATGTCCCCCCCGTTCATAAGCCAGTCCGTTTTTTCCTTGTAAGAGATGTTCAGGTTTCCGTGCTCCACAGCGTTTGTCAGAAGCTCCATCAAAGTCATCTGAAGGCAGTCCCGGTCATCGAGCGAAATTCTGTTCGTGGTGAAAAGATAGCTCACGAGAAAGTTCGTGTAAAAGCGGATGTCCATTGGATCGTTTCCGCAGACAAAGCGTCCCTCCTCCTGACCTCCGATTATGTCCTGCATTCCGCGCGTAAAAAGAAATTTCTGGTTCTGATACAAAATCCTGAGCAGGCGACCAAAATGATCCTCGAAATCAGAGACCGTCATCACGGAAATGATGTTGGAATCCTTGAGCATCTCCATGTTGCGCACCGACTCCCTGTCCTTGCAAACAGCGATGATTCCGCCGTAATGGAGCCAGGCATCCGCATTGATTGACTCCAGAATCTGAGCGCAGTCTATGCCCTCGGAAGTGTAGTCGAGCACTTTTATTTCCGGCATCTCATAGTTTATGTAGCTGATGATTGAGTCGGTGTTTCCGAAAAAGGTAGTGCTGAAAAACATCGGAAAAAGAGAATTGGCTTTTTTTGCCGCCGAAATCACATTTTTATTGCTTGACGCAACCACTATTTTTTTCATGGTCTGAACTCCAGGATTTCAATCTAGGGGATGGACGCTCCCCCGTTCATTATCGGCATGAGTTCGCCTTGAAAACACCAAATTCTTCACGTCCGACATTCCGAGACTGCAATCCGTCCCTAGCTGCGGTTCTGGAATTTTTTATTCTCCGTGATGTCAATGTTGTAGTAACGCTCAGTCGCAACCGTTGTAGGAGGTCCGTGTCCCGGCATCACCACAAGCTCGTCGTTCTGCGAGAAGATTTTTTTCTCTATGTTCGAGCAGAGCATCCTCTTGAAATAAGTTCCTGAAGTCTCACCGACAACCCCCGCAGTCAGGGAATCCCCGGTAAAAAGCACGTTGCCGATTTTAAAGCACATGCTGTCAGCCGAGCGACCCGTGATGGAAAAATAATCCACCTCAAGACCAGCGATGGAAAGCTTTCCGTCACCGCGAATCAGATTCGTCTTCAGCGTGTTGATTTCATACTCCGCCGCATAAATCTGTGGTGAGTAAATCTTCATCAAAGTGGAAAGTCCCCTGAGCGCAATCTCGTTGTTCCTCGTTATGAGAACAGCCGTAAGTTTGTATCCCCCGTCCTCAATCTGCTCCACAAGCTGATTCGAAACTTTTCCGGGATCAATCACAATCGCCTCCATGACGGAAGGATCGTCGTTCACAACAAGATATGAATTCGTGAATTCCTCAAGGCTCAGATGGAAATAAATTTTCACTGTCCCCTCCCCAAAGTCCTTGCGCTGCCGAGCTCACCCATCATGCCTCCCTTTGAGCGGTCCATGAGTGCTTCCCTTGTGTTTGAAAGTTTTAGCGAAACGCCTTCCATTGCTGACTCATAAAAAGCCGTCTTCTTCAGATTGCAGTTGCTCATCGACGTGTTGATTAAAATGGCCTTGATGAAACGGCTGTTGTAAAGGTCACTGTCATCAAAGCTAGACTGGTACGCGGTGATTCCGTTGAAATTGTTGTGAATCAAATCGCTGCCCGTAAAAATCGTGTGGACGAGCTTCACGCCGGAAAAAGACGAGAACTGAATGTTGCTTTTAAGGAAAGTGCACTCGGTGATTGTGGAGAAATCGAACATGCACATGCGGCACCTCAGCTCACTTGAATGAATCGCGTTGAAAGTGCAGTGCTGGAAATTGCACCCGTAGAATTTTTTCCCGGACAGGTCCATGTCCTCAAGGTTGATTCCCTCCATATTGAGCCCCACAATCTTTTCGTGCGAGAGAATATAATTTTTCAGGGCCTCCACCGTCTCGTCAGGATTTGGACTGTGCTTGAGACAAAACCCGCAGGATTCCATCAAATCACCCGTGGCATCGAACTGTGAGACCGCCGAGGCCTTGCATCCCGGATACTGGCATTTTTGAAACAAAAACATATTTATACTTTACGCTATTGAAAACATTTAGTCAAATAGGTACAATGGAAATATGTGCTGGAAATGCGGAAAAAATATTGAAACGGAAATCATAGTACGAAGCTCGGAATGTCCCTTCTGCCACAAGGACCTTCACTCATGCAAAAACTGCTCTTTTTACGAGCCGGGAAGCCACTACGACTGCCACGAGACAGTTCAGGACCCGGTAAGCGACAAGGAGAGAGCGAACTTCTGCGACAGTTTCAAAGTGAAGAGGGTATGGAGCGGCGCAGGAGCCAAAGCGGACGAGAAAATCAAAAATGCAAAATCTGCTTTTGACGCTCTTTTTTCGTGAGGCATCCCGATGAAAGATTTCATTGACTTCGCATTCCTTGACAGCGGGACAGGAGGCATTCCCTACATGCTCTCTCTCAAGTCCAAAAAAAATGACGCCCGCTGCGTTTACCTTGGAGACACAGCTCATTTTCCATACGGAGAAAAATCCCCGGAGGAAGTGGCACGTTGCGCATCGGAGGCAATCAGGCTGATTCAAAAAAAATGGAATCCCCGCGCGCTTGTGATAGCCTGCAACACGATTTCTGTAACTGCGCTTGAGACTCTCCGGAAAGAATTTCCAGCTCTCTCAATAATCGGGACGGTTCCTGCAATCCGGCTTGCATCCCGCGTCACAAAAAACAAGAACATCGGTGTGCTCGCAACAAACGCCACGGTCAAAAACGGATACAACGCAAAGCTGATTTCAGACTTCGCATCTGACTGCCACATTTTCAGCAGAGGAGACCCCGAACTGATTTCTTTCATCGAGCATAAACTTTTTACCGCAAGCAAAGAAGAGAAAATGGAAGCCGTAAAACCCGCCGTGGATTTTTTTGCATCCCATGACTGCGACACAATAGTTTTAGGCTGCACTCACTTCACGCACATAGCCGATGAAATCAAAGAGGCCGCCGGAAAAAACGTGACGGTCGTGGACAGCAGGGACGGAGTTTCAAACCATGCCATCGACGTGGAATCCGGAAACACCGACGAGCGATGTGAAATCAAAAACCTTCCTCCTGACTGCGCATTTTTCTGCACGGGTCTTGGCGGAAAGAGCGATGAAAAGGAATACGAGACACTCTGCAAAAGTTTCGGAATCCCATGGGGCGGAGTTTTGAAAAAAGAG
The DNA here is from genome assembly GCA_002373325.1 of Treponema sp. UBA3649. Classification (GTDB taxonomy): domain Bacteria; phylum Spirochaetota; class Spirochaetia; order Treponematales; family Treponemataceae; genus Treponema_D. The sequence continues at coordinate 5,699 of DFKI01000133.1, forward strand.
GAATAAACGAGATGAAAAAGAAACGAACATTTTCTTCCATTATAAACGCGTTGATTTTAATCACAGTCTCCGTAACGGCGCTCTCATGTTCCCGTGGAGGAAACAAATCATACAGGATGATTGAGCACGGAAGCATTTCGGAGGCGGAAAAATCAGCCGGATTCGAATTCGGAATTTACGAATGGGACGACTGGAAGATTGACGGCATAAAATCTGTGCGCGGAAAACTCATTCAAGCGGACATCACAAGCGGGGATAAAAAATTCACGGTAAAAAAATGCAGGAGCCGCAACCGACTCATGATGGAAAATCAGGACGAGTATGAGAACCGGATGGATTTGAACAAGTTCAGCTCGGCGAAGGATTTCACCATGCTCGGAAAAGACGGAAAGACGAGGCTCATGATTTGGACCCTAAAGAAATTTTCTTACTGCCTTAGTTTTGAGGACGGCATGGAAAACGAAACTGCGGTTCCACTTGCAATGAAGATGATTTCCACATCGCTCTCGTATTCAAAATCCATCAGAGAGCTTACGGATGAGGCTGAAAAAAAATTGGAGGCAATCAACATGACAACAGAATCAAACGGAGCGGAAAAATGATTGAGGCGTTAAAACTTTTTTTAATCGGCATTGCTCTCGGAGTTGCGAACGTAATTCCAGGAGTCTCGGGCGGAACACTCGCGGTGGTCTTCAACATCTACGACAGGTTCATAAACGCGATTACTTACAACGTGAAAAAACTATGGAAAAACCGGTCCTTCCTAATCCCAATTTTACTGGGAATGGGGGTCGGACTTGTCGCATTCAGCAAGCTCATCACATGGCTTTACGCGCGCTTTCCAGTTCAGACGAATTCTTTTTTCGCGGGCCTGATTGTAGGAAGCATCCCACTTTTGACAAGACTCATTTTTCCTAAGGGCGGGACAAAGCTCTCGTTCACAAAAATCCTTGCGCTGATTTTTTCCTTCGCCATAGGATTTTTCCTGATTCTGATTTTCGCACGCCTTGGTCTTTCGGCGGACAAAAGCGTCTCTGTTCAGGAGCTTCCAAAGATAACGCCCCTCCTCGCGCTCCATCTTTTCGCGGGTGGATTTCTTGGTGCGGTCGCAATGGTCATCCCCGGAATCTCAGGATCGCTTCTCATGCTGATTGTTGGAGTCTACCCTGTTATCATCGCAGCCATCCCGGAACTTTTCCACGCATCCACAATGCTCGCTTCCTTTTTGATTCTCTTCCCGGCAGGACTCGGTGTTCTCGCAGGTCTTCTTGCAGGAGCCAAAACAATCGGACTGCTTTTGAAAAAAATTCCGGGCCCCACCTACTCCGTAATCCTGGGTCTTATCGCAGCCTCCGCAATCACGGTCTGTCCCTGGAAAGAAATCGGCGCATCTCCGATTACCGCACTCACGAGCATTGCTTTTATAGCGGCAGGATTCGCACTGTCTTTTTTGAATGTTCCCTTAAATTTTTCTTGACAAATCCTAGTATTATGCCTTACAATAAAAAAAGATTTGCATGATATTTTCAGCTGCTATTCATAAAGTGAACCCCGTTGCCAGAAAAATCTGTGCGGCGAAATTTTTTTTTTGCAGAGGTGGATTATATGAAGAAAATGGCAGCTCTTTTTTTGACCGCGATTGTGATTCTCCTTTCTTCCTGCGGTAATCTTCTGAATCAGGATGAGAAAAATTCCTTAATAGCCCTGTCCCTTCCATACGGCTCCAGTTCGGGAAATTCTTCCAGAAACGCAGACGCTGGGGATGCCATTTCCTACACATTCAGGATTACGTTTGAAAAATTGAACGGCTCCCACACTGTTGAGGAATACGGCAAGAGTGGAGATCAGATAGAGCTTGAGGTGAATCCCGGCTCCTATACGGTGACGCTTGAGGCATACGACATGTTCGGAGGTCTTTGCTACAAGGGAAGCGCGGAAACCGAGGTTTTTGCCGAGAAAGTTTCGTATGTTTCCGTTGTCCTGAAAAAAGCGTTTGAGTGGGAAAATGATCACGCGAAGGTTCTTACCACATCTAACGGTCTGAATATCCAGATAAAGCAGTTCCCCGCGAATTGTAACCACCTTCAGGTATGGGCGGGAAACAAGGTTATGACCATTGGTCTTGCTGACAAAGAAATTGGGGCTAGTGCCGGCACCCCTACATTTGTTTTCCCTCTCTGCGTAAGAGGCTGTCGCTATGACATTGAGCTGAAATACGACTGTTATGATTCGTCTACGGAAACCGGCTCGTGGTTTACGGAGAGCGTAAGCGGCATTGCTGGCGGAGGGGATATCGGTGTCCTGAACACAAATGCCGTGCCTCCTTCCGTTATGGTAAACATGAGCAATGGTCACGTCTATTTAAGCTCTGACCCCACGGACTACTGCAACAAGAGCCGTATTAACGAATACAGTTCCGTTATCCTCCGCTTCGAGCTCAGGGCAAAGCTTAAGGACGGCGGACAGGAGGTGCGTGCCCCTGATTTGAATCCTGTCACTTACTGGAATGGAACTTTCCAAAATGAGGCAGCGATAAACGCTTTCCTTTCCGATGAAGGCTACAATATGGATTGGACTGGGGTGGATATGAGTCAGTTCAACAGGGCAAGGCTGGATGTCTTCTTTGTGTGCAAGCTGAATGCTTATGGTGATCAGGAGTTTTTCGGAAAATTCTCCTCACCGTGGTATGACATCAATGTGTCCGGCTCTGGTGGTGGAGGCGGGGGAGACGGTTCGACCTTCCCATCTGGAAAGTTGAATGATTATTATGATGCTGATTATGAAACAACTTTCATTAATCAATTGAATGCCGCGTCTGGTACTATAACGCTTACCCGTGATGTTTGGCTAAAAAGCGGTATATTGATTAACAAGAATATCACGATAGATGGTGCTGGTAAATATGGAATTATTCTTGCTGGGTCAGAACAGTACAATTTTTCTGGCGTTACCTTCCAAAACGGAAAGGGAGCTTCGACATTGGAAGATACAGCGAACTTCGGTATGATATACTGGTGTGGAAGCGGAATGA
>DFKI01000069.1 GCA_002373325.1 Treponema sp. UBA3649
TTCCGCGTCCGCCAAGAACGAAGCTCGGACGAATCATGATCGGGAATCCGATTTTCTCTGCGATTGCCTTTGCCTCGTCGAAGTCCACCGCCATTCCGCTTTCCGGCATCGGTATGTTCAGGTTGTCCATCATTTTTCGGAACAAGTCGCGGTCCTCAGCTATGTCGATTGAATCGATTGAAGTGCCCAAAATGTTCACGCCGTTTTCCTGAAGCTCGCGCGCGATGTTGAGCGGTGTCTGTCCTCCGAACTGAACGATGACTCCGAACGGTTTTTCCTTCTCGTAAATCTGGAGCACGTCCTCGGTTGTAACCGGTTCAAAGTAAAGTTTGTCGGATGTGTCATAGTCGGTGGAGACAGTCTCCGGGTTGCAGTTCACGATGATTGTCTCGTATCCCATTTCCTTGAGCTGCATCGCCGCGTGACAGCAGCAGTAGTCGAACTCAATTCCCTGACCGATTCTGTTCGGACCGCCGCCCAAAATCATAATCTTCTTTTTGTTGTCGCTCGCAATGGATTTGTCCTCGCTGTTGTATGTCGAATAATAGTAGTTCGCATTCTCAACGCCGCTTACCGGAACCGCAAGCCATGCCTCACGCACACCGAGCTCCTTCCTTCTGTCGCGCACTGACTTCTCGCTGATCTTGAGAATCTTTGAAAGGTACTTGTCGCTAAATCCGTCTTTCTTCGCCTTGATCAAAAGCTCGTCAGCTGGGAGTCTTCCCGGAGTCTTGAGCAACTCTTCCTCCAAATCAACGAGCTCCTTCATCTGCTCCAAAAAGTATTCCTTCACGTAGGTGATTTCATGCAGCTTTTTGATTGGAACTCCCTTCCTGATTGCCTCGTACAGCTGGAAGTATCTTTCGCTTGACGCTGTCTTGAGCATCTCACAAAGCTCGTCGGCGGATTTCTTGTTGAAGTCCTTCGCAAATCCAAGTCCGCTTCTTCCGTTCTCCAGACCACGGATTGCTTTCTGGAATGTCTCCTTGAATGTCTTTCCGATAGCCATCACTTCACCGACAGCCTTCATGCTCGTTCCAAGGGAATCCTCTGTGCCGCGGAATTTTTCGAATGCCCAGCGTGCGAATTTCAAAACAACATAGTCTCCGTCGGGTGCTCCACCGGGAGTGTATTTTTCAAGGGTTCCGTCCCTCCAGTAGGGAATCTCGTCCAGAGTGAGACCGGCTGCGAGCTTTGCGGAAATGAGCGCGATGGGGAATCCCGTTGCCTTTGATGCGAGTGCCGATGAGCGGCTTGTCCTCGGGTTGATTTCGATGATTACGACTTCTCCCGTATTCGGATTGTGAGCGAACTGAACGTTGGTTCCTCCGATGACCCCGATGGACTCGACAATCTTGAACGCCATCTCCTTGAGTTTTTCCTCAAGGGCCTTGTCTATCGTCATAAATGGAGCCGAGCAGAATGAGTCTCCCGTGTGGACTCCGACCGCATCAATGTTCTCAATGAAGCAGATTGCGACCATCTGATTTTTTGAGTCACGCACGACCTCAACCTCAAGCTCCTCCCATCCCAAAATGCTCTGCTCGATCAGGCACTGGTGGGTCATGGACAAATCAAGACCGTTTGAGACGATGTTGCGGAGCTCCTCCACATTGTAGCAGAATCCTCCTCCCTGACCTCCCATGGTGTAAGCGGGACGGACGACAACCGGGAATCCGATGTCGGCGGCAATCTTTTCGGCACCCTCGACCGTGTGGCAGATGTCGCTTTTCGGAGTGGCGATTCCGAGCTTCTGCATGGTCTCCTTGAAAATCTCCCGGTCCTCACCGCGCTCAATGGCATCAAGGTTCACGCCGATTACCTTCACGCCGTATTTGTCAAGGACTCCCGCCTTGTTGAGCTCACACGCAAGGTTAAGTCCCGTCTGTCCTCCAAGGTTAGGAAGCAACGCATCGGGTCTCTCCTTCTCAATAATCTGGGAAAGTCTCTCCACGTTCAGCGGCTCAATATATGTCGCGTCGGCCATCACCGGGTCGGTCATAATGGTTGCCGGATTTGAGTTCACCAGCACAATCTTGTATCCCTGCTCGCGCAATGCCTTACATGCCTGCGTTCCCGAATAGTCAAACTCACACGCCTGACCGATTACAATCGGACCTGATCCGATTATAAGAACCTTGTTGATGTCTGTTCTTTTCATATCTTTACTCCTACTAAAAACCCGTTTCACGCAATCCCGGAATCTTTCCAAGGCAAAAAAAAACTGAATTCAAAAAGAATTCAGCTTCCGAAAATGGAATTGAAAAAATCAACACAAACAATTTCTTCTATATAATAAACAGAGAATTTGCATTTACCGTGATTAATTCTTGCTTCCATATTGACTGAAAAGCATATCACAAATGCAAAAAATATTCTAGGGGGTTTTTAATGAAAAATGCAAATAATCAGGGAAGAACCATGACAAAAAATCTTTCTTCTGATATATTGATTCAATGGACAATAAGATTTTAAAACGCGGACTGGTGCTTGAAGGCGGTGCGATGCGCGGAATGTTTACGTCGGGAGTACTGGATGTTTTTTTGGAAAACAAAATCACATTCGACGGAGCCATCGGTGTTTCAGCGGGTGCCACATTCGGATGCAATTTCAAGTCGGAGCAGATTGGGCGTGCCATCAGGTACAACAAAAGATTTTCCCACGACTGGAGGTACTGTTCTCTCCTCTCACTGATTTTCACCGGGGATCTTTACGGCGCGGATTTTTGCTACAATCAGATTCCGAATCAGCTGGATGTTTTTGACCTTGAGACCTACCGGAAAAATCCCATGGAATTTTATTGCGTCGCCTCGGATTGCGTTACGGGAAAAGCGGTCTATAAAAAACTTGAGACCTGCGACGAGCATGATCTTGTGTGGATGCGTGCAAGTGCCTCCATGCCCATAGCAAGTACAGTGGTTGAAGTCGACGGATACAAACTTTTGGACGGCGGCATGACAGATTCAATTCCGCTGAAATATTTTGAGAGCATTGATTATAAGCGCAACGTGGTGATTTTAACTCAGCCCCGGAACTTTACGAAAAAGAGTGCAAGTCTAATGTGGCTTATGAAAATCGCACTTAGAAAATATCCGAAGATAGTTGAGGCGATGAGACACAGGGCGGAAGTTTACAATCAGGAGACAAGGGAAATTTTTGAAAAGGCGGACAAGGGAGAAGTTTTTGTAATCTGCCCGGAAAAATCTCTTGGAATCAGCCGAACAGAAAAAAATCCGGATGAGCTTCAGCGTGTTTATGAAGAGGGACGGAGGATTGCGGAAAAAAATCTGGAAAGTGTAAAAGCGTTTTTAAGGGGATGAGTTTTTTGATTTAGGATAAAAAGCAGGGAAGAAAGCGTTGGCACAAGCATGAACATTAGCACGGCACAAACGCAAATCAATTCCCCGCCTGAAGATTGATTAAAAATCAGCGACCCCAAGTGAGAATGAGATCGTAGTTGTCCTCGCGTACTTCAAAATACTGATTGTACTCGCCGCATGTCGGACAGTACTCTGGTGCTGAAGGTCCCATCACGATATGACCGCATTTAAGGCACTCCCAGATTTTTACAGTGCTCTTCTGAAGCTCAGCCTTTGAATCCTCATCCTTCAAAAGTGAGCGGTATCTTTCCTCGTGTCGTTTTTCAATCTCAGCGACCGCACGGAATTTTGCCGCCAAATCAGCGAATCCCTCTTTTTCAGCAGTCTTCGCAAAATCAACGTACATGTCGGTCCACTCATAATTTTCACCGTCAGCGGCAGCCTTGAGGTTTTCCTGTGTTGAGTTGATTCCGTCAAGTTCCTTCAGCCACATCTTTGCGTGGTTCTCTTCGTTGTTCGCTGTCTTTTTGAAAATCTCCGCAATCTTCGTAAGTCCATCTTTTTCCGCAACCGCAGAAAAGTATGTGTATTTGTTTCTGGCCTGTGACTCGCCGGCGAAAGCTGCCAATAGATTTTTTTCAGTCTGAGTTCCTGAGTATCTGCTCATAGATTTCTCCTCTTTGTTGAAGTTAGGATATATTATGAATGAAATCGTCTGTGAAAGCAAGTTAAAAAATGAAATTTATGAATTTTTTTTTATTTCCGAATCCGGCAATCTCTCCTGCAAAAGGGATTCCCGCGTCGGAGCGCGAGAATGACATCAGTCGGAGCGCGGGAATGACATTGTTTCGTATAAGTCGAAATTAGGGCTATTAAAATCCTCCAAGCCAAACTCTCACGATGCCCTCAAAGATTTCAGGCTGCTCTATCTGAAGATTGTGGCCCGCATTGTTCAGAGCAAAATAGCTTGAGTTTACATAAACTTTCATCAGGTCAAACGGATCCTTGTAGCCTTTTTCTATAATTGTAACAGGCTTCACCCGACCTTTTTTTCACACCGTGGATGACGCATGGGCAAAGTGGATGACAAGCACCGGCATTCCCTCGCCGACAAGTTCATAATCAATGATTCCGCTTTTCATCTAAATCATTCTCCCCTGAACAGAAATGAATTTCTTCCTTTATTTTTCCTCACCGAAAAATCTCTTGTTGATTTTCTTCAATCCTGTAAATTGGTTCCATTCTTTCTTTGAGCAAAATGTGATTCCGCTTGAAAGGCCCACGTGCCACATCAAATGACGGAACTGCCCAAGAATCAGCTCAAGCCTTGTGTAGTCAGAGTCCTTTGGTTTTTCAAGAAGCTCTTCGGCTGTGAGTTTTTCAAAATAGGACTCAATCTTGCCTTTAACATGCTCAAAATAATTTAAGAGCTGCCCGCGTGAAATCACTATGCTTTTGTCGTCCACGTATCCTTCCCGGCTCGGATCTATCACACTCAGATTCTCCGGAATGCCGAAAAGTTTCTCGCCCTCGTAAACATATTCCGTTGGGTTTATAAAAAATCTGTCCATGGAATGAAGGTAGTGGAAAATGTAGCGCGAATTGTTTTCTCCGTCAAACACAGTTTCCAAATCCGCTTTCAGAATTTGATCCCTTACATTGATGAAGTTGATTTCCTGCTGACTTGCAATCTGCCGGATTATTTCTTCCATTGAATCCTCCTGATTTACTCTTTTGTCATTGCCGGGCTCGACCCGGCAATCTTTTAGTACCAATAATGCAACAATATAGATTATCGGGTCAAGCCCGATAATGACATTGCATCCTGATAATGACATTGCATCCTGATAATGACATTGCAGTCCGACAATGACAGCGCAGCCTGATGATGATGTTTCTTGAACTTTTTAGACATACTCTTTATTCCCCCGTTGGAACATTTACGTCCAGACTTTTGTTGCGGTAGTTAAGGTTCGTCCTTAGCGAATAGCCCATCTTTTCCCAGAATGAATTTGCCTTATCGTTGTCCTTGAACACAAGCCCGAAGGCTTTTGTGATTCCTTCGTTTTTTAGGGCATCCTCCGCCTTTGAAACAAGAGTCCTTGCAATTCCCATGCGCTGAAAATCTGGATGCACGCAAAGGTGATGTATGATTGCCCTTCTTCCGTCGTGACCGGTGAGAATTGCTCCGATGATTTTTCCGCCGCTTGTTGCCGCAAAGCATGTGGTGGGGTTTCGCTTCATGTAGCGTGTGATTCCTTCGCGAGTGTCGTCCACAGGATTTAAGGCTCTCTTTGTCTGCTCAACCTGATTCCATAAAGACCAAAGCTCGTCATAATCTGCCGGTGTAAGTGTCCTGTAAGTGATTTCGTTTGCTTCCATTTTTTCCGTCCTCCTTAAAGTTTTAGATTCATTCCTTCGCCGTTGTCGCTGAATCCAAGGCTCTTGTAAAGCGGATGTCCCATCTGTGTCGCGTCAAGTCTGATTTCCGTAACGCCGCGGGATTTTGCTTCTTCAATCAAAAATTCAACCATCATTTTTCCAGCTCCACGCCTACGGAATTCGGCCCTTGTGTAGACGTTCATAAGATGCGCCCGCTTTCCTGTTGGATGGTCAAAAGTCGGCATGACATTGATGTAGCTCAGGCTTGCACAACCTGCGATTTTATCTCCGTCCATTGCAAAGACAGTTGTCTGGTCACCCTTTAAAAAATATTCCCGGCTGCACTCAATCAGCGTCCTGTCAAAGTTGTCTTCCTCATTCAACTTGTTCACCACCCTAAGCATTTCAAGGCGGATCTGCATCAAGGTCTCAATGTCGTTCTGATTCGTTTTCTTTATCTGCATTTTTCCATCCCTTCCGCATGATTTGTCATTTTACCTTCAGGAATTGTCTTAGCCTCTGTGCCTCGTTGGAGTCAAAGCCGAATTTTTTGTAGAAGGGAATTTTATCCGGCATGGCACAAAGCTCAACAAAAATTTCCGTACCTTTTATTCCATTGTCGTTGATGAATTTCA
>DFKI01000082.1:0-8505 GCA_002373325.1 Treponema sp. UBA3649
GCTTCATGGGCATGGGCAACAACCCAATGGTAGGCTGCACCGTAGCCTGTGCAGTAGCTGTAGCAGGTTCATTCTAGGTAATAAAGCCCCGTCATAAAATAAACTTGTGACTGGGCAGCCGTGCGAGTTTTACTGTTTTTTGCGCCAGCAAAAATGCGAGCCTTCGCGAGCAAAGTAAAACTCGCAAAGCAACCGAAGGTTGCGACTTGTACTTGTAGCCTGTGCAGTAGCTGTTGCAGGTTCATTCTAGACTAACGTGCGAGTTTCCACGTTTTTTTTGCGAAAGCAAAAAAATGCGAGCCTTCGCGAGCAAGTGGAAACTCGAAGAGCAAGCGTCAGCTTGCGACTGGATCTGGCAATATCTAGCTGTTTATAATGCAATACTATGGATTATCGGGTCAAGCCCGATAATGACAATGGTCGTGCGAGTTTCCACGTTTTTTTGCAACGCAAAAAATGCGAGCCTTCGCGAGCAAGTGGAAACTCGTCAGCAAGCCGCAAGGCTTTCGTCTAGCAGTAGCCGGTTCATTCTAGACTAACATGCGAGTTTCCACGCTTTTTTGCAACGCAAAAAATGCGAGCCTTCGCGAGCAAGTGGAAACTCGTCAGCAAGCCGCAAGGCTTGCTATCTTTACTTTTCCCCAAAAGAATGTTACGATAAACTCAATCAAATCATACTCGGGGGATTCTCTATGCTTAGGAAAATCGCGAAAAAATCACCAGATTTAAAAATCAAAACTCTCAGAACGACGCTCTTTGTCGCGGCACTTTTGTTCTGCTCATGCAACGGATGGGCAGGAGGAAAAAAAGATTCAAAATCAAATCCGAATCCGAAAAACGAGCAGTCATGGGAGGCCGTAAATCCGACGGAAAACAAAATAAAATTCTCCAAAAAAACAGCTGAGGAAATCACCGGGGAAATGGCTCTCTGTGCCGGATGGAATCTGGGAAACACACTGGACGCGACGGGAGGAGGCTTCGGACTTGCCACGGAAACTTCATGGGGACAACCCAAGACGACTCAGGACATGTTCAAATTTCTTGCGTCGAACGGAATCAGTACGGTAAGGCTTCCTGTCTCTTGGCACAATCATCTCACGGACAAAAATTACACAGTGGATCCCAAATGGATGGCGAGAGTGAAAGAGATTGTGGACTGGGCGATTGGCGAGGGACTTTACGTGATTCTGAACACCCACCACGACAACGCCGAAAAATCCGACGTTCATTATGGCGAGGGATATTATCCGGCGGAGGAAAGCAGGGACGAATCCTTGAAATTTCTTGTGAGCGTGTGGACTCAAATCTGCCTGAATTTTAACGACGCTTACGACGAGCATTTGATTTTCGAGACGATGAACGAACCTCGACTCCGAAACACGGACAAAGAATGGTGGCTTGATGAGTCAGACCCGAGGTGCACGGCATCCCTTGACATGATTATGGAATACAACCAGGAGATTCTGAACGTAATCAGAAAGAGCGGAGGAAACAACGCAGAACGTCTCGTTATGGTCCCCTCCTATGCGGCATCCCCCGACTCAGCCCTGAGCGAAAGATTTGAAATTCCGAAAGACAGCGCGGAAAACAGGATTCTTCTTTCAGTCCACATGTACAGCCCCTATGAATTCGCCATGCAGGATCCGGGAACAAAGGTCTTTACCGGAGTGCACAAAAGTCAGCTCTCGAACACATTCTCAAGGCTCACATACAAATTCGCCTACGCAGGATGTCCCGTGGTGATTGGTGAATGTGGCGCGACAAACAAAAACAATCCTGATGAAAGGGAAAAATGGTTCTCATATTTTTTCACGGAATCAAGGAATCTTGGAATCCCGGCAATCCTTTGGGACAACGGGCAATGGCAGGTGAACGAGAACGGTCCCTACGACGAGCATTTCGGCTACTTTGACAGACGCGGATTAAAATGGTATTTCCCCGAGCTGATTGAAAAGGCGAATGAGAAATGACAAATCAGGAATGAGAAATCAAGAATCAGGGGACGGAATGAAAAGAATTTTTCCATCTCCTGATTTTTTTTACAGACTAAAGAGCGGATAAACTCTCGAATTATCTTGAGAGAATAGCTCCGTCCATATCAAGCTTGCCGTCGGAAATAACGAAGGTCTTGGTCTGCTCTTTTGCGCTTCCCTTATAGTCCACAAGTGGAATATCATCGTTCGTAATCTCAATCGTGTTGCCTCCGGATGAGAGCACCTGTGACATTTTTGCTACAGCAATATCTCCGGCCTCGTCTGAATCAACATCGGCAACTTTGAGAACCGTCATGGTGATTTCGCCGTCAGTTGAAGGATCACCCGTGAACGTTCCCTTTCCCACATCCAAATCCATAAGAAGAGAGAATCCCGCCTCTTCGGTTGACACATTTGTGTGCATGTCAAAAGTTCCGTCAGTGTTGAAAGTGACAGTCATCAGCGAGCCATCAACAGTTCCCTTGTAAGTTACGGGAGAAGTGAGAGACGCAGCTTTTGCTGAAGATGATTTGGCGCTCGTGTTCTTGCTGCTTGAGTTGCTTCCGGCACCAGCGGATTTTGTAGTCGCACATGAGAAAAGTGAGAGAATCAGTCCGAGTGAAAATGCCGCGCAAAGAATTTTTTTGATTGTTTTCATAACAACCTCCTGACCTACATTACAGGAAAAAACAATGATTTGTCAAGGGAGTGAATCATCCGGCAAGACGGTCCCGGATTTTGCATCAGAGCTTTAACTCATTTTCTTAACTTTAGAGGTCGCCTTTACTTTTTGTTCCGCACGTGATAGAATCATCCATAAAGCCAAGGAGAAAAAAAATGACGGAATCGGAACTGCGCACATTCAAAATCAGCTCGATAAAAAATCTTCATATATACGGACGCACGGGAAAATCAGGGGACTCGCTCGCACTTTTTTGGACGGCATCGGGAATCTCGGTGGAAAGCACGACGGGTGAGCTTTGGGCTGAGCTTGAGGGAGATTACGAAACTTACGAGCCGTGGGTCAGCGTGTGGATAAACGGAAAACAGGTGAGCCGCTTCATCGTGGAAAAAGGCCGACGCTGGTACTGTCTCTTCCGGGGACTCTCGCCGAAACAAAACCGATTCACGCTTTTGAAAGAGACGCAGGCAATGAGCGGGGATGAAAGACACATGCTTTTAGTCCATGCGCTAGGGGTTCCAAAAAACGTAGAGGGAAAAAGCGACGAGATTTTTTTACCGCAAAAGGAAAGGAGCCTTCGGATTGAGTTCGTGGGTGACAGCATAACGACAGGCGAGGGACTTTACGGAGCCACGGACGAAATGGACTGGATAAGCGGATGGATGGGCCTTTCAGAAAACTACGCGTTGAGCACGGCGAAAAATCTTGACGCTGATTTCCGTCTTCTCTCACAAAGCGGATGGGGAGTAGTCTCAGGATGGGACAACAACAGGAACAGCACCATGCCCCGGCACTACGGAAAAATCTGCTCTCTCGCACCCGGAGAAAGAAACCGCAAAATGGGAGCGCAGGACGAAAATGATTTTGAGAAATGGAAGCCTGATTTTGTAATCGTGAATCTCGGAACCAACGACTGGGGAGCATTCAACAACCCTCCGTTCAAGGATGAGAAAAGCGGGGTGTTCTGGAAACTTAGCGTCGGGGAGGACGGAAAGCCTGTTCAAAGGGACCTGAGTTTTTTCCAAAATGGAGTGAAGGATTTCATCACGCAAATCCGCGAAAAAAATCCTGATGCGAAAATCATCTGGGCATACGGAATGTGCGGGCCAGAGCTCGGGGAAGAAATCAAGCAATCCGTGGAGGAATACAAAAAAGAGAGTGGCGATTCCAAAGTTGATTTTATCCTCCTTGATTCCATGCAGAACGAAAGCGACGAGGAAAAAGGCTCAAGGATGCACCCGGGAAAAGGAACACACTCGCGCGCCTGCAAAATCCTCTGCGGAAAAATCAGGGAGCTGACGGAGGAAAAGAAAAATGGCTGAGGGCAAAAAAACGGAGCGCCTTGACAAGATTCTTTCAACCCACGGATTCGGAAGCAGAAAGGACGTGCACTCCCTGCTCGCGCAAAAAAGGGTCTCTGTAAACGGGGAAATGACGAGAAGCGGTGACATGCACGTGAGCCTTGAGAGTGACAAAATCGCGGTGGACGGAGAGCCCATCCAGATTCAGACACACGCGTATTTTATGATGAACAAACCCGCGGGATACGTGTGCTCGAAAAAGGACGGGGTCCAACCGAGCGTCTTCAATCTGATTTCGGACAACGACATGCACCGCTACCTTGGGGGAGAACTTTCGCTGATCGGAAGGCTTGACGCGGACACCGAGGGACTTTTGATTTTCACAACCGACGGCCAGCTCAACCACACGCTCACATCCCCGAAAAAAAAGGTTCCGAAAGTTTACCTTGTCCGGCTGAGAGATTTTGTCGATGAGGCGGATCAGAAAATCTACGCGAAAAAACTCGGAGGCGGAATACACATCCCTGCGGACGGAAAAGAGCCTGAGGATGACTGTCTTCCCGCGGAAATTGAGTGGCTTGAAAAAAAGGACGACGGCACAAGCTGCACCTGCCGCCTTACCCTGCACGAAGGAAAGTATCATGAGGTAAAGAGAATGTTCCTTGCCCTGGGAAACGAAGTGATTTATTTAAAGCGACTTTCCATGGGCCCCTTCACTCTGGACGAATCCCTTAAGCCCGGTGAGTACAAGGAAATAAGCCTGTGACATTACCAACTATTTCATTGTAATTATCGAATTCCGTGCTGTCATCATCAGGCTCCGTGCTGTCATTATCGGGCTCCATGTTGTCATCATCAGGCTCCATGTTGTCATCATCAGGCTCCATGTTGTCATTATCGGGCTCGACCCGATAATCCCTGTCGAAAGAGATTGCCGGATCAAGTCCGGCAATGACACAAGAGTCAAGTCCGGCAATGACACGAGCATCAAGTCCGGCAATGACACAAGCGTCAAGTCCGGCAATGACATGAACACAAAGTCCAGACATGAACATCACGACTGCTGTTGAAGAAACATTACCATATCAGGGAAGAAAGCTGCTCATCAAAGTCGCCTCTATATCGAGCGTGAAATCCTTCGCATAGTAATAGCCCTTTTGGTAATGATCATACTTGATTAGGTCTTTTCTTTTTATGCAGTCCGTTCCGGAAAACTCAAGAATCTTGTCCAGGTCACGATGAATCGTAGCCACGCTCACATTATGCTCCGCCGCAAGCTTATCAACATTGGGATAAGCACCGCTCCTGATTTTCTGGTCGATGAGCAAAATACGGGAAAGCTCCTCCGAGAATTTTCTGCACTTTGCCTTTTTAAGTCTCTCGCTGTCGCTACATTTTATTTTTGTCTCAAGTCTCTCAATTTTCGGGCAGTACATGAACGCCTCTTCCTCAACCGTCAGATCCGCGGTCTTTCCCTCATAAATCATTGAGCACAAATACTCGCAGTGCAGAAAAGCCAAGAATTCTATTTTTCTCACGGATTTTGGCAGAACCACTTCCTCGACATTTTTACAGTGCGTGCCACACATCATCATTTCCAATTCTTCCGGGCATGGACACAGATATCCTGACTCATCAAAGCAGGAAGTTCCTATGACTTTCACTCCATCCGGCACACGTACTTTTTTCTGATTTCTCGCCACATAAAACAACGCCACTTTGTGCTTTGTGTTCACCATGAATCCGTCAATCACTTTATAGGTCGGATTCTGCAGGAGGATTCGGACGGTCTGGGAATGAAAAGTCCTTTCCATCGCATCGTCACCCTCATAATAAAAGCAGATGATGCCGCCTTCTATTGAAATCAAATCGTCATGGACCTCAACGGTCTTAAGGCTTCTCGGCATTTTGAACGAGTCAAGTCTTATCACGTTTTTCGGAATGGAAATTTTTTCCAGGGACCGGCATCCTTCAAAAATATTGAGCCCGATCCAAAGCTCTTCATTCTCAGGCCAGCGGATTTCCTTAAGGGCCGTGCAATATCCGAAGGCAAGTTTTTCAATTTCCTCAACGCTGTCGGGCAAAATGATTTTCGTAATGGTGTCGTTAGGATTGTCCTCATCCGCAAAGGCATAGGAGCTGATTTTCACAACCCCATCGGGAACTTTTACGACGGACTCTTTTCCCAGATATGCGTGGAGAAAAAACTTTCCCTTATGGGACGGATCCTGCTTGATTATGAAATCTGAATTGTCTGCCATGCTCATGTTTTCCGCTGTCTCCTGATAACTCAAGTTTCTTCCATTATAATACACTACTCTATCACTTCATGCGAGAGTGGGGAAAAAATTTGAAAAAAAAACATGGCAGCGACTTCAACATCATTTTCCGAACAAATCAGAATGTGTGCCCGTGCGTGAGAGCATGGCCGTGGTACAGCTTTCCGACCGCTTTAAATCTTTTTTCATTGCAGATGTATAAGTGATTGCATATTTTGCGTCAGGCAAATTGAGTTTCGTCATCTCAGCATCACCTCCATCAGTTCGTCCAAATTATTATATGCCCGAATGTCGAGTTTCACATTTATTGTAAATTTCCCGAGAATTTTTCCTTGCCGGATAGGTCTTATGTCCTTGCCAGATTGGTCTTATGTCCTTGCCAGATTGGTCTTATGTCATTGCCAGATTGGTCTTATGTCATTGCCGGACTTGATCCGGCAATCTCTCCTGCAAAAGGGATTCCCGCGTCGGAGCGCGGGAATGACAGTGTTATAAGTCGAAATTAGGGCTATATGTCTTTACCGACTTGGGATCCTTCTCACCGATACGGATCCGCTGATGAGAAGATGGAGATTTTGAGACGTTGATTTTTTCACCTCACCTTATGGCATCCACATTCGCATGACCCGCCGCCACAAAGGGAAGCACGTTCTCCTCAATGTCAATGGGAACCACCACAAGATGGGGACCCTTGGAAAAAGCTCTCTTGTGCCAGTCCGGATCGGAGGAAACGTCCACCGCGTCAATCCTGAATCCCTTCGCTATGGTAAGAAAATCCGGGGAAAGCCTGAACTCGGAGGCCGAATAATTTTTGTTGAAAAGATACTGCTGCTGTTGCCTGACCATACCGAGACTTCCGTTCTGCATGATGAAAATGGTCACGTCAAGATTCTCCTCGGCCAAAGTAGAAAGCTCCTGAATGTTCATCATAATCGAGCCGTCGCCCGAGATGCACACAACCCGCTTAGACCTGTCCGCCAACGCAGCGCCGATCGCGGCAGGAAGACCGAATCCCATCGTGCCCAAAGAGCCACTCGTCAAAAAGTGTCTCGGATTCTCCACCGGATAGTACTGTGCCGACCACATCTGATGCTGTCCCACGTCGGTAGTCACAACCAGATCCGAAGACTTGATTCCGCACTCCCCCGCCCTCAGAGGAATGTCCCGGATAAACGCGCGCGGATTAATCGAGCCCTCAGGAACCGAAGCGTTGCGTCCCAGAATCACGCTCTCAGTCTCATTGTAAACTCCGGCAAGTTTTTTCACCCAAGTCTCACGCTCATCAGCAAAAGACTGAATCTTATCAGCACGGGAAATTTTCTCGGTCAAAAGAGGAAGAGCCGCACCCACGTCACAAACAAGCGAAAGGTCAGCCGGAAGAATCTTGTTGATTTCAGCCGCGTCCACATCAATATGAAGAATCTTCGCCTCAGGACAGAACTCCGCAATGAGCCCAGTGGCCCTGTCATCAAAACGCACGCCAAGGGCAAAGACCAAATCAGCGTCGTGCATCGCAAGGTTAGCCGCATAAGAGCCGTGCATACCGAGCATACCGAAATTGTTCCCGGAAAGACGGGAAACCACGCCGAGTCCCATCAAGGAAGAGACCACCGCGCACCTGTATTTTTCCGAAAAAGCACGGACAGCCTCACTTGCCCCGGTTCTCCTGCACCCACCCCCAATATAAAGAACAGGTCTTTTCGCCTTCAAAAGAGCGTCGCACATCTTTCCGGAAACCGACTCCATCTCATCCGCATCCGCACGGAATTTCTCGGAAGGATCATGGAGAGAGGAAACAGCAAGGGACTCCACCGAAGGCCACGCGTCAAACTCAACCACGGCAGTCTGAACGTCACGCGGCACGTCAATCAGAACAGGACCCGGACGACCGCTCTGTGCAATGGAAAAAGCCGCAGGAATCACGGTCAGAAGATCAAGCGCGTTTTTCACCATCACGGAATGTTTTGTAATCGGAAAAGAAAGACCGAAAGTGTCGGCCTCCTGAAAAGCGTCGGTACCAATCAGAGAAGAGTTCACCTGACCCGTAAAAGCCACGATGGGAACGGAATCGCACCTGGCATCGGCAATCGCAGTAAGAAGATTCATCGCACCGGGCCCCGAAGTCGCCATACAGACCGCAGGTTTACCGTTAAGACGAGCCATCCCCTGGGCAATAAACCCCGCCGCCTGCTCCTGCCTCACAAGAACATGCCGGATGTCGCTTCTGTTAAGCTCGTCATACAAAGGCAAAATGGAACCTCCGGGAATCC
>DFKI01000082.1:8563-22360 GCA_002373325.1 Treponema sp. UBA3649
AATCCCCGCCACAATGCGCACGCCTTCCATCTCCAACATCTTGATAATAATCTGTGACCCTGTCGCTCTAATCATGCGGATATTCTACTTATAATGGAAGGAAATGTCAAGGTTGGGGTTCAGGAGCGAGGAGGCAGAAGTTAGAACATGGGAGGGGAAAGCCTTCCCCTGCGGCCGCACTCTGTTGCGTCCTACCCCTTCGCCTAGGGGCTCCGCCCCTAAAACCCCGCACTGTCGTTATCAGTGCTAATCCAAGGAAATGCAGATTTATAGCATCCTGTCATTGCCGGACTGGTCCTATGTCATTGCCGGACTTGATCCGGCAATCCCTTTTGCCAGAGATTCGCGTGGGAATGACATTGTTTTGCATAAGTCGAAATAGGCGCCTGTAAACCAGCGGTTCCTCTTTTAGATTTACAATTCCCAAGTTTAATTTAGATTTGCACTTGCCTTCTACACTCTCCCCTCCCCCACTTCCATTTTTTCAAAAAATATGCTATAATGGCGGTATGGCTAAACCAAAGACAGAATTTGCAATCAACCAGAAGGTTGTGTACCCCAGTCAGGGAGTTGGAACCGTCACCGATGTTTTCAAAAAAGAGTTCAACGGTGAGATGGTGTATTATTACAGAATCTACATTCCAGTTTCAGACATGTACGTCATGGTGCCTGTCAAAAATTCATCAAAGCTGGGAATCCGTTCCATCGTGTCAAAGGAAGAGGCCCAGAAAGCCGTGGATATGATCAGCGAGAATTTTGAACCTTCCACGACGGACTGGAAGCAGCGATACCAGGAAAACCTTGACCTCCTGAAAAAAGGCAGCATTGAGGACATCACAAAAATAGTAAGAAGCCTCTACTACCGCTCAAAGCAAAAGGAACTTCCCATCATGGAGAGAAAACTCTACGACAACGCGAAGAAACTCCTTGAGGACGAGATTGCGGAGGCACTTGGAATCTCACCGCAGGAAGTTGAGGCCATGCTCCATGCAAAACTTGAGCCGCTCGGAATAAAAATCGACAGAAAATCAGAAAACTCCGACGATGACGCGGACGACTTTGACGATGAGTTTGACGACGGCAAAAAATCAGACAACTCCGACGATGAATTCGATGACGAGGATGATGACGACGGAGATGACGATGACGACGCGGATGATGATGACGACGGAGCGGACGACGACAACTGATTTCATCCTGATTCTGCTTTCCGCCGGTAGTTCCACAAGAATGGGAACGGGACAAAAAAAAGAGTATCTTCCGCTTGAAGGAGGAACCGTTCTCTCAAAGTCCCTGCTCTCATTTTTGAATTTCGCCAACCAGCAATCGGCAGAAGAAAAATCACTCACCCACATTTTCATAACTGTTCCGCACAATCAGGAAAGGGAAGCTGAAAAAGCTGCGTTTGCGGACCCGCGTTTGGAAGATTTGAAAAAGAACCGGCACTTTCACTTCATAGAGGGTGGAAAAAGCAGGCAGGAGTCCGTTCATCTGGCACTTAAAGCGGCCCTTCCCTACTCAAGCGAAAAAAGCATTGTCCTGATTCACGATGCGGCACGTCCCTTTGTCTCGGAAAAAATCATCCGTGAGACGGCGGAATC
Source organism: Treponema sp. UBA3649 (assembly GCA_002373325.1). Taxonomy (GTDB): domain Bacteria; phylum Spirochaetota; class Spirochaetia; order Treponematales; family Treponemataceae; genus Treponema_D. The sequence continues at coordinate 10,165 of DFKI01000082.1, forward strand.
TGCTCTGAGATATGGGGCGGCTGTTCCTGCAATCCCCGCTGTGGACACCCTGAAGGAAATATCCGAATCCGAAAACGGATTATTCATCAAAAAGCATCTTCGAAGAAGCTCGCTCAGAGCCGTACAGACTCCACAGGCATTCAATCTCCGCACTCTTCTCTCATGCCATGAAAAAGCAGAATCGAACCAAATCGAATTTACCGATGACAGCGAAATCTGGGACGCATACCCGGATCTTACGGAAGGCAAAAAAGTGTTTCTGAGCGAAGGAAGCCCGGAGAACAAAAAAATCACCTATAAAAATGACATGCCGGAGCAAGAAAAAAATTCTGAATCAACGGAGGAAAAAATGTGTCCGACTAAAATCCGGGTGGGAATGGGAACCGACCTTCATGTGCTTTGTGAGGGAAGAGATTTCATCCTTGGCGGCGTAAGAATTCCTGCCGAAAAAGGTGAGCTCGGACATTCAGACGGCGACGTTCTCTTCCATGCCATAAGCGACTCCCTTCTTGGTGCGAGCGGACTTGGAGACATCGGATCCTATTTTCCTCCCGAAGAAGCAAAATGGAAAGACGCTGATTCCGCCGTGCTGCTCAAAAAAATCTGGTCGGACGTAAAATCCAAGGGCTGGACACTCGTGAACCTGGACTGCGTGCTCGAATTCGAAAAACCGAAATTCCTTCCCTGGCGCGACAAAGTGATTAGTTCCATCGCCGAAACGCTGGGAACAGAAAAAGACCGGATTTTCGTAAAGGCAAAGACAAACGAAAAAATGGATTCGGTAGGACACGGAGACGCAATCAAAGCATACTGCGTGTGCCTACTCGAAAAAATCAAGTGATTCGCATCACCGGATTCCCAATCGTCAGTCATCCTCTTCGCTCGGAAGTTCCAGAATCAGCTCAACCTCGGACTCAGAAATTCCGCAGTTCTCTGCAATCTCCTGATTATCCCAGTTGTACCGTTTTTTAAGCGCGCGTACCCTGTCCCTGATTTGCGGTGTAAGGCTTGATGATGAGCTCTTTCTCTTTGACTTCGAGCTTTCTCCGCCCTTCTTTCCCTGCACTTCCTTTTTCGCAATGTCATGGAGCACGTCAATCTGGTGGTCGGCCTGCGCGGCAAGTTTCGTAAGACGCTCCTCGGTACCGGAAATCTCATTCTTGGTCTCGTTCAGCTCAGCTATCCTGTCCTCGGTTTCGTCAAGAATCTGCTGGAGTGAAGAAAGCTTGTCCACCGCATCGTTGATGCTTCCGTTGCTCTCCATAATCCTGTTGATTCCGTCCTGCACTTCCTCAAGCTGAGTCGGCATCTCCTCAAGCTGGTCGTTGCACCTCAAAAGACGTTCCTCAAGGTCCTGAATCTTGTCCGCCGTACTGTCCACATTTGCCGCGACCCTCTCAATCGTCTCCGCCTTGGTCTCAATCCTGTCGTACTGGCTCTGGATTCCCTGAATGGAATTCTCAAAGTTCCGGATTGTCACCTGCATGTTCACGAGATTGTCGCTCGAACGGTTCAGCTCGGCAATCTTCTGGTCCATTGAGGAGCTCAGTGCCTGAATCTGCGCGAACCTCTGCTCAAGGCTGTCCAAAGTCATTTTCTGTGAGTTGAAATTTGAGATTCTGTTGTCAAGCTCGCCGCTCATGCTCTGCACCTGGTCAATCTGATTTTTCAGGTTGATTACCTTTGCCTCGTAAGCCGCGAATCCGTTGATTTTTTCCTTTAGCCCCTCGATGGAAGACTCAAGCTGTTTCTTGAGCTGGTCCGCCTTGTCGAAGAGTCCCGTCTGTGCCGTAAAGCGCGCGATGCCCTTGTTGATTTCGTCAATCTTCACCTGCAGTGCGTTCGTGTCCTCGTTGAGGCGTGTCATCATCTTCTGGTAAGCAACCCTGTCTCCGTCCGCAGTTTCCTGAAGATCACGTTTGAGTCCCCGGATTTTCGCATCGGCCTGTGTGGTCGCGTCGGTGAAAAGCATCTGTGTGTTCTGCAAAAGCTCGTTGTGCCTTGTCTGAAGGTCATCCATAATCTGCTCTGAGCGTTTCTCGTATGACCGGATTGCATCCTCGGCCTTCTCGTTCAGGGTGATTATGTCCTGCTGGATTTTCTGCCTTGACTCCTTCGTCCGCTCATCAATGTCTGCGAATCCCTGCTTCTGCTTTTGGAGGAAGAGTGAGAGCTGGTCCTCATACTGCAGGTTTGATTCCTTGAACTGCTGCGCAATCTTCTGCTTCCATGTGTTGAAGTCCTGGATCGTCGCGTCAATCACGGCGTTTCCTGAGCGCTGCTTTTCCTCCATCTGATCCTTGAGATGAGAGAACTGGTCGTTGAGTGAGCGAACGTTGTCCATCATCTGCTCGGTGACTTTCTTGTTGTAGCCCTCGCTTTCCTGCTCCAGGATTGCGGATGCCTTTTCGGTTGTGTCCTTGAGCGCGTTCCTGTACTGCTCGATGAAGTCATGGAGTCTCTGGTTCACGGTGTTTATCTGATTCTGAATCGTGGACTGTCCCGCCTGCAACGCCGTCTGGAATTTGGACTCCTGCTCGGTGGTCTTCGTCTGGATTTCCTCAATGCGGGCGCGAAGTGAATCCGAATATTTTGTCTCAAGGTCACGTCTGCTCTCCTCGTAAGTGTTGGAGAAATTCTCGATGCGCGTGTCAAACTTGTGCTTCCATTCGCTGAGCTGCTGTGAGATTTCCTCCTCGCGTTTTTTCAGGTTCAGACTGAAATTGTCCTCAAAGACCTTGAGTTGGGTTCCGACCGTCGCGTAAGATTTCTGCTTGAGTTCCTCCACTCCCGCCTCAAGACTCTCAATCTCCTCCTTGAGCTTGTCGCTTCGTGTCTTAAGGGAAGTCTCGAAGTTCACGTGATTGTTAGTAAGGCTCGTCGTGAATTTCTCAAAGTCCCCGAGAACACGCTTCTGGGACTGATCCATGATTTTGCGCATCGCATCCTCAAGCTTGTCCACATCGGCACCGGCTGTGCTGAGCTTGTTGAACCTTCCCTCCATCTCCTTTTTGTATTTGTCGAGCTGATGGTCGAGTCCCACAAGGAAAGTTGACTGCTTGTTGTCATAATCAGCCGCAATCGCCTGCATCGCCTTCGCAAGATTCGAGTCGAAGATGTTGAACTGCTCCTTCATCTCATGGTCGAACTGAGTGAGTTTTTCGCGCGTCAGGGTCGTCTCCTCGTCAATCTTCTCCGCAATCGCATTGGATTCGGCAAGGGAAGCCTCATACCTTGATTTAGTGTCCTGGATTGCAAGCTCAACCTCATCATGGATTGAGTTGGCCCTGTCCTGAACCGCGTTGAGGGAATCGGCGATGTTTTTCTGCATCTCAGAGACGTACTGCTGCAATTCCGACTTGTACTGGTTCAGACGGTTCACGCTCATCTCCTTGTATTTTTCATACGCGAGACTTTCCTTCTGCTCGGCCTTTGTGTAAGCGTCATCAAAAAGAGTCGTAAACCGGGACTGAATCTCCTCGGTGCGTCCTGTAAGGGCTGTCTCAAGCTCATCAAGCCGCCTTGTGTTCTCATCGGTCTCCTCGTTCAATCTCTCGGCTGTCTGCTGCGCGTTGGAGAGAGTGCTCAGAACAGAATTTCTGAATTCCTCTATGCTTGAATTTGACACGGACTCAAGTTCCTCCGTCCTCTGCTGCACAATGCTCTCAAGGGACTGAACCTTTTTCACAAGGTCCTCGGTTATGGCGCTGACCTTCATGTTGATTTCAGTGGACACATCAGCCTTGGTTGATTCTACCGCAGCCTTCAGATTCGCAGCCCGCTCGTCAAGTTCCTGCTTGAGTGCCGATGTGCTTGAAGTGATTGAATCTCCGAGAGATGTTGTAATCTGGTTAAGATTGTCCGAAAGATTTCCCGTGCGCTCCGAGACATCCCTCTCAAGATTCGTTATGCGCTCCGAGACGGAATCCTCAAGGGAAGAAGTCTTTTCGTTCAGGCTGTCCTCAAGCTCACCCGTCCTTGTCCTTATGGAATCCGAAAGCGTGAATGCCCTGTCGTTCAAATCCTGCTCGATTCCCTCGATGCGTGACTTGAATGCGGATTCAATGGAAGAAGTTTTTTCTGCAAGTCCGTTCTCCAGCTCCTCGGTCCTTGACCTGATTGCCTGCTCCAAAGCTCCCGTCCGCTCATAAAGTGTCTGCTCCAGATTGTCAGTGCGTCCGTTAAGGTCTCCCTCCAGCGCGTCTGTCCTAGAAAGGATGCTCTCGTTAAGGGATTCGGTGCGTGACTTCACCATGCTGTCCAAATCCTCGGTCATCTGCCTCACGTCATCTTTTAGAGTCTCTGATTTTTCCGAGAATGTCGCAAGCAGGTTCTCAACGATTTCATTCACGGAATCCTCAAGTCCTGACGTTCGCTCGGCCACTGATTTTTCAAGAGAGTCGGTAAGTGAGTTTACGGACTGGTCAAGGTTCAGGGTGCGGTCCTTCACCGTGCTCGTGAGTGTTGAAATCTTTTCGTTAAGTCCTTTTTCCAGGGCTCCCACGTTCACTTTGATTGCCTTCGTAATCGACGCGGTTTTGTCAGTGTACATCTTCGCAAGACCCGCGATTCTCGACGTATATGTTTTTTCGATTGCGGCGGTCCTCTCCTTCAGGCTCTGCTCCACGGAATTGGTTCTGTCGGTAGCGTTCCGTTCCATCGATGAAGTCTTTTCCTCAATCAGGCTCATGAGTGCGTCGGTGCGCTGCGTCAAATCATCCTCAAGATTTCCGGTCCTTTCGCTTACTGAGCTCGTAATGTTCTCCGTGCGCTCGTTTACCATTGACTCAAGGTTCTCAATCAGGCTGCGGACATTCTCCTCAAGAGTTCCGGTCTTCTCGTTCACGGATGAGATTATGTTACCGGTAATGTCACGGACAGACTCTTCGATTGCGGCAGTCCTTTCGTTGAGCTCATGCTGCAAGTTTCCGGTTTTGTCGTTAAGGCTCGTCTCAAGAGATGATGTCTTCTCGTTGATTTCCTGCTCAAGAGAGTCCACCTTGCCCCGAAGCTCCGACGAGAGATTTCCCGTGCGCTCGTAAACCTCATCCTGCATCTCCGCCGTGCGTGAAGTAAGGAATTCCTCAAGGCTCTGAGTTTTGGATCCCAGGTTCTCCTCAAGCTGCTTCGTCTTGTTCACGACATTTTCGATGATTACCGAAGTCTTGTCGTTGATAAAATCCTCAAGCGGCACAATGCGCTCGTTGACCCTTGTGGTAAGCGCGGAGGTTCTCTCGTTCACGTCCGACTCAAATGCACCGGTCCTCTCCTCGAAGTTTCTCATCATCTCCGAAATGCGGTCCTGAGCAGTGGATTCCATGAGATTCGCGCGCTCCAAAACAGACCTCTCCACGCTCTCTGTCCTTTCGCTCGTAATGTCATCAAGCTCGGAAAGTTTTCCCTCAAGGCGGGTCTCATAATTCTGCGTTCTCTGCTCCATGTCGGTCCTGATTGAATCAATGAGCTGAACCACGGAGGTCTCAATCTGTCCAGTCTGATCGCCGAGATGATTTCTAAGCTGTACGATTTTCTCATCCACGGATTCTGAAAGGCTTGAAGTCTTCTCCTCCATGTTCTCTTCCATGCCGGAAAGTTTGTCCTCAAGCTGGTCACTCAAAGTCGCGGCCCTGGCATTCACGGCATCCTCAATCTCGTTGAGCCTGTTCTCCACATCTTCCTTAAGACTGTTGGACTTTCCGTTTACTGTTTCCTCAAGAGTACTGAGTCTCTCCTCCAGGTCATCCTCAAGATTTGAAGAGCGCTCGTTGAAATCATTCTCAAGGGACTCCATCTTGCTTTCCATTCTGTCCGTGAGATTTCCGGTCCTTTCCGTAATGTCATTCTCAAGCGAGCTCATGCGGTCCTCGACGGATGAAATGAGAGTGTCGGACCTGGACGTAATGTCATCCTCAAGTCCCTGCACCCTCTGCTCAATGGAAGACGAAAGATCCTCCGTCCTGATTGTGACATCATCCTGCAAAGCGGACATTTTGTTCTCGACGGATTCTGAAAGCGCGCGTGATTTTGCAGTGACTGTCTCGATGAGCGACGCAATTTTGTCGGCAAGGGATGCGCCAAGAGAATTGCTTCTTGTAGTGACGTCATCCTCAAGAGTGGAAAGTCTCTCCTCCACTTCATCGCGAATCTTGTCGGAGCGTCCGCCCAAATCAAATTCCATGCCGGAGAGTTTTTCTTCCAGGCTGGATTTAAGCACGTTGCTTCTCTCTTCCACCATCTCCTCGATGTCAACGAAAAGCTTGTCCATGCTTCCGCTCATCTCCGCAGAACGACCGTCCAGCGTGGATTCCAGTGCAGACATGCGGCCTTCCATGGATTCCGTGAAATCTGATGTTCGAGTTTTCATCTCTGTCTCAAGGGTGGTCATGCGTCCCTCAATCTCATCGGTGAGCTCGGTGGATCTCTCGTTAAGACCGTCCTCAAGGTTCGTCATGCGCTCCTCAAGATTGTCTGTAATCTCATTCGCACGTCCCGAGACGCTTTCCTCAAGTCCCGTCATGCGCTCCTCAATGGAATCGACAAGCTCGGTGGAACGGCCAGTGATGTTTTCCTCAAGGGCGGACATTCTTTCCTCGATGGATTCAGTAAGTTCGGTGGAGCGACCGGTGAGTTTTTCCTCAAGGCCAGACATGCGGCTTTCAATGGAATCCAGAAGTTTTGTGGACCGGCCAGTAAGATCGTCCTCAAGACCTGACATGCGTCCCTCAATGGATTCAGTAAGCTCGGTTGACCTTTCCGTAAGCTCATCCTCAAGATTCGACATGCGGTCCTCAATGGAAGAGCCGAGTTTCTGAGTCCTGTCGTTGATGTCTGTCTCAAGGCTTGAGATTCTCTCCTCGACGGAATCCATGAGTGATGTGGAGCGTGTTCCGAGTTTGTCCTCAAGGAAAGACATACGTTCCTCGATGCTGCCTGCCAAAGTTTCGGAGCGTCCGTTGATGTTCTCCTCCAGAGCCGACATTCTTTCCTCGATGGATTCGCTGAGTTCATCCCTTCTCTTTTCCACCGATTCAGTAAGCTCTCCCAAACGCGTGTCCACTGACTCGGAAAGATTCGTGGTCTTCTCGTTGATTGAATCCTCCAGCTCGGAAGTCCTTTCGTCAAGAGCGGTCCTGAGCTCGTTTGTCCTGTCCTCCAAATCCTGGGTATATGAGCTCGTCAAATCCGTGTACTGGGAAATGGCGAAGTTGGTCTTTTCCTGCACGTCGTGAATCAGTGTGTTGAGCTTGTCCACAACCTCTGCCTGCAAGTCCCCGGATGAGTCGTTTATCTGCTTCTCAAGCATTCCGGTCCTTTCTTCAAGAGCCGCCTGAAGCTCCGCAGTCCTGTTCTCAATGTTCCGCGTATAATTTCCTGTGGTCTCGGCATAATGCTCGATGGCCTCGTCCGCACGCTGCTTCACTTCCTCAATCATGCGCTCAATCTTGTCGTTGATTCCCTGCTCCAAAGATCCTGATTTGTCCTTAATCTGATCGGAAAGCTCCTCGGTCTTCTGCTGAAGGACTGCATAAAGCTCGTCGGTGTGTGCCTGAACGTCCTGGTCGTAAGTCGCCGTGGTGACGCGGTATTTCTCAATGGCATTCTCGGTCTCCTGCTGCACGTTGAACGTCATGTCGTCAAGTTTCTGCTTCAACAGGGATTCCAAAGCCTCGGTCTTCTTCTTGATGTCAGAGCTGATTGTGGTGGAGCGCAGGTTCAGGTCGCCGGTCTTCTGTTTTATCTCAGCATCCAGAGCCGCAAACTTTTCTCCGAAGGTCGTGGAAATGGCGGATGTCCTCTGCTTCAGGTCAGCCTCAAGATTTGACGTTCTCTCCTCAAGGCTGTCGGAAAGGGAGTCGGTCTTTTCCTTGATTGCGTTTTCCAGGGCCCTGGTGATTTCCGAAAGCGATGATGAAAGTGCGGATGTCTTTTCCTTCAGGTCAGCGGAGAAATTGACGTTCCTTTCGTTCATTGATTCGGTCAGATCGGAAAGACGCTTTTTCATGTCGGAGTCTATGGAAGAAGCTTTTTCGTTAAACGTCGCGAGCATGTTGGAGATTCTCTGCTTGCATGACTCCTCGACGGTCTTCGTCCTGTTGCCCACAAAATCCTCAAGGTCGCCGGTTTTCTTCGTGACGCTCTCCTCAAGCGCATCGGTCCTGGAAGCGATGGATTCCTCAAGGCTCTCAGTGCGTCTGTTGTAGGAGTCCTCCAGATTCTGTGTCCGGTTCTCAAGCATTCCGGTCAAATCCTCGATGCGTCGCAAAATCAAATCCTGTATGCCCTGTGTGCGTGTGTCCATGTCGCTCTCAAAATCATCGGTGCGTCCGGTCACGCTTTTCTCAATCTCATCGGTGCGTGTCTCAAGGGTTGAGGCCAAATCATCCGTCCTGATTCTGATTGAATCCGCAAGGGCCGCGGTCTTAGCCTCAAGGTCCACCGAAAGATTTCCCGTTCTCTCGTTCAGGGATTCCTCTATGCCGTTCGATTTCTCATCGATAAGTGAGCTGAGCTCGTCGGTCCTCTCGCTTAAATTCTCCTCAAGGGTCCTCGTGCGGATGTCCAGCAAATCCTTAAGCTCCTGGATTTTATCCTGCATCGTGCTCTCGTAGCTTGTGGTCCTTTCGTTCAGCGCGTCGGTCAAAGTCTGCATCTGATTTCCAACGTCATCCTCAAGCTCGCTCTTTTTCTCAGCCACGGAGGATTTCAGATTCGCAATCACCTCGTCAACGGCAGCCTCCACGTCCTGAGTCTTCAAATCCACCGATGAGTTCAATCCGTCCACAATCTGATTGACAGACTGCTCGAATGCGGAAGTCCTTTCCTCAACGGCGGCGGCAAGCTCCTCAACCTTTGTCGTGACAGATTCCTCAAGAGCCACGGTTTTGTCCTCCACGTCATCTGCAAGTGCGGAGGTCTTGTCGTTCAGAGTATTCTCAAGATTCTGGGTCTTCTCGTCAATGTCGTCGGCAAGGGAATCAACGCGGCTGTTCAGCTCTGTCTCAAGTCGGGATGTCCTTTCCTCAACCATGTCAGAAAGCGACGTGGTCTTTTCCTCAAGGCTGTCCTCAACAGCCCGGGTCCTTTCGTTCACGGCATTCTCAAGCGAGTCCATGCGCTCGTTGAAATCAGCGTCAAGTCCGTTCGTGCGGCTTTCCATCTGCTCTGAAATGGCGGATGTCTTTTCCTCAAGGGCCGTCTCAAGATTTTTCGTCCTGCTCGTGAGGGATTCGGTAAGACCAGAGATTCTCTCCTCGAAAGTGCTCTCAAGTGATTTGGTCTTATTTCCCAGATTGAGCGAAAGACTCTTCATGGAGTTCGTGAGGTTTTCTACAAGTCCTGACGTGCGCCCGGTGACATCAGCCGTAAGTTTTTCGATTATGGACGAGACGGAATTCTCAAGGTTCGATGTGCGTGTCTCAACGTCGCTCGAAAGATTGTCAAGGGTCTCGTGGACATTGCTCTCAAGCGATGACGTGCGGTCGTCCACCATGGAATTAAGACGCTCTAATATAGAAGAAACTTTTTCCTCCAAATCACCAGTGCGGGTGTCAAAGGAATCGGAAAGCCCCGAAAGAGTCTCACGCAATGTGGTCTCCATGGTTCCGCTTCTGTCCGAAAGCTCGTCCGAGATGTTGGTGATTCTCGCATCCACATTCTGCTCAAGCTCGCCGGTCCTTGTGTCCACCGATGACGTGAGACGCTCGATGACGTTCTGAACCTTTTCCTCAAGCGATGACGTTCTGTCCTCGACCGATGCCTCAAGACGGCCTGTGATGTCCTCGACCTTTTCCTCAAGTGACGTGGTTTTTTCCTCAACGTCCCCCTCAAGAGTCCGCAGTCTGTCCTTGAATGAGAAATCAAGAGCGTCAACAGTCTCGTTCACAGAATCCTCAACGGCCTTAGTACGCTCCTCAAGAGCCGCGGTCACGTTCTCCATGCGCTGAAGGACATTGTTCTCCACGTCAACAAGCCGCTCCTCCACCTCGGAATTCAAAGAGCCAGTCTTCTCGTTTATCTCAGCGTCGATTTTTGCGGTGCGCTCCTCGAAGTTATCCTCGATCGTGCGGGTCCTCTCATTGAAAAGGCCCAAAAGTCTCTCGGTCTTCTCGTTGTAGTCATCCTCAAGACGGGTCCTCTGCTCGTTGAACGCGCTGCTCAAAGATGAATTCTTTTCGTTGTACTCGCTCTCAAACTCCTTGGTCTTCTGGGTGAATGAAATGAGCATGTTCTGAATCTTTTCGTTGAATGCAGCCTCAAGGTCCGCGGATTTGTCCATGAACATGTTCGAGATGCTGTCCGAGTTGTCCTTGAGCGAAAGCATGATGGCGTTGGTTCTCTCGGAGCATGACGTGTCAAGGGCGTTGGTGCGGTCAGTGACGAACTGCTCAAGCTTCTCAAGACGGTCGGTGAATTCCCTGTGGATTGAATCAGCGCGGGACGTAAACTCAAATGCAATCTCCCCGATTTTCTGCTCGAACTCCTTTTCAAATGCTTTTTTCTGTCCGTCAAGGGATGAGTTGAAGTTGTTCGTCTGCTCGTTGATTTCTTCCTGCGCCGACTGGATGCGTCCGTCAATCAATGCCTGGAGCTGCTGGGTCTGGGTCTCAATCTCAGAAAGGAGGCTCTGGTTTCTTGCCTCCACCCTTGCGGTAAGCTCCTGGAATGCGTCATCCTCAAGTGAACTTGCGCGTTCGGATGCGTCAACGAAGGACTGCTTTATCCTGCTCAGGATTTCGTTCATCATCACGTTGCTTTCCTGGATGGCATGGTCGGTGGAATCTGAAATGGACTGGGCGCGGCTCTCATATTCCTCAAGAAGCTCGTCCCCAAGATGCTTGAGCTGATTGTTGTTCGCCTCGGAAAATTTGTCCACAAGCTCGGGAATCTGACGGTCAATGGAAACGACTTTTTTTCTCTGCTCGTCAAGTCGTGCGTTCAGCTTGTCGATTATATCAGCCTCGTCCTTCACCCTCTGGAGATTTGTCTCCACGGCTGCGGTCATTTCCATGAGATTGCGGATGGCCCCGTCATAAGTGTGAATCTTCTCACCTATCTCGACAACTTTCTGAATGGGTGCGTCAAGCTCATCGGCAGCCTGCACGAACTCAGCCTTCTGTTCCTCGAGTTTTTTTACTGCGGCACGAGCCTCTGCGTCATGTCCCTCAAGGTCGCTCCTGAGAAGCTTCAGATTGTCGGTCTGGGTCTTGAAATACTCCTCAATCTCCTTCTGCCTGCGGTCCGCATATTTTTTCAGGGATTCCTTCGAGTTCTGACTCCTGTCGATTGACCGAATCAAAATGCTCACAACAGCCGACAAAACCACCGATATGACTATTACAAGGATACTATTCACTTTTTTCCACCCGTCAAAAACATCTACGGCATTCCAGGGGTCCACCGGGAACTCACGAAACAGAGAGAATACCGCAATTCTATTTTAGCATATTTTTCATTTTAACACAATATCACATAATTGGCGATAGCTTTTGAAGGAAATATCCGCATCTTTTTCTTCTATATTAAACCATTTTTTTGGTCCCTTCAGAAGATAGGCTGATTTCATCCCGGCGTTTTTCGCACCCCGCACGTCATATTTTACGGAATTTCCCACGTAGAGGATTTCCTCCTCCCTCACACCCAGCTTCATGGCAAGGATTCCGAATGGATAAAGGGAAGGTTTGAGCGCGCCTGATTCCTCGGAGCCGATGCAAACGTCGCACAAATCACGGATTCCCCAGATTCCGCCCTTTTGGTCAGGAGGGAAGTCGGAGAGTATGCCGATTTTAAGCCCCGCGTCTTTCATGCGTTTTATACAGTCGTACGTATAGTTATACGGTCTGAACCTTTCAAAATAGGGTTTCATCCCGTCGTAGCAGATTTTCTGGATTTTTGATTTTGCCTCGGAGCTTTCTATGTGCATAAGATGTCCAAGAAGACGAGCCTGATACTCATAGAAGTCGGCAAGAGGTGCGGTCCTGTGCATGATTTTCCTCACCTTGTTGAACCTGGAGAAAAACGAGAGATTTTTTATGAAATACGGTGCTATACGGATGTACAGTTTCCAATCAGCATACAGAGTCCCGTCAATGTCAAACGCGACCGCCTTGATTCCTTCAATCATTCTTCCATTATATACGGAAAAGAGATGAGTGTCGAGGGGGAGGTGAGAGGTGAGAGGTGAGAATTGAGAGGTGAG
>DFKI01000126.1 GCA_002373325.1 Treponema sp. UBA3649
TATAAGGCAAGTGCCGTAAATATTGCATGGGAAACTTAATGTTGATTGAGGAAACGCTGTAATGTAGGGGAGGTTCGTGACAAGCAGGCATTTGTGCGGACCGAACTATTTTGTAGATCGATTGGGAGTTTTGCTGTTTTTCCCGAAGGGAAAATGGGAGCCTTTGCGACCAAAGCAAAACTACTTAGCAAGCAACAGCTTGCGACTGGTTCTCACCGTAAATGAAAGCGGTTCCTCTTTTAGATTTTAGTTTTCCAAGTTTATTTTAGATTTGCACTTGTCTTCTACACTCACTTTGCGTGAGACTTTCCAAATCTTCAGATATGTGATATAATGTCAAAACCGCATTTTGGAGGAAAATTGAAAGATGCCCGTCACAGACTTTTTAGTACGCAATGCAGAAAAATACGGGAGCGAAACAGCCCTTATCGAACTTAACCCTGAGCAGAAGGACACAAGACGTGTTACATGGAAGGAATATTCCCTGATTCAGCCCAGCACCGAAGCAAGCTACCGTCGTGAAATCACCTGGCATGTCTTTAATGAAAAAGCCAACCGGATGGCAAATATGCTTTTGAGCCGCGGAATCAAAAAAGGGGACAAGGTTGCCATACTGATGATGAACTGTCTTGAGTGGCTTCCAATCTATTTCGGAATTCTTAAGACAGGTGCCATCGCCGTACCATTTAATTTCCGCTACTCATCGGAGGAAATAAAATACTGCGCCGATCTTGCCGAAGTTGACATCCTGCTTTTCGGACCTGAGTTCATAGGACGAATCGAATCCATAGCCGACACAATAGCGAAGAACCGTCTTTTGATTTACGTCGGAGAGGGATGCCCCACATTTGCCGAAAGTTACCGTGAGCTTGTTGCCGACTGCTCAAGTGTCGCACCCGACATCAAGATTACCGACGATGATTTTGCCGCAATCTATTTTTCATCTGGTACGACGGGATTCCCAAAGGCGATTCTCCACAAGCACCGTTCGCTCATGCACGCAGCAATCGTTGAGCAGAAGCACCATTCAACAAGCCGCGACGACTGTTTTCTCTGCATTCCGCCTCTCTATCACACCGGGGCAAAGATGCACTGGATGGGCTCCCTTGTGGCGGGAAGCAAGGCTGTTTTGCTTAGAGGAACAAAACCACAGTACATTCTGGATGCCGTGAGCAAGGAACACTGCACAATCGTGTGGCTTTTGGTTCCGTGGGCCCAGGACATTTTGGACGCGCTTGACCGTGGAGATTTGAAAACGAGCGACTTTGCCCTTTCCCAGTGGCGTCTCATGCACATTGGAGCACAGCCTGTTCCACCGAGCCTCATAAAACACTGGAGGGATTATTTCCCGAACCACGAGTACGACACGAACTATGGACTTTCCGAGTCAATCGGGCCGGGATGCGTTCACCTCGGAGTGGAGAACATTCACAAGGTCGGCGCGATCGGTGTACCAGGTTATGGATGGGAATGCAAGATTGTGGACGACTCAGGAAATCCCGTGTCGAAGGGTGAGTGCGGGGAACTTTGCGTGAAGGGACCGGGCGTGATGGAATGTTACTACAACAATCCCGAGGCGACAAAGGAAGTGCTCAAGGACGGATGGCTCTACACGGGAGATGTCGCGAAGCAGGATGACGACGGATTCATTTTCCTTGTGGACCGCAAGAAGGACGTTATCGTAAGCGGAGGAGAGAACCTCTACCCGGTTGAGATTGAGAACTTCATCCGCAAGTTCGACAAGGTGAACGACGTTGCCGTAATCGGACTGCCGGACAGGAGACAGGGAGAGATTGCGGGTGCCATAATCAGCATAAAGCCCGGAATGACATGCACCGAAGAGGAGATGAACGAATACTGCCTTGGACTTCCACGCTACAAAAGGCCGAGAAAAATCATCTTCGCCGATGTGCCTAGAAATCCCACCGGAAAGATTGAGAAGCCGCTTCTTCGCAAAATGTACGGAAAGGAGCATCTTGTGGCTTACGAAAACGAGGGCTGATTTTTTATCCCTTCAATTTTACTCCGTTGTTTTTTATGCTTGCCGGATATTGCTCCACATAGGCGATTCGTCCGTCAAGCACACCAAGCTTCACAACTTCGCTGTCAGTGCCTCCGTTTGTCTCCTCCATGCCGTTGAAAATAAAATTCCCCATGGAAAAAACAATCAGGCTCTTTCCGTGCCATTCCGTAGTTTGAAGCACATGCGGATGACTTCCGAAAACAACGTCCGCCCCGTTATCACACAAAGCCTCATAAAAATCCCTCTGAGCCTTGGTCGGAGTAAAAACATATTCGGCTCCCCCGTGCACGTTCACAATCACAAAATTACCGGCATCCTTTTCCTTTCTCACGCTCTCAAGAAGCTCATCGCTTTTCCAAAGTATACCGGCCCTTTTGTCTGTGGCAGTCGCACTGGTCTCTCCGTTGAACCCGGAACGCTCCACGGGAAATGCCCCGCATGAAATCACCGCGACGGGAAGTCCCTTGATTTTTGTGTGATAAAACTTTTCCGCCTCATCCTTATTTTTTCCGATGCCGCTTGATGGAATCTTGTATTCTTCAAACGCAGCGAGTGTGTCCTTGAATCCGCTCTCCCCGTAATCATAGCAGTGATTGTTCGTCTGCATGAGGTAGTCGAATCCAGCGTCAAGAAGTTTTGGCAACACGGCTTTTTTGAATTTGAAAGTATAGGTTTTGGTCGCATTTTTCCACGAATCAGTCACCACGCCCTCCAGATTTCCGATCGTAAAATCAGCATTCTGCAAAAGAGGCAAAGTGTCCTCAAAAACAGATTTCAGTCCGTCCTCCTCATCAATCAGGATTTCCTGAACTCCGCGCGCCACCATGATGTCTCCCACACTCACGATGCTCACAAGATTTGAGTCCGAATCTTTTTCTTCTGATTGAAAAATTTTTCCGCAATGGTCAAAAATCATTTCACGAAGAGATTTTTCGTTCACGGTACAGAGCACACCTTTTTTCACACGCAGCTTGTAATCCGGGGAATCGGCGTAGGAATCAGAGACAGGAAGAGCCCGCTTGTTTTCCGGAAGATTTTCTATCGTAGAAAATTCCAGGTTCAAATCAGGTGCGTTCAAGGAATCTGTCTCGGCGGGAGATGAAAAATCAGCGGGAACAGAGGGCAGGTAGATTTCAGAATCAAGCGCATAAAATTTCTGGCTCCCGGGATATTCGTAATCAAGAAGGGCGATTTCCTGATGGGTGCGCAAAAATCCGGCTGTCTTCACGATGGGTCCGAAAAAAGTCTCCGTCTCCGCATTCTCATCTGAATTTTTCACAAAGGTGATTTTACATTCATCTCCAATCACCGGTGATTTTGCAAAATAAGAGTCGTAAAGCGAATCCTCCACGCGGACAATATAGGAGACCTCTCTGTACGCACGGATTGCAAAGACACAGCACAAGGCGGCGAGACACAAACTCACGAAACCCAAAATCAGGGCAAATACAAATGAAACCGGTTTTTTATTTTTTTCTTTCACGGAGTTTTGATTTTCTTTCATCGCTTTTCCTCTTTTTGATTTTTCCATTCGATTTTTCAGCCTGATTAGTATAGAATATATGTCACAAAAAAAGCAAGTGCGAGAACCAAGTGCGGTTGACACTACACATTTTTTCAAAAATCTGATATATTAAAAAGCGAAATGGATTTTTAAAGGAGATTTCTATGGATCAGAACAGACCTCGCGGTCGGGAAAAACATGTCACCGACAACAGCACAGGCGTACACAAACGTGGCGACGGACTTGGAACGGGTCCTGTAGGTTCGTCAAACGGATATTCAGGAAGGACAGGAAGCAATCACTCAGGTAGTTCAGGAAGACCATCAGGAGGTCCAAACAGAGCGGCTTTGGGAGGAGGACTTTCACTTCCGGTTATCATAGTCATTGTTTTATTCTTCCTTTTAAAAGGAGGAAAACTTGGCGGACTTTTAGGAGGATTGACAGGCTCTTCCGCACAGACAGAATCCACCACGGTTTATGAAGAGGAGGAACCAGTCTCAAGCTCATCAAGCTCATCAGGCTCATCGGGAGCAGGATTGGGAAGTCTTTTCTCGGGTCTTCTCGGCGGCTCGTCATCGGAAAACTCATCCCTCTCATCTTCGGGCTCACAATCATACTCCGCGACATCCTACAACAAAGTGGACACATCGGTAGCATCTGGCTCAAGGGCAAAACGCACACAGATTGTTGGAAACGGAAACGACAAAGTAACACTCATGGTCTACATGTGCGGCACGGATTTGGAATCACAGCACGGCATGGCATCCTCGGATTTGGGTGAGATGGCAAAGGCAAGTTTCGGCGACAACCTCAGGATAATCGTTTACACAGGCGGATGCAAAAGATGGCAGACAACAGGAATCAGCAACTCGAAAAACCAGATTTATCAGGTGGAATCAGGAAAGGGAATCAAAAAGCTGCTTGATGATGATGCAAAAGTGATGACCGATCCCGCGACTCTTTCCGCTTTCATCAAATGGGGCGCAAAAAATTTCCCGGCTGACCGTTACGAGCTGATTTTCTGGGACCACGGTGGAGGCTCAATCAGCGGTTACGGTTACGACGAGAAAAATGCGTCAAAGGGCTCCATGAATCTTGCGGGAATCAACAAGGCTCTCAAGGCAGGTGGAGTTCAGTTTGATTTCATCGGATTCGACGCTTGTCTTATGGCGACCGCGGAAACTGCGCTCATGCTCAACAACCATGCCGACTACATGATTGCCTCTGAGGAAACGGAGCCAGGAATCGGCTGGTACTACACAAACTGGGTCTCTCAGTTCGGAAAAAACACATCCACTTCCACTCTGGATTTGGGAAAGACCATCGTTGATGATTTTGTGGCGAAATGCAATCAGCAGTGTGCGGGTCAAAAAACGACTCTTTCCGTAATCGACCTTGCGGAATTCTCAAACACGGTTCCCGACTCACTCACAAGATTTTCAAAATCACTCAGCGCGCAGATTAAAAACAACGAGTACAAAACTGTTTCCGACGCACGATATGCGACAAGGGAATTCGCGACAAGCTCCAGAATCGACCAGATTGATTTGGTTGATCTCTGCAAAAAACTCAACACGAGTGAAAGCAACGCTCTTGCAAAATCAATTCAGGGTGCGGTCAAATACAACAGGACATCATCGAACATGACCAACGCATACGGAGTTTCAATCTACTTCCCGTACAAGCGCGCGTCCTACGTTGACTCCATGTGCAATACCTACGAGCAGATTGGAATGGACGATGATTATGCTACGGCAATCAAACAGTTTGCGAATCTTGAGGTAAGCGGTCAGGTTGCGTCAGGGGGCTCATCGGGTTCTTCAGGATCCCTTTTCGGCTCACTCCTCGGCTCTTTGGGAAGCGGATCCTACTCATCATCATCGGCTTCTGGAAATGCGGATGTAATCGGCTCACTTCTCTCGTCTTTCCTCGGCGGTGGTTCCGGAATCATCGACGGACTTTCTGGACGGAACATCGACTTTATGTCAGACGGAGCTCTTTCCACTGAGGATACCGCGGAATACATTGCAAAAAATCACTTCGACGCAAGCTATCTGAAATGGGGCAAGAACGGCAGCGATTATGTTTTGGACTTGCCCGACTCACAGTGGGATTTCATACACGCTCTGGACCTGAACATGTTTGTTGACGACGGTGAAGGTTATGTGGACATGGGACTGGACAATGTTTATGATTGGACGGATGACGGAAAACTCATCGCAGCATCTGACCGAACGTGGCTTGCAATCAACGGACAACCTGTCGCTTATTATCACGAGTACACGAGCGAATCCGGGGATGAATACACAATTTCCGGAAGAGTGCCCGCAATGCTAAACGGAACGCGCGTAAATCTCTGGATTGTATTCGACGACAAAAATCCCAAGGGCTACATCGCAGGTGCACAGACCGACTATCAAGAAAAGGCAACACTTACAGCGGCAAAAAATCTGACGAAGCTTGAAGTTGGTGACGAGCTGGAATTCCTTTGCGATTACTACACCTACGACGGAGAATATTCCGACAGTTACTATCTCGGAGACCCGATGACCGTAAAAGACAAGATGGAAATCAGCAACGTGGACGTGAAGTCAAACGTGAAAGTGACTTACCGCCTCACCGACATCTACAATCAGGAATACTGGACACCAGCTTTGGAATTCTAAAACATTCCATTTTCACGGATCCCGGGAGACGTTTTGAGCAAAATGTTTTCCGGGATTTTTTTCAATGAAATTTTTGAAGTGATTTGATTTAATTTTCACAGTTCCTTTTTTACATCTCCGCGGTTAATATAATAGAAGAAAAGCATGGGCAGAACGCCTGATTGTTAAAGGAGGATTTGATGAAAAGATTCGCTAAGTTCGTGGCAGTGGCAGCACTCGCATTGGTCGCAGCAGGGACATCATTCGCACAGAAGGTAGGAGACAATCTCCTTTGGTCATCGACGACTGTGATTCCTGCGGCAAAACTTGGATTCGCGGCAAAACAGGTGACGGGAACAGCACCATCTGGAAAAAAGGCATTGATTGTCTCTGCCGAAAAAAATGGAAACGAAATTGATTTCCGCGCAAGAATTGATTTTTCAGCTCCAGTGCAGATTCGCGGTGCATCCAAAATCATAGTTGAGTGGGAGCCTTTGGACGCAAGCATCAAGGACAAGGGTGGAATGCCAATCAACTTCTCCATCTTCACATTGAATCCCGAGGACAACAAAGCCCTTCGCGCAAAGACCCTTGATTATGCAAAACGCGGTGAGGATAAAAAATCCATCTTTATGAAAAATGGAAATGACGGTTTCCAGGGACTCAAGGCAAGCTGGGATCTCACGGCGGACTATCAGGCATGGACTGACACATCATGGGACAGCTCGACAAAGAAAGTGACCGCGCTTGAACTTTACAGCTATCTCGGTGGCTCAGGTTCCGCATCTGATTACAAGGGAATCGCAATCACGGCAATCCGCTTCGAGTAATCAGCGCACAGCATAACGCACAGCATAGCACACAGCATAGCGCACAGCACAGCACAGCGCATAGCACAAAATAAAATCAACCAGTCTCTTTCAATCCCGTGGACCTATGCTCTGCGGGATTTTTTCAATCTTGCTTATGGGAAAATTCTGTGGTATAATTTATTCTATACATTATGTTTCCCCGGAGGATTTTCTGAATGAAAAAAATCTGCACGTCTTTGAATTTGAATCTTCTGGCAGAAAAAATGATGGACGAAATAAAGTCGCAATGGAAGTCCCCGCTTTCACCGCCGCTCGTTATTTTTTCTGATTCAAAAGTAGAGCAATGGTTCAAGCTGCAATGGATTCAAAAAAATTCCTCCGTCCTTCTGAACCTGAAAACTTTGCGTCTTGAGGAATTTCTTTTTAATTTGCTCCCCCACCTCGCCTCAACGAAAATGCTCACACAGGATTTGCTCCGTGACTGCCTGATAAAAAAACTCTCCGAAAAAAATTACATAAAATCTCTTGGCTCAAAGGAAGTCAGCGATTATCTTTTTGATTCCGTGACCGAGCAGAAAATCAATTCAATCCGCCTGTATGATTTTGCCCTTCAGATGTCGGAACTTTTCACGGAATATGAAATCACAAGACCGGATTCGCTCGACAAGATTTTTTCAAAATGCAAGTGGCAGAAAAAACTTTATGACGACATTTTTGAAAACGGAAGCGGAATAAATCTTTCGGAAAAAAATTATCTTTCGCTGCTCCAACTAAAAAATAAAACGCAGGGAAAAATGAATTGGAATCCTGAGCAGAGTGTTTTTCTCTTCGGATTTTCAGGAATGGGTCAGCTTTACAGAAATCTTCTCTTGGATTTTTCTGCGGAAAACAATCTTTTTGTCTACCTGCAAATTTCTGATGCAAATCAAAACAAAAAATCTCTTCTATATAAATGGGGCGAGCTGGCGTTTGAAAACCTGGAGCTTTGGACAAGGGATTCAAAAAATCTGGAGTACGAAAATCTTCCGGCGGAGTTTGATGAAAAATCGATTTTACTTCAAACGCAAAAATCCTTCGCACAAAATTCAGTGATTGAGCAAATCAAAAAAACGGACTCATCCATCTCACTCACTTCATCTCCAACCAAAGTCCGCGAGGTTGAGGCGCTCCATTCTAAAATCTGCGCTCTTTTAAAAGACAAATCTGCAAGGCTCAGCGACATTTTGATTCTTGCGCCGAACATTCAGGATTACACAGTTGCGATCGAGCAGGTTTTCGACCAAAGTGATTTCAGTGCGCCGGGGACAAAATATCCGTACATTCCCTATGTCATTGCGGATTATTCTTCGGAACATTCGCTTGTGGCAGATGCCGTGCAGATTCTTTTTAGCATCGTGAGGAAAAAATATCTTTGCCGCTCGGATTTGTTCATGCTTCTCAGAAACAGTCTCGTCCAGCACACGAGGCATTTTTCAAGCAGCGACGTGAGCAATTGGTTTTTGTGGACGAACGAAATGCACATCTACAGAGACCGAGAAAATCCTGACGAGGATTCAAAAATCTTAGACTGGGAAAATGCAAAGACCCGACTCCTTCTTTCACGGCTAACCGATGATGTCATTGATGCGGACGGAATGAGTTTTATTCCCTACGAAACGCTCGACTCAGATTCCGACATTTCACTTTACAAATTCATCGAAGTGATTGACGACCTTGAGAAATGGATTTCCATTGCAGTCAGTCCCACAAAATCCTACAGTCCAAAACAGATTGATGAAATTGCAGGAGAGCTGAAAAAATGGTTTTCACTTCCGCAAAATCCACCTGAAAATCTCAAGAGCGAAAAATTTATTTTCAAGGCGCTTCTTTCCGAAATTGAAAATCTGAAATCAGTCGCACAATCCTCCGAAACATCCAATGCCAAATTTGACGCGGAGTGTTTTTCTTTTGCGCTGATTGATGCTGCGGAAAAAACTGTCCTTCACAACACGAGCATACTTTCCGGCGGAGTGACTTTTGCGACTCTGAAACCGAACGGAACTCTGAGTGCAAAATACGTTTTTATCCTTGGCGCGGACTCAAAATCTCTTCCGGGAACCGAGATAAAAAATGTCCTTGACCTGCGTTTTTCAGATGATGAGAAAAATCAAACAGGCGACGATTCCATTCCGAAAAAAAATCGGCTTCTTTTTTTACAGCAATTAATGGCGGCTGGCGAGGGATTTTTTATCAGCTATGTGAACAAAAATCTGCAAAAGGATGAGGATTTCTATAAATCATCCCTGCTCCAGCATTTGTTTGACGACAAGGCAGAGATCAGACTCAACATTGACGAAGACAGAAATTGGAGCGAACTTTACACGAGCCGTGAGTTCAGAAACAAGCAGCTTTATCTCAGGAGGAATGAATCCGGCGGGGAAAAAGAAAAAAAATCCGCCGAAAAAACTCAAAGTATCTCCGAAAATGGAAAGGGAAAAAATTACCCGGACCGTGTGACAATCTCGCAGATAAAAAGATTTCTGAGCGATCCATTTGTTTTTTATGCCGAAAATCTTTTCACGAGGGACGAGGACAATTCGGACGAGGAAAAACTTGAGTTCGAGCCGATTCAGTTCGATGCCCTGACAAATTCGAGATTCAAAAAAACATTCATCCAAAACTCACTGAGCTCAGATACAGATTTTAAAGATGAGTTCATGCAAAATCTGAAACTTGACAATCTTCTTCCCGACGGAAAATTTGGTGACATCGCATTTGATGATTTACAAAAAGAGTGTGAGGAAATAAAAAAACAGATTTTGGAGGTCTTTAAAAATCCCGGATCAATCACGTTTGAAAAATCTCTTGACCTTCCAATCACCGGACAAAAAATTTCTGAGGACTCTGAAAAAATTTGGAATCTCACAGGACAAACTCTCTGGCACAGTTTTTCCACGGATGAACAATCGCAAAAAAAATTGATTTTAGCTGACATGAACAATTCAAAAAATCCGCTCGGCACTTATGTCTCTTCCCTTGCACTGATTGCAAATCAAAATGAGGAAAGTGACTTCAATGTTGAGCTGCATGTTTTTTCTTTAAAGGAAAAGGATGAACCGATTTGCTTCAAAATGAACCGTTCAGAAGCAAGGACAAATTTAAAAGAAATCTACAGCGCGATGTTCGTCGAAGGATTCCACAAATGCGTTCCGTTCAGCGTCCTCCAAAATATTTTGGAAAAACCAGATAACGATTTCAAAAAATTTTCAAATCTAAAAGACAAGCTTTCCGGAGATTTTGCGGTGGGCGAATGGAAATATTTTTCAAAAAAAGATTTGTTCGATTTACGAAAAGACATCGGCTACACGGAAAATGGATTCGCTGGTGAGTCGGGCGAATGGAGCGTGGCAAAGAAAAAAATGATTGGTCTCATAAAGTTCCTGAAAAACAAGGAGAAAATTTCAAATGAGCAGTAACGAATTACCAGAGTTTAATATAGAAGAAAATACTCCTCACAAAGGGAAGTCCATTTATATCAAGGCCTCCGCCGGAACTGGAAAAACACACAACATAAAAAAAATCGTGCGGAAGATTTTGGAGCGAAAACTTGAAGAGGATCCTTGTTTGCTCGAAAAAGAAAATCCGCTTGAAAAAATCCTGATTGTGACTTTCACCGAAAAAGCAGCCGGGGAACTTCGGGACAGAATCCGCAATGAACTTTTCGACTATAGCGATGTCGATGTGGACAACGCACCCATTTACACAATCCATTCTTTTTGCCAGCACAGTCTGGAGGAATTTTCGTTCACAGCAAAAAAACCGATTTCCCTTGAGCTGATTGATGAAAGTGAAATCAATGATTTTATTGACAAAGCGATCCGTGATGGGCTTGAAAACAACGAAGAGTTCCGAAAAGATGCCATAGAGATTTTTAAAAATTTATCCTCAAAAAATCAATTCTTTGAAAACATCAAACGTGATTTTAAAAGTGCGGCTGGAGATTTTTACCCGGGGCTTGTGGATGTGGATGAAATCTATTTTAAGTACAAAACAAAATCGATTCAGAAAGATTACTCCTTTGAAGAATGTGATGAAATTTTAGCCCAGATAGACAACGAAAATGAAACCATAGATTCTAAAAATGTTTTTTCAGGCAGAGAAACGAACACTCGTCCCAAGAAAGTTGAAAAATACAAGACGGCCAGATTTTACAAAAAATTTTTGAAATCAATCTGCGAGGCTTGGCAAAAAGAAAAGTCTCAGAACAAAAAACAGACTTACAACGACATGATTCAAAATGTGCGCGAGGCTGTATGCGAAAAAGATTCCGCCCTGAAAAAAGCGTTGCAAAAAAAATATGAGGTCGCAATCATCGATGAGTTCCAGGACACAAACCAGTTGCAATGGGATATCTTCCGGGAGATCTTTTTAAATGACGAACATTCCCTGATTGTAGTTGGTGACCCAAAGCAGTCCATTTATGCATTCCAAGGCGCTGACATCAATGTTTACGAAAAAGCGATTAGTGAAATAAAAAATGGGTTCAAACTGAGCCACAACTTTCGATCCACGGATGAAATGATTAAATCCTGCAATGATTTATTTGAAACTAATTTTTTTGTTAATTCCAAATTAGATTTTTTCCCCTCCGAGCCGCCAAAGGACATGGAGAATAGAACTCTCAACGCAGTTTTTGACAATCAGCCAATCGAACCATTTTGGATTTGTTTTTCTGAAAACGCTGAAAAGGAAAATCAAATCGCTCCGGAAGATTTTGCAAAAATTTCAGTAAAGCAGATTGTTGAGTTCTGTTCTTTTTCAAGCGAAGGAAAAACCAGACTTCAAATCTACGACAAAAAAAATAAAAGGATGAGGAATGTTTCTTTTACGGATTTCGCCGTGCTTGCAAAAACATCAAGTGAGATGGAAGAGATTGAGCTGGCGATGAAACATGCGGGGATTCCTTTTTTAAGATACAAGGACAAAAATCTTTTTTCAGGTCTTGAGTCCTCCCAGTGGATTTCCCTCCTAAATGCGATTGCAGCCCCGGATTTTATGGGACGTAACCGTGCGATTTTAAGCGAAGCATTGTTTACGGATTTTTTCCAGATTCCTCTTGAGCAAGTCAAAGATGAAAAATATGACAGCCCGGCTAACAATTTCAGAAAACTGATAATCGAATGGAAATGTCTTGCAGAAAACCGGGAATGGGCAAAAATGCTGGAATCCATTTTTGAAAAAACAAAGATTGAGGAAAATCTTTCCGCACTTGAAAATCTCCAGTCGC
Source organism: Treponema sp. UBA3649 (assembly GCA_002373325.1). Lineage (GTDB taxonomy): Bacteria > Spirochaetota > Spirochaetia > Treponematales > Treponemataceae > Treponema_D. The sequence goes on from DFKI01000126.1 coordinate 12,251, forward strand.
TTTCAAAGTTCCGTCAGATTGGTGAATACATCGTGGAATATCTTTACAAAAATGACTCATCCCTTGATGGAGCGGCAAGGCATCTTTCGAGGCTCGCAACGTCAAGTGAAGAAACGGATGGCGAGGAAAGTCTTGTCGCAAGAGGAACCGATTACGATTGTGTCCAAGTGATGACAATACATGCGTCAAAAGGATTGGAATTTCCGGTTGTGATTGCAGCCGCTGGATTTAAAGGACCAAGGATTAAATCATCGGCAGTTTATTATTATCACGATGGAAACAACAGAAAACTTTGCTTCGGAGAGCATGGCAAAGATAAAATGAAAGAAGAAGAGGAAAAAGAATTTCAGAGACTCTATTACGTTGCGTACACACGTGCATCATCGCTGATGATTCTTCCGTACTACGAAAATCTCAAAAGGGGCGAGAATACTTTTCATAAAACCGTCATGCCGAGCCTTTCATCGTTCATAAAAAATACAGACACAGCGAATTACAGAAAAATCATTTTCTCGGACAAAGAAAAAAATGCGGGTGACTTTTACCGAAAGATAAATAAAAACGTCCAGTTGATTTTACAAAACCAGAGGAAAGTTGAATCCGATTCTTCAAATCAAAAAACGCAGGAAAACGAATTTGAAAAACTGGAGAAAGTTTCAAAACGAATTCTAAAAAAGAATTCCTACACATCACTTTCCAACCATACAAAAAACTCACGTTTTGATTATGCGGATCAAAATGGACGGAATGATAAAGAAGAAAATTCACCGGATGAAAACATAGGCGAGGAAATCGAACTGCAGGAAAATCTAAAAGGCTATCCGCGTGGAAACAAGATTGGATCCGCACTCCATGAGATCGCTGAAAAGATTGATTTTGAATGTGCACAAAGATTTCAGAATTTTGACGAGTTCTCACAGGACTCCGAAATCAAATCACTTATCGACGGATGTTTTTCAGACTACGGATTCGAAATTGATGAAAACGACAGCAAGGGATGGAGTCGGAACACGGCGTTTTTAATCTGGAACACACTTCAGGCAAAAATCCCGGAGACAGTCGGCAAAAAATCAAGCGGAAGTTTTTTTTCACTCAAAGAAATTTCCATGGCAAACAGAGCGTCCGAAGCGGAATTCAATTTCAAAAAAGATTGTCCCGGAATCATTCAAAATTACTTCAACGGATTCATTGACTTGATTTTTGTCCGGAAAGTTGAAGGAAGAGATGTCTATTCAGTTTTGGACTGGAAAAGCGACACCCTTGAAAATTATTCCGACCCGAAAATTCTCCGCTCACACACCGACGAACATTATGCTGTCCAGCAAGTCCTTTACTCATACTGTCTCATAAAATGGCTCAAAACTTTTTCAGCATACAATGCCATGGAAGAAAGCGAAATATTTGCAAATCACTTCGGTGGAATTTACTATGTGTATCTCAGGGGAACCAAGGAAAATGAATCGAGCGGAATCTGTGAAGTGACATGGAAAGATTGGGATGAGTTGAACGAGAAGTTCGATAAAATCTGCAAGGAAATGGAGAAGGAGAATGCTTGAGAAAAACAAAAGCGAAGACATGAATGTACAAAATGAGATTTCTCCAATCTGGGAAAAAGTCTGCGAGATGCTAGGAAAACTTGAGACCAATCTGGATGACGATGATTGCGAAATCTTGTACAAATATTTCTCAGAACTTGAAAAAGGAAGCACGTGCCTGAGTTTGGATGATGAGGGTGCAAAAAAAATCTCGTCAAAAAAACTTCCAAATCTTGTTTACGAGGTGGATGAAAAATATTGCGCCGATACAAAACCTGAAATCAAAAAACCTTTTGTAGTTTTTAAAAACAATCTTTTTGCGACAAAATATTTTCTTGCAAAATGGGGCATTGAAAACAGAATCCGAAAGATTTTAAAAAAGAGAACTGAAAATCATGGAAAAACAAATTCAACGGAAATTTTCAATTACTTTCATGCAATCACATCTCCCGCGATAAATCTGAATGAAGAACAGACGCTTGCAATCGAAAGAGGTTTGAAGGAAAATCTGATTATCACAGGCGGACCTGGAACGGGAAAAACAACTGTAGTCTGCTATCTTTTGTGGGAGCTTTTTAGAAACCCTGAGTTCTTGGATTACTCTCTCTATCTGGCGGCTCCAAGTGGAAAAGCTGCGGACCGTCTTAAAGAAAGCATTTCCGATGAGCTAAGAAGAATCAACCGCGACAAACTTTCCACACTCAACGAAAAAAAGATTTACGAGAAACTCAACTTGGCGGAAGGTTTTACAATCCACAGACTTTTGAGCTACAATCCGTCAAAGAACTCGTTTTCATACAATCGTGAAAATCAGTTCAATCCTAAATCGGTTTTTGTGATTGACGAGGCGAGCATGATTGATATCTGTCTTTTTTCATCTCTGCTTGAGGCGATTCCAGATGATGCGACGGTTTTTATCCTCGGTGATGAAAATCAGCTTCCGTCCGTAGATGCGGGTGCGGTCCTTGGTGAATTGCTTTCTAAAAAAACGGACAGCAAAATCGAACTCAAAAAATCCCAGCGTTTTACGGAGGACTCTCAAATAGGTCGGCTAAAAAAATCTGTTCAAAACGGAGAGAATCCTTCTTCCATTCTTAATTTCACTGATTGGGACAAATGGAACGGAAAGTTTTATATCCCACTAAAAAACAATGACGGACGCTGCGTTGAGTATCCTGTTTTTCCATTGAGAATCAGCGGAAAAAATCAAAAAGAAAAATCCTCACAAACAACAGAAATCGTCACAAAATGGAGCGACATATTTTACAATGAACTTTGCTTAAATGCCAGATGCAGCTTCAAATCATTCCGTGAACTGAACGAAGATAATCTGAATTCAATTTGGGATGAAGGAAACGCTGCAAGGATTCTTTGTGCGGAGCGGCAGTACATGCGGGGTGTTGAAGAAATCAACAAAAAGATATCGAAGCACATAATCAAAAAAAATAAAATTGACATGGACGGCGAGGAATTTTTTGCAGGCGAAATCCTGATGCTTACAAAAAATCAAAAGATGTTCAATCTCTACAACGGAGACAGCGGAATTGTTTTTGATTTTTTTGACGGAGAGACTACAATAAAATATCTCATGGTAAAAAAATCAGCTCAAAAATCAGACTCGGCTTCAGGAGGAATCTTTCAAATCGGCTCCTATGTTTTTTATCCGATTCATCTTTTGCCCAGGGACTCGCTCGAACTTTCCTATGCGATTACAATTCACAAATCCCAGGGGTCAGGGTACGAGTCCATACTCATTTTTCTGCCTGAAAAAAAAGACAATCCGCTTTTGAACCGACAGATTCTTTACACGGCGCTAACAAGGACAAAGGGCTCGACCTACCTTATTGCGGATGAAGAAACACTCTCCCATGCGGTGAACAAAAAAATTGAGCGCACAACGATGATTGAGTTCTAGGAGAAATTTATGGATGCACTTGAATCTGATTTGAAAAGAGTTTTGAAAGTAAAAGAAGTTGACCTGGGATTTTTCATCCTTGCAATGCACTCGCTCATTGAGAAAACTCTGAAGCAAAAATATAAGATAAGCGGCAGGAATTCTGGAGAGACTTTTGACAGTCTTATGAAACGCTATGTAGATGATTTTGAATACAATCACCTTGACATTGAGTTCCGTTACATTCGCGACAGAGATGCTCGCAATCTGAGCAAAGCATTAAAAAAAATCCGCACGAATCATTTTCTCTCAAACGATGTCCGACATGATTTTGCAGACAAATCTCCTGAGGATGCGAAGACAACGGTGGACTGCTTTCTTGCTTTTGCGAATGCTGAGGGATGGAAAAATTATCAGGCACTTGACGAACTGAAAAAAGAGCTTGAGGATTGGGACAAGCACAGTCCGTATCAAAGCGAAGAATTGAAAAAAGCAATCGAACAGATTCAAAGGCTAAAAGCGGAAAATGAAAATCTCGCGAAAAAAACAAATGATTATAATGACCTACAAAATAAATTAAGTCTCGTGGAGGCAAATGAAAAAGTCCTGCAGCAGAATCTTACAGCAAGCGAGGAAAGGCTTTCAAAAAAAGATGCAAGACTTGATGAAATCCGGAAGAAAAACAACGAACAGATGATGCAATTCAAAAAAGAGAAGGAAGAGATTCTTCTGCAACTTAAAGATTACGAATCAACAAGGCAATATATTGCACATTTAGAAAAAGTAGCTTTCTACACCAAAACAAGGCACGATTACGAATCATCCGTAATAAAACTTTCTCCGGAACAAAATGAAATCCTTGACCAAATCAAACTGGACAAAGATTTTCTCATAAAGGGCGCTGCGGGAACAGGAAAATCCTTTGTACTTTTAAAGGCACTTGAAAAAGCTATGACGGATTTGTCGGGCGAGCTTGATTTTGAAAAATCGAAAAGAAATTTCCGTCTGCTCACTTACACGAAAAGTCTCGTAAAATACAATCAGTATGTAACAAAAATTTTAGGAGCGGAAGTCCCGGAAGGCTCAATAATTACGGCAGATTCTTTTTTGTATTCAATGCTCAAAAGATTTTTTCCAACAAAAAAACTTGCCTACTCGTTCGATGAAAAGTTCAACACAATTTTTGCAAATGAAAATTTTGATGAAAAAGCATTGTTCACGGAAAGTCAGGAATTTATCTGGGCAAATCTTATTACAAAAGAAGACTATCTTGAAAAAATTTGCGAGCGATCAGGGATGAAGCAGCCGCTAAAAAAGTCCGAGAGAATCTTGATGTGGGATGCTCTTGAAAATGTGGAGAAGAAACTTGAAGGATTTGAAACTTGGCCGAGGAACTTTGCCGCGAAAAAAATTCTTGAGGCAATGACACAAGCTTTGGAAAATGGCTCATCCGATTTTGTCTGTGAATATTCATTTGTTGACGAAGCTCAGGATTTGCCACCGGCACTCCTTGCAATCATAAAAAAATCAACCAGCCGCGGAGTCTTTCTTGCAGGCGACAGTGACCAGTCAATCTATCGCAAGGGATTCAACTGGAATCTCTCGGGACTCGACATCAGGGGAAGAACAAAAATTCTCAAGACGAATTTCCGAAACACGAATCAGATTCATGAGTTCGCAGAAAAATACAGGGCAAAGTTTAAAAACATGGATAAGACAAGCATGCCATCCGCATTCCGTCCGGGTCCGCCTGTTGAGCACACAATCGCAAAAAATCGTGAAGATGCAATCAACCAGATTGTTCAGCAGACCAAAATGCTTTTGAACATGCTTTCGTATGATGAGGAAAACATCTGCATAATCGCAAACGAAAGTTCTAAACTCTACGCAATACAAAAAGAACTTGACGGACAGATTGGAGTGAAAAGCGAACTGATTGCTGACAAGAATTTTGATTTTGCAGGATCGAAAGGAGTCCGGCTTTGTACGATGCAAAATTGCAAGGGACTTGATTTTCCCGTTGTGCTTTTTCTTGCAGACCACCGTGTTCAGGCAGCGGAACAATCGTCTGCATTTGACTCGGAAACTTTCTATGAGCAGCAGTACAACATGGTTTACGTTTCTCTTACAAGGGCAATGGAAATGCTTCACATTTTTACTGTAAAAAATTCCGGGTTTGAGCCTTTCAAAGATTTGGCAAACATCAGTTTTTCGGAAAATGATTCTGCACACTGATTTTATGCAAGGGGATACAGATGAAAAATAAAATACGGCTTTCGATAATTTTTTTTCTCCTCTTAACAATTTCTCTTCCATCTTTTGCGGGTGTATTCAAAAAACCTAGAATTCTGCGCGTGATTAAAACTGAGCATTTTGAAATCTTGTTCTGCGATGAAAGCCTCAATTCTGCAAAAATGCTTGCGGACAATTGCGAAAAAATTTACGAAGAAGCATTCTCGAAGTTTCAACCATCCAAGCCGCTTCACATGCCTGTTGTCATCTCACCCGACTCCGATGATTTTTCAGTAAGCTACTCTCCCCGCCCTTACAACCGCATTTTGATTTTTGAAAATCACGGCGATCGCTCCGACTATTATTTAAACGACGCTCTTCTAAATTCTTTCAAGCGTGAAGTTTACAGGGCAGTGTCACGTTCCGTAAAAGATTCCGTCTGGACCTTTTTTTCTTTTCTTGGTGATTTACTCCAACCGGTTGCACTTCTCAACATCCCGTCCGGATTCATTGATGGAACCGCTGAGCTCATGTCATCCGAAGAAGGAACGATTTTACCGGATCAATTCGCATTGCAAATTTTGTCACAGGCAAAACTCGACAACAGATTTCCATCATGGATTGAAGTTGCCGGTGCAAGGGACGTTTATCCAGGAGACAAATTGAGCCATGCGGCATGCAGTGCTTTTACCGCTTTTCTGCAACAAGCTTACGGCATGGACAAGTTTTACGAATATTGGAAAGAATGCGGCTCACTTCATTTTTTCTATTTCACCACGGGAATTTTTTACAAGATTTACGGAATCTCAATTTCTCAGGCATGGGAGGATTTTAAAAAATCAATTCCTTTAAACGGAACCTATGAAGATTTTCTGGAACGAGACATGCTCACTCAAAACGCATTGACAGAAGCCCAGAGTTTTTTTTACAGCTACACAAGCTGCGAAAATAAAAACATTTATTGGTTCGACAAAAATTCCATGGAAATCCGCATGTTTCCGATTGAGGCAAAAAAATCACAAAAGGTCATGTCGGCAAGCGATGTCACAAATCTTTCTGTTTCACCTGATGGAGATTTTTTGGTACTCTCCCTTTTTACAAACGGACTTTTTGAAGGAATGAAAAATGCCCGCACATGGATTTACGAAATCAAGTCAAAAAAATTCGTGAGCAAAAAAATTCCGGCGTTTGATTCGATTCTTGTAAAAAAATCCACGGGAGAAAATGTGCTAGTTGGATTTGAAAACCAAAGTCCCACGCTTATGCTCAGAACTTACTCTGACATTGAAAATCCAAAATCAGGAATGACACTCAACACTTTCAGCAGAAACGAATCACCATACTCCCTTTGTTCGCTTGGTCCCGACAGATTCGCATTTTTGCTAAAATCTCAAGAAGGATATTTTTTAGTAAATCGTAATCTTTCATCGGGAGATGAGCGCACTTACAGGCTTCCATATCCGGTTTCAAAACTCACGTTCACAGGCGGCAGACTTTTTTTGACTTACATCAATCCGGATGAGAACTCTTTTTCAAGGACCGGATTTTTTACTCTGGATGAAAACTTTTTACCGGAAAAACTTTTTTTGCAGACCGTGGATTTTTCAGGGGGCGTGAATGTCGCTGCAATCACCGATGAAAAAATAATCTATGTCGCACACAAATCTTTTGAGGACTCCCTCACAATGGTAAACCTCTCCGAATTACGTTTTCGTGAAGCTGATTTTGAATCCATAGAAAGTTTAAAAAAAACGGATATTATGCCTTCTCCAAGATTATCCAAAATCGAAACTGCGGATGACAAACCAAAGTTCCAGCTCGGAGAATATGAGATTCATAATTTCAATATTTTCAAATATCTCGTGCACGGAAGCTGGCTCCCTTTTTTCCCGGTGGCAAATCTTGGAATCGACGGATATGCAATCTATCCGGGACTTGGACTTTCCTTTTTGACTGGTGCTGATCCGTTCAATATTTTTTCAGGTGTCCTTTCATTTTCTGCAGGTTACTGGGATTACAAAAGTCCCACGCTGGATTACACAAAAGAGTTTTGTCTGACAGGAGTTTTTACGCTCACATTTTTGCCGATTGAAATAACGCTTGGCTCAAGCTTTCAATTTTCTGCAGAGGGTGAGTACGACTTGAATTTTTTGGCGGAGGGAAAATGGAGTCCTGGAATCGGGATGTCAAAAAACAAGCTCACTTTTTCCGCGTCCCTTTTCCATCAGTTCACGACGGAGTACACGAACAAACTTACAGGAGAAGATGTTGCGCTTAAAGGATGGCCGAAGTTGAGTGAAACTTTCCGCGACACTTTCGTACAATTCGGAATCAACTACAACACTTTCCGTCAGGTCGGTTTCAGTCCCTATCAGCAAAAAGGAATCGAATTCAACGGATCTTTCATCTGGGATTTTTCACGATTGCCTGGAGACGGAAAACTCAACGAGCTTAGTTCAAATGCCGTTCGACGTGTTTTGGTAACTGCAGGATTGAAGATTCCACGACTTATTCCGCTTCCTGATTACGAAACATGGATTGTGACTTTACCCACGAATTTGACTTTCGACCTCTATGCATTCGGAGGAACAAAAAATGAATTCAATGCCGAGCTTTTGCTCATCGGATATGAAGCACAGTTTGGAATTCCTGCTGTAAACATTCATCTGAAGCGGATGGGACTTTGGTTCGGTTATCACGGAAACTTGAATTATAATGCAGCGGAACTTCCGGGACTGAATTTCGTGGAGCTCTGGAATTACTACACGAATTTTTCAGAGGCTGAGTACGCACATTATTTTTATCTTACGGCAGAGGCAATGCTCGCACCAGTTTTCGGAACACTGACGGATTGCAATTTGACATTGGGTCTACAGGCTCAGTACCATCCGAAAAAAGATGTCTTTAAAGTTGCGGCGAAATTCAATCTGAAACTTTAGTGCAGACCGGCTTTTCCACGCGCGATAAAATCCATGTGGCTCGCTTTTTTTCCGCCGAGTCTTTTTTGCATGGGTGCGTTTTCCTTAACCGGCTTTTGATGATTTTCCCTTTTTTGATTCCAGATTGGAACACGCGGATTTTTGTCCCCGGCTTTTACATAAGCAAGCCATTCGTCCGGCTCCGGGATTTCAAAACGCATTTTTTCTCCGGTCACAGGATGAACGAACGCGAGGGTCCTTGCGTGGAGCGCCAGCCTGTAAAAGGGGTCTGTCTTTGCTCGGTAGTTCTCATCCCCTGCAAGCGGATATCCCTTGTAGGAAAGGTGAGCTCGGATCTGATTTTTTTTGCCGGTGTCCAGGGAAAGCTCAAAGAGTGAGTGAGTAGGTCCCCTGCAAATGATTTTGTAATTTGTCCTTGCCTCCACAGTGTCCACGTTTTTATTTTCACCGACCGGAACGTAACCCACGTTGTAAGCGTTTTTTGCAAGAGGCGCGTCAATCAGCCCCGAGTCAGGCAGAAAGCGTTTTTTGTCCCTTGGATTTTCGGCAACCGCATGGTAGATTCTTTCCGTCACCATAGTCTGCCATGAAGCCATGATTTTTTTCTGCACGCTCTCATTCAGCGCGAACATCATTACGCCGGATGTGTCCCTGTCCAAACGGTGAACGACAAGCGGCTTGTGATTTGCGGAAAGTTCTCCCCGGCTCCTGTAGATTTTCTCAAGGACTTCCTGTGCGGTTCTCGCCTTGCTTCCTGGGTATGGAACCGAGAGCATTCCCGACGGTTTTAAAATCACCACGATAAATTCATCCTCATACAAGATTTCAATTTTCTCTTTCCCGTAATCTGCCTTGTGCTGCCTCTTGAACTGAGTGCTTGCCTTTACATTGTGGAAGTTCTCTTTCATTTTTTGTTCATGTCCTTTATCATGTGCGTGAAGATTGAAAAAATCACCGTGAGAAGCGCAAGATAAACCAAGGCGCAAATCTGGACTCCGGCTTTGGTAAGCTCGCGTGAGAAAATCAGCATGACAAGTCCCACCGCAAAAGTGAGGGCTCCGATGAGATAAAAAATCACGCTGCTGGGTTTGTAAAGCGGAGTCTTTTTCACCGACTCAGGACGGCCCAAAAACATTGCGATAACACAGAAGGTGAGACCCACAATCAAAAAAACAATTCCCAAAACAATCTTTACCGTAAAAGTCATGGATGAATTATATAGGAAAAAACTTTTTCTTTCTACTCCCCCGAAAGCGCGATGACCGGATCCAATTTTGCCGCGCGGGATGCGGGACTGAAACCGAAAAAGATTCCGACGAAAACAGAAAAGACAAAGGAGATGAGACACGCGTTCCAGCTGATGACGTAAGAAAGTGAGCACACGTATTCCACCGCAATGCTGATTCCGATTCCGAGCATGATTCCAGCGATTCCCCCGATAATCGTGATGCTCGCCGACTCAATCAAAAACTGCTGCCTGATTGTCGAAGGACTTGCACCAAGCGCTTTCCGGATTCCAATCTCCTGCTTCCGTTCTGTCACCGTCACAATCATTATGTTCATAATCCCGATGCCGCCGACCAAAAGCGATATGGCCGCGATCGCAGCAAGCATTACCGAAAGACTGTTCGTCACCTCGCTCATCTGGTCAATCATGGTCTGCATGGAGCTTACGTTGACCGAGCCTTCCGTGCCTGAAATTTCCGTGCAATAGTTTGCGAGAGTCGTGACAAGTTCCGTCGTCCTTTCGTTTGAGACCGCCTGCACCATTATTGTCGCCGCCGTGGGATTCGGTGAAATCTTTTTCGCATAAAATCCACGCGTGATGTAGCATCCTGTTGTGGTGTTCTCCATGCCGGATGACTGCTCCTTCAAGACAGCGATGACGGAAAAATTGAAAGTGACCGAATCAATTACAAGCGCGACGTTCTGGCCGACTGCGTTTCCGTTCGGAAAAAGAGTTGTGGCGAGCGTGCTTCCCAAAATGACCCTCTGATTTCCCATCACGTTGTCGGTGACTGAAAAATATTCTCCGCTTTCCAAGGCAAGTCCGTAACTCTGCAAATAATCGGTCTCGATTGCCGTGCATGATGTGCTTGCGGAAGTCTCGCCGAAAGAGATTGTCGCGTTCACGGAATTCTTGTACCAGATTTTTTTTATCCCGCGGATTTGACCGAACATGTTTTCCCGGAAAGACTCGTTGAAAACAAGCGACACTGCCTCACGTCTCCTCCGCGAAAATCCTGAGCTGATGTTCACCATGTCAAGTCCCGAGGAGCCGAATGTGTCCTGGATCTGCCGCGTGGAGCTCTGACCCATGCTCATAATGACAATCACCGACGCGACTCCGATTATGATTCCTAGAAGCGAAAGGAGAGTGCGCATTTTGTTGCGTCTGAAATTCTGAAGCGCGTTGACAAAATCTTCCCACATCACGAGCCTCCGTTTTGGTTTGAGAAATCCACGGGTTCCTGCTCAATGTCTTCCTGAATGAGTCCGTCGAAAATTTTTATGCAGCGTCTTGAGCTTGCCCCGACCCTGGGATCGTGCGTGACGATTACGACCGTGGTTCCGCTTGAGTTGATTTCCCAAAAGAGATTCATCACGTTGCGGCTTGTCTTTGAGTCAAGGGCTCCTGTCGGCTCATCGGCCAAAATGATTTTCGGTTTTGTAACAGTCGCGCGGGCGATTGCGACCCTTTGTTTTTGTCCGCCTGAAAGCTCGTAGGGATGATGAAACATCCTGTCCTCAAGTCCGACTTTTGAAAGAGCTTCCTCGGCAAATGCACGCCGGTATTTTTTTTCAACATTCGCATATCGCAGAGGCAGCATCACGTTTTCCAAAACCGTCATTGATGGAAGGAGAAAATACTGCTGAAAGACAAATCCCACAGTTTGGTTTCTCAAAACCGCAAGTTCCTTTTCGCTCATTTTCGCGGTTTCCCTCTGGTTGATTTTCACAATTCCGGAAGAAGGACGGTCAAGGCATCCGATCATGTTCATGCACGTGGATTTTCCTGAGCCGGAAGGTCCCATAATCGTGACGAACTCTCCCTGGCAAATGTTGAAGGAAACTCCCCGCAAAGCATAGACCTGGTTTTCGCCGATTGAGTAAACGCGCTTTACGTCCTCCAAAGTAATTACAGAGTCGCTCATAATCACTCTCCCATGCCTATCTTCCCATTCCAGGAGGAGCACCGAATCCGCCCGCCGGCATTCCGCCACTCTGTCTGTTTCCGCCGTTGTTCCGCCTCTGCATTCCCGACGTGCTTGGATCCGTGAGTTGTTTTAAAATCTCTCCGCCCGAAAGTCCCTCAGTGATTTTCACATAGTCCTTGTCATAGGGCTGCACTTTCACGTTGATTTTTTGTCCGCTCGATGCGACCTCCACGTAAGCCTGTCCGTTTTCTCTTCCCACGGCATAACGCGAGACAATCAGATATTCCTCGTCGGGTGCGATTTTGATTTTGCCTGAGAAAGAAAAGTTGGGTAAGATATCATCAGGATATTCGTCGATGCGGAGCTTCACTTTTACGACCGTAGCTCCCCTGTTTGTGACGGTTCCAAGCGCAGGCCATCCCACGACATATCCCTTTACGTCTTCCTTGCTCGCAGCGAATTTAAAATCAACTTCCTGACCCACCTCAAGCTTACCGATGTCCGTTTCCGCGACCTCAACTTCCGCCGTAAGATATGAGTTGTCCACGAGAGTCCCCACGTTGTCCTTCGCCGCAAGAGAGTCGCCCACAGCCGCACTTATGTCCGCGATGATTCCGTCAAAAGTTGCTGTGACTTTTCTCTCGGCGATTTTTTGAACCAGCGAATTTCTCTGTGTCAGTTTAAGCTGATATTCCCTCCACGATCCTGTGATTCTTACGGTCTCCGTCTCATAATCATGCTTTGCAAGATTGTAGAGCTCGGTTGAGTCATCAAGCTGTATAATCAAATCTCCTTTTTTTACGGTGTCTCCCTGCTTCACGTAAACACCCACGACAGTTCCGTCGGAAAGAGCCTGCAAAGTTTGTGACTGTGCCGAAGAGACGACCCCAGAGACTTCAATCACGTTCTCATAAACTTCCTTCGTAACCGTGTAAGTCGTGTTGTTCGTTTTCTTCGACGAAAGATATTTACGAAGACCAATCAGAACTCCGAAAGTTATGGCTCCCAAAATCAGGAGGACCAAAAATATTTTCAAGAGGACGGGCATCTTTTTTGCTCTGGGCAAAGAGTCCGGGAGCGGGATTGCCTCATTACTTTTTTGCGTTGTGTTTTCCATCTGCCGTTTTTTATTTTTTCTCATCCTGTGCCTCCCCAGTTTTTTCATTCGAAATGAATTCGTCATCCCGGACAAAAAGTGCCTTCGTGCTGTTGTTGTAAATCAGAAAATCAATCCTGTTGATGATGCATTTGATTCTGTAGTTTTCTTTGTTCACCTGGCTGCTCTTGTACTCGCTTTGTGTGACGTAACCCTGCTTGTAATATTTTGCCATGTCTGCCTCAAGCGTTGTGTACATGTCGAGCGACTCCGCGTAAGTTGATTTTTCCCATTGCAAGTTTGAAAGCTCCGTCCTTTGCGCGACCACCGCCGTTCGGAATGCCGTCTGTGCGTTTGTGATGTCGTTGTTTTCCTTTTCAATTTCCAAATCCCGAATCTGATTGTTCAAATCCACCGTGCGGAAAGCGTTCGGGTCCACGGAAATGCCGAGCGTAAAAACCGGAGTGAATGAGTCTGATCCGACCGGAAGATTTGCACCCGCGCTCACGGTAAGTCCCGTGTTGTTCCAAGTAAAGTCGGAGCCCAAATCCACGGTGTGCGAGCTCGTTCTTTCGTTGTTGAAAGTAAACCCGGCGTTTCCCTTCAATGTGATTGCGCTGTCAGCCTCACGCTCAAGACTGTTGATGTATTGCGTCCATTTCGCGCTTTCGGTCTTAACATAATTGTCGCTTGAAAAATCACGGATGCTTACGGGAGAGACTTCGGGAATGTCGGCGGGAAGAAAATCAGCAGGATTTTCAAAATCAGTTTCCACTCCGCATTTAGCCGCAAAAATATGAGTCTCACGGTTCAGTTCCCTCGTCTGGATTTTGATGTCGTTCTCATCGGATTTTACGTTCATGCTCGCAGTCCGGTACTTCGTGGAATTGGAGCGGTATCCCTGCGCGGTAAGCTGCTCCAAAGTGAGCTTGTCGTCGTAAAGATTTTTTTCGAGCGTCACGATTTTTGCCTGCATCTGATAAAGGCTCTGGAGCGTTTTGTAAAACTCAGTCTCGGCATTTAAAAATCCGTTCTGGAGATTTCTCTTCGCCTCAAGGATTTTTCTCTGCGTCTTGATTTTCTCAATCTCCCTTTCCTTTGCGCTGTTTGATATTATGTCTATGGAAGCTTTCAGACTTGTGTTTGAAAAAGTGTCGGTGGAATCAAGGGAGTCAAAAAGTATGGATGAAGAAAGCGAGATGTTGAGGTTTCGTGTCTCTGGAAGTGCAAGGGAAAGGGACGGCGTGAATTTTACATAAGCGTCGCTTCCCAGAACAAAGGTGATTGTGCCCGTGGAAATTTTAAAGCTGAATCCGTTTTGAATTCCGCTGATTTCATTTTCCAAAAGCGTCCTTTTCATTTCAATGGAAAGCTCACGAAGCTGCATGTCATTCGAAAGATATCCCGAGAGCAATTTTTCCAAACTCTCCGCCGCGAACGTCCGTGAAATTCCAAATGCCAGGCTTATCAACAAGCCAAAAAACAATCTCTTCCGTTTCATACATATATTATAACCGTTTTTCCTTAAATTTGTTATACAAATCCGGATAAAAAATCTGTAATAAAACAATATTTTATAGTCGATTAATTTGTAGACTCAATTTCGAGTTTTATAAGCCCTTGTCATTGTCGGGCTCGGTCCTGCAATCACTTTTGCTAGAGATTCCCGCGTCGGGGCACGGGAATGACTTTTGTGGTTAATCAATTATAAAAAAGAAATGGCCTGTATGGCGCGCATAAGCGAAAATGGTGTCATGGAAAAATCCGGGGTGATTTTTTTTGATGCGAGCGCGTGAATCAATGAGGCTGATTTTACCGCGTCCAAAGTTTCGTAGCCCTGAGCCAAGAGGGATGCAATCAGGCCGTCAAGGACATCGCCGCTTCCAGCCTTTGAAAGAGCGTTTGTTCCATGCGGATTGAAAAACATCTGCGTTTTTTCTCCGGATTTTTTTTGAGCAATCAAAACGGTGGCTCCCTTTAAAAGAAGGATGACGTTCGGAAATGAAGCGCAGAATTTTTCCACGAGGCTGATTTTGTCCCGAAGGATTTCCGCGACGGAATATTTTCCAAGACCACAGTTTTCAAGAAGCACGGAAAATTCTTTGGGGTGCGGTGTCAGGACCGTACTTGATTTTTCATCGCTTCGTTTTTTTAAAATCCTTTCGAATGACTTATTGTAAAAAATGTCCGCGTCAAAGACAGTTGGAATCGCCGGGTGAGTTTCCATCCATTTTTCGTAGGATGAAATCTCCGCGTCCCTCCCGAGCCCCATTCCAATAGCGACAGACTTTGTGTTTTCCGGCATTTCTTTCGCGCACATGATTTCATAGGGAATGATTCCGTCCTCTTTCCACTCACCGTTTTCGCCCAAGGTGATTTTGTCTCCGCATCTGTTTTGATTTTTAAAATCAACAAGACTCACAAGTCCAGCTCCGAGTCTGAGGGCAGCCGAGGAAGCAATGACCCCCGCCCCGATTTTCTCGCCGCCGATAAAAACCGCGTGACCGAAATTTCCCTTGTTCACGTTCTGCTTGTTTCGGAATGGAAAACGCAGGTCGTTTTCGGTAAGAAGAAAAAACTTGTCTTTGTTCTCATCGCCCGGGACGCAACTTTCAAAAAGTTCCCTTTGAACACCAAGATTCACAAGCTGGATTTCACCGGTGCAATCTTTCGCACAATCACTTACGAGCGCAAGTTTCAGGGCTCCCATCGTCACAGTGAGATCCGCGTGAAAAACCGTCCCCGAAAAATTACCGAGCGAGTCAAGTCCTGAAGGGATGTCGCAGGAGATTCGGAATGCCTCAAGCGAGTTGATTTTTTCAATCAGCTTGGAAATGCCATCCGGGAGAGAGCCGTGGAATCCGCTTCCGAAAATGCAGTCCACAATCAGGTCGAAGGCCTGTTGATTTTCTTCTATATAATCGAGCGATTTTTCGAGCGTGAGAAATTCCACCGGTGTGTTTTCTGCCCTGGATTTTTGAATCTTGCAAAGCTCGGATTTGAGCTCGCCACAGATTGCGACCGACACGGAGATTTTGGAAGATACGAGTTTTCGAGCAAGGGCATATCCGTCCGCACCGTTGTTTCCGCTCCCGCACAAAATGAGAACGCGCGATTTTTTATTTTCACCAAGGGAATCCATGACGGCATCCTCAAGTCCCGCCGCCGCATTTTCCATCATGCAGTCCTCGCTGAGATGAAATTTCTCCCGGCAAGTTTTGTCTAAAATCCGTGTGTCTAAAAAAAGAGCTTCCATGATTATAGTATAGAACGGATTGGGGTGGATGTGCTAGGGGGTAAGTCCTTAAGCACCAACACTCGATGCAGATCGTCGGGGTATTGAATCCTCCGCACTAATAAAAATTCACCGTCAGTCGGTTTGTTTCCGTAAATCATCTCAGAAACATCACAAATCCCCGCATAATTCCATTATACATCTTTCCGCGTAGATTTCAAATATCCAGGATTTCCGCACCCGGCACGCACCACCGTTACACAGGCAAAAGAATTTGTGGTATACTGTTTTTGTTGATTAAAGGTTTGTAAGGAGCGTTTATGGAAAGAGATTTGTTCGTGAGGGAGCTCAGGCCAAACATCTATCTTATGGATGAAGCGCATGAGGTGTCCGGTTATGTTGTGGTCGGAGAGAAAAAAGTCTGCGTGATTGACACGATGAACGGTTTCAACAATCTTCATGAGGCGGTCAGGAAAATTACCGACAAGCCCATAATCGTCGTGAACACCCACGGACATCCCGATCACATTTTCGGAAACATCTATTTTGATGAGGCGTATATGAATCCCGCGGACAATGAGCTGGCGGAATCTTTTGTGAAGCTTCCTGAGTTTGAAAAGGAGTGCAAGAAGCTCGGATTTTTTATGCCACCCTTTAAGCCCATCAAAGGCGGAGACGTGATTGAGCTTGGAGGAAAAACTCTGGAAATCTACAATCTTCCCGGACACACACCGGGCGGAATCATTTTGCTTTTGAAGGAGGACAGGATTCTTTTTACCGGCGACGGAATCAATCATCATCTGTGGATGCAGGTGGACGGCGCACTTAAAATGGAAGATTTTGTAAAGTCCCTCGATAGCGTCATGTTCCTGGAAAAGGAGGCGGATTTTATCCTGCACGGTCACGCAAGAGATTTTGACGACATCTCGCTGATGAGGTGCCTGAGACAGGGAGCCGTGGAAATCTGTGAAGGCAAGACACAAGACGACAAGCCCTACGAATGGTTCGGCGGTGCAGGACGGCAGCATCAGTTCGCGCTTGAAAAAGGAAAGCACTACAGCCAGACCGACAGCGTAATCTGCTACACGCCCCACGAAGGATAATCTTCAGATTAAAATCTACCGATTAAAATCTTCAGATTAAAATCTACTGATTTTATTTACCGCAGACAAAGGGCTCGATGTGCTCCCGGATAAAATCCACCCTGTCGAAAATGGTCGGCTTAAAATATGACGCGACCGCCACGACAAGATTTTTTTCCGGGTTGACGTAAATCACGTTTCCGCTGTTTCCGATCGCCGCATAGATTTTTTTCTCCCGGTCAACAATCCACCATAGATAGCCGTAGTCCATTCCACGGAAGTGTTTTCCCTCAACCTTGCGTGCATCTGTCATTTCCTCAATCCAAGCTTGAGAGACAATCCTCTTTCCTTCATACATCCCCTTGTCCAAACAAAGTTGTCCGAGCCTTGCCATGTCACGCGCGCAAAAACAAAGTCCGTACCCCGGAGTTCCCAATCCCTCGCGGTCACTGAACCACACGTTTTCCTTGGGAAGTTTGCTGATTGTAAACTCCCTGTGCTCCTGGGCGCTCTTTGCCGTGTAGATTTTGTGGTCGGGAATTCCAAGCGGCTCAAAAAGATATTTGTTCGCATAGTCCACCGTCTTCATCTTTGTGGCCTTGTATAAAATCCCCGAGAGGATGTGGAGGCAGACGGAGCTGTAGCAGAACTCACCGGTAAGTCCCTTGCGTCCTCCAAGAAAATCAAGCGAAGTGTAAGTCCAGTTTTCGCTTGAGCAAACCTTTGACCAAGGATCCCCTTTTCCTTTGTACGGAGCCCTCATCGTCAAAAGATGCTTGATTGTCACGTCGTAGATTGTCTTTTCCCCGCGCTTCACCTTATACTCAGGAAAGTAGTCCAAAACCTTGTCATCCACGCTGCCAATCTGTCCCTTGTCCAGTGCGATTCCAACTAGAAGTGCCATCACGCTTTTTGTGACGGACATGACATGGACGCAATCAGTTTCCGTATAATCATTCCATGTGTCGCTGTAAACTTCCCGACCGTCTTTGACCGCAACTATCTGGCAGATGTTCGGCTGTCTTAGGCTGATAAAATCATGCAGTTCATTTTTGTTCATAAAAACCTCGTTTGTTTTCTTTGATTTTGGACGTCCTTGAAAACAAGGATAATGTGATTAAAAATTGATTTCAAGAGGAATTTGAAAAAAACTTGGATAGAATTTAAAATTTTACATAAGCCTCTCATCGCCCTTGTGACTTCATGCCATTGCCCTTGTGCCCCCCTGTCATTGCCATTGTGCATCCCTGTCATTGCCGTGCTCGACACGGCAATCTCTTCCCAATAGGGATTATCGGATCAAGTCCGATAATGACAAGAAGCTAAGTCCGATAATGACAAGAAGTCTACTCCGATAATGACCAGAAGCTAAGTCTGGTAACGACATGAGGTTTGCTCAGTGCGATCAAAAAAAATAATTGACACCATGTCATTTTTATGTTATAATGACACTGTGTCATTTTTAATCCACGAGGTGATTTTATGCCGAAGGTGAGCGACGAGTATTTCGAAAATAAGAAAAATGAAATTGTTGATGCCGCATTCAGGGTCTGTTCGAAAAAGCCCATCACGTCCGTTGTCATGAAAGACATAATCGATGAAACAGGATTTTCGCATGGACTAATCTACAAATACTACAAAGACCTGGATGAAGTGCTTCGGGACCTTGTAATCAAAATCAACTTGCAAAACAAACTTGATGAAAAGCTCGATGCCATAATAGAATCAAACGAGTCAAAAATCAGCAGATGGAAATCCGTCATACGTGAGATTTGCGGGATGCTTTCACAACAAATGATTGACTCTGGAACCGATGTCATAAAAATTTCGCTTTACTCTGACATGCTTGCAATGAGTGAGCCGGAAAGAGTCAGCCGCATTGCAAAAAAACTTGATGTGGACACACAAAGTCCGCTTCTCTATCTTGCTCAGGTCATGGAGCAATATCTAAAAAAAATTCTCAGCGTAAAAAAATTGAGGCCGGTAAAAACTGTGGACCAAATCATCCAGTTCATAATCATAAGCTATCACGGGATTCAGACCGGTTTTGTTCTCTCGGAATGTTATGGAGCGAATCATCTTAAAAACAAATACAAACCGAAAGAAATGTTTGACTGTCTTGCGGACTCAATAATCGCGATGATGGGAGGAAAAATGAAGGAGGTAAGCGAATGGCTAAAAAAATAAACGGATGCGTTCGGATTGGAGATACGGAAATGTATTATGTGGCTTTCGGAAAGGGAAGGAAAAAACTCGTGGTCATTCCCGGACTTTCGGACGGACTTACGACGGTAAAAGGAAAAGCTTTTTTGCTCGCGGGTCCTTACAAAAAATTTTTGAAAGATTACACGGTCTACATGTTCAGCAGAAAAAACAAAATGCCCGAAGGATACGGCATAAGACAGATGGCATCTGATCAAGTCGCGGCGATGAAAGAACTCGGCATAGAAAAAACATGTGTTCTTGGAGTGTCGCAGGGCGGCATGATTTCGCAGTACATTGCGATAGATTTTCCAGATGTGGTTGAAAAACTCATCCTGACTGTAACGGCCCCGAATGCAAATGATGTCGTTAGAAATGCAGTGAGCTCTTGGATTGAAATGGCGGAGAAAGGAGACCATGTTTCTTTGATGGTGGACACCGCGGAAAAAATGTATTCGGAAAAATATTTGGAGAAAAACAGAAAAATCTTTCCAATCATGGCAAAACTGACGAAGCCAAAATCATACGAACGGTTTTTAAGAAACGCAGATGCGATTTTAAAATTCGACGCGCGACCAGAGCTTTCAAAAATCACATGTCCGACTCTCATCGTCGCAGGAGATCATGATAACACGGTCGGAAATGAAGCCCCCCACGAATTGCACGATGCAATCAAAAACAGCTCCCTTTTCATTTACGAAGGATTGGGTCACGCTGCGTTTGAGGAGGGAAAAGATTTTTACAACAAGGTTTATGATTTTTGTGAAGGAACGTTTTCCACAATCAAACCCCGGTCGTAGCATCGCTGGCACGGAATGAGCGGTCCGTTGTCATTACCACATCCTTCCCGCAAGCATCGTGAGCCGGATAAAAGTCACATTACTTCCTTCGTGAATTTCAAGCGGAGTTTCCAAGGGAAGTGATTTGTCCTCCCCGCTGATTTCCTTTCCGTCAATGAAGAGCGCGAAAATTCCATCGAGATAGCATTGCCTTGTGTTTTCCTTTGCCTTGATCACGTCCGGGGATTTTGTTCCGTAGTTTACGCCGAAGCTGATTTTTCCCGAAAGAGATTTTTCATCAATCTGATCCAAGCTTAGTACTTTCAGAATCTCGCTCTCACTCTGCCGTTTTTTATACTGGGCCACACAGACTTCCGTAACCGCATCAAGAAAATCTCTCACGGTGGAAATGTCCTCTGGATTATACGGCAACTCAAAGTCGCTCTCGATTACCGAAGCACGCCGCGCGCCAATGTTTTTTACGTTCACTGAAATCTTCATCGCTTTTTCCTTTTCTAAACGCCCGCATTTATCTGGTCGAGTATGTACGGATCCTTTATCTTTTCGTCCCTTGCGAGCATGAGGATTTTTGTGAGCACTTCCGCAGTCTTCGGATCCTCGTCAACAAAAGGAAGAAAAAGTTTTCCCCTCTGCTGTGAATGTACCGCCACAATGTTGATTGCTCCTCCCGCCGTTTTGTGTACGAGACCTGTTCCGAGATGCACTGAGTATTCCGCACGGCTTCCCTTGATGAATGCGAAGTTTTTTTCAAAGCGCACGTTGTCAATCTTAAAGAGGGGCAGGGTAAACTCACAGACCGCACGACGCATCTCAATCGTGGAATGGCTCGTCTCGGGATCCACGCTTCCTGCATGTGCGACGCTCACCGCAAGATCCACGTCACGCATAATCTCCGAATACAAAATGCAGTCCATGTCACGGATTTTTACCACGTTGTTTTTCTTTTCATCATAACGCCTCGGGTAAAAAGCGACGTACTCAATGGAAGGACATTCAATGTCCGCGGGAGAGAACCAGTCTGCCTGAGCGTAAATTTCCGCGATGAGATTCTGCTTGTAAAAGACTTTCTGTAATCCAGACTCATAATCCGCAATCCACCTTCGGCTCTTCAATGCTGCCACTGCTTTTCTCGGCTGAATCTGATTTCCAGCGAACATGAGGCTCCTGTCTTTTTCCAGCTCCTCATCAAGCTTTACATAGAGCTCCCGGAACACCTGCTTGAACGGCTGCACGGTTTTGTTTTCAAAAATCGCTTTCTGCCATTCGTGCCACTTCTTTCCAATGTAAAAGTCGTAGGCATGTGCGACACGGAGTGAGTCTTCTTTTGCGACAGATTTTTTTAAGCCGTCCCAATCTCTAAGGAGGATTTTTCCCTTTTCCTCGGAAATAAATCCAGTATTTTTATTTTCATCTATGAAGACAAGTGCGGAAACAATCGGACTCACAACAGGATTTTTCAAAAGCATGACGATTTCATTTGCCGGAATCAAAATCTGCTCGGTCATAAAGTTTTCGAACATGCTCCTTGTACGCTCATGCTGCTGCCTGAGTCTTTTGTGAACGTCCTGAATGTAGCCGCACCGCTCGATTTTCTTTAATGAAGCCGGGAGGCTTTTGAGGATTTTATCCGACGCTTCTTTCCTGCATTCAACGGACGGCTTTCCCTCATCGCTTACAGCAACACGGATTTCGTATGACTCGCCTTTTTCGCCCGTAATTTTCTGCCATTCAAAAACTTCACGGACTTTATCAATGAGAGCGCTTTCCATGTTCAGGTTCAGACGGTTCACGTCGCTGTATCCTGCCGAACGCGAGAGATTTTCCAACGCAATCTCCACGGCTTCTCCCTCGCTCTGTCTTCTCTGTGCTCCGAACTGTTTGCTTTCTTTTTTGAACTCCTGCAAAAACTCGTAGCGGTGAAGAATCCTTTCGTTAAAATCATCTCCCTTTTCCAAAATCGGAATGAGTGGATAGCTCATCACAAGATCCTTGTTGCGAGCCCGTTTTATCTCTGCCTCAAGCTCATCTTCCGTCACCCTTCCAAGTGCCGCGTCCGCAAATTTTCTTGCTCGTGTATGTCTTGCACCGTCGGTAATATATTTCGCGCTCTGGTACAGCTTGTCAAAAATCTCCTCGCCCAGCTCAGCGTAGATTTCGGTAAACCAGTCTAGGTCAAAGGCACCCTTTCCAAGTTCCTCAACCGTGAGCGGAGTAAACTTTGCGATGCGGCTCTTGTCCCTGTTGTCTCCCCAGGATTCCTTCATGTGCGCGATAAAATAATAGCATCCGCTTTCAAGCCGGGGAACCGAAAGAACATCACTCAGAATGGGAATCCAGTTCGTGTTGTACATCGCAAGGTCAAAAAGTTTCTGCTCGGGGATTTTGTATTTCGCGACGAGCTCCCTCATCCTTTCCGCACTATCATCCTTTGATGGTCTGCTTGCCGCGATGAGATGAGAGAAATTGTATGTCCTTCCCATGTGGATTTTATAATAATAATATATGTTGTTCTGAATCGTGACGACAAGCCCCCGCTCGAAGGGTGTGCTTCCCAATCCCTGAATCAGACGCAGAACATTGTCGGCCCCATAAACGACACGGAGCGAGCTTACGAAATCTGAGCAAGAGGAATCCTCATCGCCCCGCCTGAGCTCATTCTGTATGATTGTGTCATGGATTTTCATGTAGATTTTGAAAAACTCATCGTCCGCGGAAAAAATGAACGGCTTGTGGCTTAAGCTCTTTCTGACAGTGTTGATTTTGATGATTCCGTAATAGACCGAGTCCAGATTTATCAGTCCGAGTTTGTATGCGCGGAAATAATCCTCAGGACTCAGATTGTTCAGATCGTCGTTATCGTGATTGTAGACCTGTCCCATCCTGTCGGGTCCCTTTGTCCTTTCCGCGTAATCGGCATGGAGTGCGAGCGCGTAGTTCAGCTTGAACCATTTTGCAAATTCATCGTCGGATTTTTCCTCTTCCTTTTCCAGATTGATGTATCCGTTAAGAAGTCCGAGCAGGGCCTTGAATGCACTCACATATTCCAATGTAAATTTCTCGATGTTTTTTTCGGATGATTTCATCGGATACCACAAATAGTCGGCTGGCACATCCCTGAGAATCTTGCAGTAGAGGCTTCTCCTGATTTTTTTGAAGAAATCGATGTCGCAGAAAGATCCGATCAGATGCTGAATCACAGTATGGAACGCAGTGTGCATGAACATATTCTCATCCTGCAAAAAATATTCGTACTCCCCGGGATTTACCTTGCAGAGTTTTCCGAAGAGGATGTTTTCGACGCTGATGATTTTTGGGGACTCCAGTTCCGAGTCTGATTTTTTTAGAAATGACGAAAGGAATCCGTTTTTCTGATTGTACAGGAATCTCAACACAAAAAGCTGTATGAGGACGACGGGACTTTTAATGTGCCCCTTGTAGAAGTCAGTCCACAGTTCCGGAAACGGAAGCATTTCCACTTTGCGCGGAACCGAATATCTGTCGCCCGTAACCGGATGGATGTTTCCTCCTTTGTCATACTTAAAGAGTTCCTTTTCACCGAGCCTGTGGTCGTTCCCCTCAAAATCCTGATACTGGTCGTCGCGGTGTGAAAGCATGAGGCGGTCGAATTCTTCTAAAATTGAAATGAGCTCCTTTTTGTCGCAGTCCGCAAT
Organism: Treponema sp. UBA3649; assembly: GCA_002373325.1. Classification (GTDB taxonomy): domain Bacteria; phylum Spirochaetota; class Spirochaetia; order Treponematales; family Treponemataceae; genus Treponema_D. The sequence continues at coordinate 36,095 of DFKI01000126.1, forward strand.
CTGCTCGATGAGGCTTGTGTCGAGATTTATTTCGGAAAGAGAAATCCGGCTTATGTCGCTCTCGGCATAAAGCGACTCAACTGACAGGGCATAATCCTCAGACTCTTCATCATCGTCTTTTTCCTCAAGCAGACTTTTTATAAGAAGCTCTTCCTTTTGCGTGGGATTTTTTATCGCAGCCACATCTTCCTTGAACTCTCTCCAGTCCACTCCAGCATGCCCCAGGGACTCGTCTTCTCTTTTAAGACGGCTTACGAAATTGAGTCCTGAAAATCTTTCTCCCTCGCTTTTTCCCGCAAGAAGTCTTTTTATGGAAAGCGAGAAATTTTTGTCCTTCCTTTCCGCAATCAGATTCGTTGCAATGCTCCTCAGCTCCTCATTCTTGTATCGCAGGAGAGACTCGATGTACATGCACTCGTCGTCGGAAATGGAAATGTCCTCAAGCATTTTTCCTGCGTTGTGTCTCAGGTAATTGTTCGAGAGAGCGTGCACGATAAAGTTCCGGTCGTCCTTGTCGCTTTGTGGTCGCAGTAATCTTTTCATCACTGTGGCTCCGAGACCTTCCGCATTTTCAATCATCTCGTAGGCGACATCTTTTTGAACCGAGCCCGGAATGATTACCGCCATCACGCAAAGACGCATCGCTATGTCCATTTTTGAAATGCTCACGTTGTTCCAGGGAAAGGCGCAGTGCTCGAAAACTTTAGGAGCTTTTCCTTTTCCCAATTTTTGGAAAAGATTGTAGAGTATGCCCGCGTGAATTCTCGCTTTTTTCACATCACCGTCAAACCATTTTTCAGGAGGCTCGTCGTAATCGGAGGGAAAGTAGGATTGCGAGGGATGATCCTCCCTGTACCAGACAATGTTGTAGGTGTTGAAATTATCAAGATAGGTGGGAAGAAATGCCGCCACGAGTTCCAGGTCATCGCCGTGTGTCTCAACGACATACTCTGCGGATTGAGAATAAAGCTTTCTGGTGTAAAGGGCTCTGTTGTAATATGCTGCGACCAAAAGCTGATTTCTGCTCCCTGCCATTATGATTGTCTTGACAGCCATAAGCGCGGATTCAGCCGAATAAAAACCGAGCGTCCAGAGTGCCGTTATGAGTTCCATCGCATCCTCGCTCTTCAGCATCTTGGAAACTTCATTTTTATCACCCAGGCATTTTTCCATGAGATCCACGGTCTTTTGCGAAATCCGTTCCGCCGCATCCTGATTGAAGATTCCGATCCATGTCGCCACCGCACGCTTTACGCTTGAAAAACGTATGAGATTGTTTTTTGTGATGACTGAAAAAATTGTGATGAAAGAATCCGTTGTCCCACAATCCGCGTTCTCACAGATTGCCTGACGCACACCTTCCTGAAGACGGGCCGCAAGAAGAAGTTTTCCCAAAAGCTCATGCAGCTCATGTACGTCGCTTTTTAAAATCCCCCGGATAATCGGAACCGTTACCGCGCTCGTGTTGTTTTCTCCAAGGATGATTTCCTCAATCGTTTTTTGAAGCTCGCCCGGACCTCCGTTCTGCATGTCCCAGTCAAGTTCCGCCGCAATCATCATGTCCAGATTGTTTATGGCGGCAAATCCGTAATATGACGATGAGGCTCTTTTCAAATCCAATAGCTCGTCTGTAAGCTCGTCGCGAAGATAGCGGCTGAGGCTGCAATGAAAAATGGAGAAGAGATAGTAGTCGTGCATGAGATGAAGATTGCGCGACATGCTGAAAACGTAGGACTGTGAGCGCACCGAGCGTCTTTGGTAATTCAGCGCGTACTGAAACTGATTGCTCTTTTCGATGACAAGCTCATATTTTTCTCTGTCGTTTTTTGACGGAATGCACGCCTTGCACACTTCCTTAAAATACGTCCTCCTGATAAAATCCTTGGGAGTCTCATCATCCCGGAATTTATTTATCTGCCCGTCAAGAACAAGATAAGGTCTCTCTCCGTAACCTGCCAGCGCAAGGGCCAAAAATCTTGCGTCCGCATCCACCGTCCTGAAAAGTCTCTGCTCGTGCAAGTCAACAAGTTTTTTCCGCGTCTCGTTTGTAAATTCTTTCTCAGCCATTTTTATCTCCTTCGCTAAGTATAACACAGCTTTGATGGAAATGCTACATGCGTCGTTCGGGAAAAAATCTTTCGTGAGGGAGCGACCTTATTTTTTTATGCGATGCAATGGCGGACATGAAAAGATGCCGGCAAGGGAAATCTTATAGCCTGGGTGGGAGATTGATTTTATTTCACCCTATCTGCAACCATCTTCCAGTCAAAGCATCTTGTGTAATTTTGATTCGGAAACGCACATTCCTGATTCCACGGGCGGTCAAAAACCATGACTCTCAAATCCGGGAGATGCTCAAAAAATTTGAATGCGTGCGGTGAATCTTCAACGGCATAATCAAAATGCATTTTGTAATAATCCTCCAGCTCAAGATTAAATGAGGAGCCCTTTATAAAATTGTCACGACCATATTTATTCAGGCAGAAAAAATCTACGCGCTCAAGTCCATGCAGATCAAGCCATTTCCTAGAAGCATCGTAGGCACTGAACGGGCGACCGGTTATTATCTTCACGTCATGCCCTCTGTCAATCCATCCGTTGATTGTCTCCACTGCTCCCGGAGTCTCCTGGTAGGACAAAAGCACTTCCGGTCTGTGAGCATGAATCATCATCTCATCATATTTTTCATCCGTCAGGGAAAATGATTTTTGCAGATTGAAATATCTGATTTTCTCATAAGGAATGTCCAGTCCGAACATGTCTTTTATCAACTCTGAAAAATAACGCGCGGTCTCACAGATGCAGTCATCGAAATCAACGTAAATATTCATATTTCAGCAAGCCCCCACGTCTATGAATTATTTTCTGTTTCGTCAGGATAGTCCCAAAATTTGCCCTTATGAAAATTCGGATTTCCCAATGGTTTTGCCGTCAGCTTGAAGATTACACATCCGTCGGGACATACAATCGTCTTTGAATATTTGCCGTCTCCTCCAAGATTTTGTAAATCACCGCCGCTCCTCACGGCTTCCATCAAAGGATAAAGCATCATCATTGTCTTTGAGCAGATTCCGTATCCGTCTTTATTTACCGGACAACCGTAAGTGCATGTGTATTTGTCGCCGGGTTCTTCACCATTGCGGCAATATCTCTCGGTGTGGTCTCCGTGTAAAAATCCCGTCACCTCAACATTGAATTCGTATTCTTCGTCATACCATTTCTTCATATCTTTCTCCGTGATTTTTTCTTAGCAATCCAATTTGTTCGTCAAAAGAAAAATTTTTTTCTGGATTTTTTGAGTTCGGAACGGATCCGTTTTAATTTGAGTTTTTTTTCTTTGCTTGCCTTTGTTGGTTCAGTGGGCTTTCGTTTTTTGGGAATCACAAGAGCTTGGGTAATTCTGTTTTCGATTCTTGAAAGCGCAATCTTTCTGTTCAATTCCTGATAGCGTTCATCATCCACATTTATGACAAGACAAGATTCCGCATTTATAATCGCAGCAAGTTTTGTCCTAAGCCGAATGCGTTCCTCATCCGTTATGCCGCCGATATCTGACAGTGGAAGTTTAAGGCACACCTTTGTGTTCACCTTGTTTACATTCTGTCCTCCCTTGCCGCCGCTTCTTGCAAAAGTGATTTGTGAATTATTTATGATTGATTCATGCAATTCAAGTCCGTTCATTTTTTACTTGCGTCCCCTCACGGATTTATTATCGCATCAAATCACATTCTTTTCAATACATATTCGGACCGATTCCAAAACTCGTCTGATGTTGAAACTTTCTCATTCGTAATTTATATTTGATTAAAATCGCCAAGATGAATCTCACGGTCGCAACATTCCCTAATCAACTCGCGGTCGTGGGTCACAACTATGACGGTCTTTCCCAAGTCTCTAAGTCCACGCAAGATTTTTCCAATTTGCAGCATGTGGGTGTAGTCAAGCCCGCTGGTCGGCTCATCGAACAAAAGGATTTCCCTTCCGCTTGCTATGGCCGATGCAACTGCCACACGTTGTTTTTGTCCTCCCGAAAGTGACTGGGGATGCCTGTCCGCAAAAGGCTCCAAATCAAGAGATGATAAAATGTGTCTTGCCTCCTCCTCGTTTTCTTCCTTCTGACTGATTAAAACCTCATCCAGAACGCTTTCCGTAAAGAGCTGATGGTTTACATCCTGCATGACAAGAAATATCAGTTTCTGCCTTTGTCTGCGTCTGTATTCTTTTCCCCTGTAGAAGAGGCTTCCCTTTGAGCGTCTTCCAAGTCCGCAGAGGCAATTCAGGAATGTAGTTTTTCCCTCTCCATTGTTTCCAGTGATGGCTGTGATTTTTCCAAGAGGTATTTCCATAAAGGGAACATTTAAAGCCACATATCCGTTTTTGTATTTGTAGCGGAACTTTTCAATGATAAGAGTAGAATCTTGGGGAGATCTCCGGGTCAAGCCCGAAGATGACACAGAAGGTAAGCCCGAAGATGATACAGAAGGTGAGTCCGCAGATGACACAGAAGGTGAGTCCGCAGATGACACAGAAGGTGAGCCCGAAGATGACGTGTCAAGTAAATCCGAGGATGACATTTTGCCTTGTTTCTCGCCTAACTCACACACTTTGTCATTGCTGAGTTCATTAACTCTGTCATTGCCGGGCTTGACCCGGCAATCCCTATTCGTCCTCAATCCCAAACCATGCAGCTCATCTTCAGTGATTATATCCATCTGCCTTCGGGACAATTCCCTTTCGATTTTTCCTTCCCTTAAAATGACGGTGCGGTCCGCCAAATCCCACAAATATGAAATGCGGTGCTCGGCCACAACGATTGTCTTTCCCTCCTCCTTCCATTTTTTCAAGAGGGATGAAAGCTCATCGATAGTCTTCAAGTCAAGGTTTGCGCTGGGCTCGTCAAGGAGTATGATTTTATTTCCTGTAACTGCGGCAGACGCACATGCGATTTTCTGTTTTTGTCCTCCGCTCAAATTAAATAGGCTTCGGTTCAAGAGCGGCTCAAGATTCAGTTCCCTGACAGTCCTTTCCATTCGTCTCAGAATCTCTTCTTTCGCCATCCCCTGATTTTCACAGGCAAAGGCAAGTTCACTCGTTGTGTCTACATTAAAAAACTGTGACCGGGGATTTTGAAAAACGGTGCTTACGGATTTTGCAGTTTCATAAAGCTCCGCCTTACTGACATCAAGCCCATCGACAAGAACACTTCCCTCAAGATTTCCTTCAAAAAAGTTTGGAATCAAACCGTTAATCAAGCGGATGATTGTAGTCTTTCCGCAGCCAGAGCCACCAGTCAGCAAAAGAAACTCGCCGTCATTTATCTTAAGGCTAACATCATTCAAACTGCCATTTGAAATTGTCTCTCCAATTCCACCCGCCGCACCATTCTCAAGTCTATCTCCACTTGCATATTTAAAAGTCACGTTTTTTAACTCAATCATTTAAATCACCTTGCAGGCACGAAGAACTACAAAAACAAGCCCGCCTGCCAAAAGAGCGAAGGTCACAAAATCAGCCCAGCCGAATCCAATTTTACAGATGTTCGTCCTCTTTACAGGAGACCCCAAACCTCTGGTCAAACTGGCCGCAGAAAGTTCCTGTCCTATCTTTACTGAACAGGTCATCATGGGAATAAGACGGTATTCAATCATCTTGAAAACTTTTGATCCGCCAAACTTTATATCCCTCATTGCCATAGCCTTGTTTATGCTGGAAGCCTCCTCTACAACGGTCGGGAAAAAGCGGAACATTACGGCAAGTGGTATCGTGATTTTCTGACTCACATGCATCTTTTCCATAGCCGCAATAAACTCGCTCACAGTTGTTGTGGAAACGACATAGGCTCCCGTCATAATTCCCGGCAGGAACCTGAGAAGAATGCCTGAGACCGCAAGAACCAGATATCCGGGAAGTCCCTGTACATGAGGCATAAGAAAAAACTGCATGGCATAACCCACAGTGTATAAAATCAGTCCGTAAAGGAATTCTTTCCACCGATGGGAAACAAGCAAAAGGAAAAGCGGCAGATAATTTAAAACAAAACGAAATTCATTTGCATAGTTTCCACCGGCGTTTCCAAGCACAATGACGGAAACAAAGGTAAGAAGCAGCAGTTTTGTCCGGGGATCCAAAAGAGATTTTCTTACGCTTGAACTTAAAAGCTCCATCAAACTATTCCGGCCTTAACAAAATGCTTTTTCAAGATTGCCTTGCCAAGAAGCCCGCCAAGAATTCCAAAGCCAAAGCAAAGAACCACATGAACCGGGAACATCCATTTAGGAAACATTCTTGTAAGTGCGTCAATATATTCCTGACCGAAGTTCTGTCTTGTTGACCAATACTTATCGGCAAAAAAGAAAAGGGGAATATAATTGCTTACAATCCAGAAGCAGAAAACGGCATGACAAAGCACAGCGCATTTTGAACTCTTGTACTCACCTTTTTTCAAAATCAACTCCGCGATGAGTCCTGTTACAAGTCCTATCACCAAAGCGTAATATGACATTCCCGTAAGCCACATCAGAAGGCCCATGAGAATTGTCATAATCCATACCATTCCAAACTTCTTTACTTTTGTCAGGAAAAGCATGAAAACAATTCCCCCAAGCAAAGGCATCAGCACCGAATAAGTCGGCATGAAAATCGGGATGAAGCCGAGCATCGCAAGAGCCATAATCACAACAAAATAAATCGCGGTAAAAATACCTATGTTGATTAAATCCTTTCCCTTTAATTTTTTTGAATCATTCATTTTTTACACTCCATGACATTCAGATTTTTTGATTAGCCTATACTAACTTAAGCAAAATAATATCACTTTATTAAAAAGTTAGCAAGTACTAACCTCTTTTTTTAACAAGTCTGCCTTTCCACCATATCCCAATATTGTCCCTTAAGCGCCATCAATTCTTCATGAGTTCCACTTTCTGCAACCTTACCATTTTTAATCACAAGGATTTTGTTTGCGTTACGGATTGTGTTCAGACGATGTGCAATTACAATCAGAGTCTTACCACGGCAGAGTTCTGAGATAGCTTCCTTAATGAAATGCTCGTTATCAGCATCCACGCTGGCAGTCGCTTCATCAAGGATTACAATCGGAGCATCCTTGAGCATACAGCGTGCAATGGAAATACGCTGCTGTTCACCGCCACTCAAATCTGCTCCACCCTCCCCAATCACTGTGTCAAATCCATTCGGCAGATTCATGATAAAGTCATAACAGCGGGCCTTCTTTGCAACTTCAATAACTTCCTCACGACTGGCATCTGTTTTTCCCATGGCGATGTTGTTGAAAACCGTATCCTGGAAAAGATAGACTCTCTGGAAAACCATCGAAATATTATCCATAAGATTTGCGACCGGGACATTTCGGATATCTGTTCCGCGGATTTTTATACAGCCGTTTTTTACATCCCAAAATCTGGCAAGAAGGTTTGCGATTGTTGATTTACCGCCTCCGCTTGGACCAACGAGCGCAATCATCTCGCCTTTCTGAACATCAAAATTAATTCCATGTAAAGCCTCTTTATCACCGTAGGCAAAACTAACATTCTGATAAGATATTTCCGGCAGATCTTTGCGTGCGGCTTCTTCCACAGGCATCAAAGACTCTTTACCTTCATTTACAATTTCAGCCTGATCAAAAACACTTTCAATTCGATCCAGACAGGCATCGGTTACCGTAAGGCGGGCAATATTCGCGTAATAGGCTTTTATCGGGGAAAGCAAATCAAATGTAAAAAGAATCATGCCTAAAAAATATTCGTTGCTCAACATTCCTTTTGAGCTAAGCCAAGAAGAGACAAAAAGAACGAGGACCGTGGCCACTGCATAAGAAATGATTATAGAAGCCCACCATGGAGCATAGGCCGTTTCAAACTTGATGGAATTGTCGCAGCTCTCTTCAAAACTCTTATTGAGCTCTTTAGATTTTTCTCCCAGCATATTGAAGGTCTTGATGATTCCGATTCCTTCAGCAAACTCAAGAACCGAGCCGGTCATTTTTTCAGAAGTCTTTTGTTTGAGCATTGAATGAGAAATTGATTTTCTTGTTGTGATGTTTCCGAAAAGCATGATAAGGACAAGTCCCACGAGAGAGGCAAATCCGAGCCGCCAGTTGAGCCAGAACATAAAGACAATCATCAGACCTTGAGAAATCATAAGTCCAACAAGCTCTTCCAGAACCATCATGCAGTTTTCCTCTATAAAGTTCATGTCAGTTGCAAGAACGCTGCTCACCTTTCCTATGTTTCCCTCAGTAAAATATCCCATCGAAAGTTTTCTGAAGTGGTCTCCCATTTCCATTCTCTTGTCCGCAAAAACCTTAAAACCCGTAGCAGACTGAAGCCTGTCTGTTATATTTTGCAATACCGCCTGCAGAACAACACAAGCCAGAATAATCAGTCCGTAAATCAGACATTTTTCTTTTGTCATTCTACCGGACATAAAATCACATGCCATGAAAAATGAAGCCATAAGCGGCGACTTCATCATTAATCCTTTAATAAATCCCGGCAGGTAAGACAAGCGGATTGGAACCTTATACTTCCCGCAAAATTCCACCAGACGATGCATCATCGAAATCATAGACTTATTTTGTTTTTTCATTTTAATCTCCATCATGAGGGGGAAGTCTCCCCCTGCGCCCGCACTTTGTTGCGTGCTACCCTCTCTCCTAGGGGCACAGCCCCTAAAACCCCTTTATTTGGTTATCCTGACAAACATGGAAATGACACAAAATGTCATTATCTGGCTTAACCCGACAATCTCACTGAATCTTCCACTCTGCCGCAGCGGTCGATGCCTTCCACAGCTTCTGGAACTCCTCGCAGTTTTTCATCAATTCATCGTGAGTACCCTCGGCAATAACATTACCTTCTTTGAGGACACAAATCTTGTCTGCATTCTTAATTGAAGAAAGCCTGTGGGCAATTACAATTACGGTTTTGTCCCTTACGATTTCTTCAATGGCGGCGTTCATCTTTTCCTCATTTTCCGGATCCATAAAAGCAGTCGCCTCATCCAGGACTATTACAGGTGCGTTTTTGAGGATTGCCCTTGCCAAAGAAATGCGCTGACGTTCTCCACCGGAAAGCTGCTTACCACTTTCACCTGCCATTGTGTCAATCCCCTTAGGGAAACGGTCAAGAAATTCGTCACACTGGGCGCGATGAGCCGCATCCAAAACTTCTTCACGTGCAGCTGTCGGCCGCCCTATCAAAATGTTTTCGTAAAGGCTTGTGTTAAAGAGGAACTGCTCCTGAGCTACATAGGAAATCTGATTGTTCAGCTCTTCAATTGACATGTCGGTAATATCCTGTCCGCCGATTTTTATTGAACCGGAATCAAGGTCATAAAAGTGAACAAGGAGTTTTGCAA
>DFKI01000128.1 GCA_002373325.1 Treponema sp. UBA3649
GCCGGGTCAAGCCCGGCAATGACAAACAGTCGAAGAGGCAATGACAAACAGTCAGAGCAACAATGACAAACAACCGGAACGGCAATGACAAACAGTCAGAGAGGCAATGACAAACAGCCGAAGAGGCAATGACAGGTACTAGCGGGATTCAACCTTGCAGGAAAGACTGATGCTTTTACCACCAGAACTTACCGTCGCTTTTATCAGGGCAATCTCATAATTTCTGAAAGTCACGCGGCACACATCGTCGGAGAGTTTCGTAAAATCAAAATCAGCATTCCTTGTGTCGGAGTCCTCACCGTCAGAGTTTACCGCGACAAAATTGAAATGAAGAATTCCATCGCCTTCTTTCGAATCCCCTGATTTTTTCCTCCCCGATTCTTTCATCGAAACGGAGACATACACATCATCGCCAAAAGAAAATGCGGACATCTCACAGGAAACACCTCCCACGCTTCCTTGGTTGTCCTTTCCTCCGAGTATGGCCACCATAAAAACGATTCCAAAACAAATCAGCATGGCGGTAAAAATCATGCGGTTCATCTTTGTGGAAACGAGAACCCTGAACAATCCCCTCTTTGGCTGATTTTTTCCCTCTGCCAAATCACTGAACGCCTTGGGTTCCCTTTCCCTGTATCCGAATTTTTTGTGGTGCCAGATTACAGCCTCATCATCCTCGCCATAACCGTCCACCTGGTTCTCTAGAAAATCCACTTTCCCCTCCAAATGTGATGCAAAAAATCAAGGAATCGGAATCTGTGCCGCAATCATATAGATGTCGGAAACGCAAGTGTCGTTATATTTTGTTCCCTTATACACGTCCAGAATCTCAATCTCAATTTTTGAATCCGGGCGGAATCCCCTTCCCTGCATGGTTTTTGAGTAGTCACCGCTAAAGAAATCTCCGAGATTCAAAAGCTCCCCCTCATCCAGAATGTTCGTCATGTCCACCCTGCAATATTTTCTGTCGGGAAATTCCATCTCTCCAAGCTTCTCGTCATCAACATAGAGCGCGATTCTCTTTATGCGGTTGTTTTCGTAAAACGTCTTCTCTGATTTTCTGAATCCGTTCACAAGAAGAATCTGAGTTATCCATTTTCTGCCAGTGTTGATGGTAATTCTTTCGCCCTTTCCAAAATCGCTTTTTCCCTCGACCCATGCGGTGTCACAGTTTCTGTCGTTCATATTTGACGGAACATAAACGGTGCGTCCCTCGGTCAGTTCGGAGCTCGCTTTTATAACCGCATATAGGGGATATTTTTCATACAGCGATTTGAAATACCAGTTTTTAATGTTGTATGTGATTTTCAGCTGCTTGTGCTTGCTCAAATCAAAATTGGAAAAATGCTTGGAAACAATTCTCTCGGAATTTTTGAATGCCAAATCAATTCCCTCGATTTTTTTAACGGTGCCATTGTAAGCAAAGACATCGCCCATATCAATCGTTATGTTGAAGTCCTCGATAATTCCGTTTCCGAAACTCAGCGCCGGATAAAGATTATAGATAAAAGAGTTGTCGCTAAAATCATTTGCATAATACATTCCGTCGTTGTTTGTCTTCACGCGGTATGAGATTGAAACATTCGTCTCCTTTTTTGCCGCAAGACTGATTTTTGAAAGCGCCCAGAAACTGATGACTCCATCTATCTCGTCAAACTTCACGTCTTTGTGCAGGTCGCAAGCAAGTTTTTTACCGTCAGCAAAAATGTTGTAATAAACCAAAGAATCGTGGTAAGAGTCGGTAATGTTGAACGCAAAATCAATTATCTTGTTGGAGCTGCTCTTGTTGTAAAGAATATAATCGCAGTAAACAATAACGCAGTCATCCACAAAACGAAGAGTCAGGTTTTCCTTTTTCAGGCTGATTTCGGCATCATTTTTCAAAGTGATTGTGGCGGGCGGAGTACCGGATCCGTTCCAATTCCACCTTATGCCGCCGTTGCAAAATCCATCCGCTAAAAAAACAAAGAGGCAGAAAAGAGCGGTCAAAAATTTTCTGATTGCTTTCATATTATCCTCCTGTGGATTTATTTGTTCTGTTGATTTTTTCTTCCCGGTTTCCCAAATCGATTCAACGGCCAGATTCTAAGGCTCGCCTTTCCAAGGATTCTCGACCTGTTCACATACTGCGGGGCAAGGTTCGTAAGGTACTGCACCGAATAGGGATCGCCTGCATAAAGAGGCTCCAAAACCTGCTCATAGCTGTGTCTCATGTCAAGGGAATTATAGCGGTTGTCTCCCATCATAAAATAGCAGTTCTCCGGTATGAAAGACGGATTCCCATTGTCGTCGTTGGCAGGGAAAAGCCCCATGTTCCGCTGGTCAAGCAAAGCGATGTATGTGACAAGTCTCTGTGCCGCGTCAAGGAAGTCCATCCTCTTCACGTCGCTTCCCCATTTAGAGGACTCGATGTGCTCGTCAATCATCTCAAGGTTTCTTACCACAAGGCGACCGAAAAGCAGCTTGGACATGAGGTTGAGACGGAATCTTGAATCCGTGTACAAATCACCACCGACCAGATGAGGGCCCGTCACAATCTGATTCTCGCGGTAGGACGAAAGATTCTCCATGCCGTCGTACCAGTCGTTCATGTAATGCTCGAACCAAGCGTCCCCTCCGTCAACGGTCATCAGGCGGTATGTGAAATCATCAATTTTTCTGAACATATTGAACGCAAAAAGGTCGTCACCGCTGAAAAGGGATGCTGGAACATTTCCATCCCCCGTTTTTCCGGCAAGCTCCATGAACCGCTCGGTCAAGGCACGGCACTCAAGCTTCGCGCTCACAAGGTCAAGGCTTCTCCTTTCCTCCTCGGTCCTGAGACACTCATCCCAAATCTCCTGGGTAAAAGGAATGTCCTTCACCTTCTGCTTTATGGCGCGGGGAAGTCCGTTCAAGTTCCACACCGCCCAATCAGAATCCTCGGCGACAAGGGTAAACGCGGAATCCTTGGTTCTGGCATAGAGATTTCCGTCCATCATCAAAAGCTGTTCCCCCGGCTCACCGACAACACGCTTCACAAGAGGATCCGCCTTGAGTCTGCCGTTCTCATCAGTATTTGTCTTCACCAAAGTCAGCGTAATCATGTAGACAAACTGAGAGAGGAATGTCTTCACCTCGTTCTTTCTGTCCGAAGCATAATGCGGATTCCTGAAAACAACAACGTCACCCCTCTCGTATTCCTGTACATAAGGGAGCCCCACGTCGGTAAGCGGAAATTTCGGTCCCGCAAGAGTCTTCATCACAGCCACACGGTCCCCGATCAGGAAGGTCGAGACCATGGACTCAGAGGGAATCTCATAAAGCTGGAAAACAAAAATGTTCAAAAGGACAATCGTAAAGACCGCCTGCACCAAAGCGTCAAGCCACTCAAGCAGCTCAATGCCTACACGCTTCAGCCCCACGCTCTTTGCCTTTGGAAAATCCTGATGATACTTCATCCATTTCTCATTGCACGCATAGACTCTTTTTTCACCCAAAAAGAAAAGAATCACGAAGGAAGAAAGCATCACAATCACCCAGACGACGGATGAAACAATGTCAATGAAACGCGGGAGAGCGAATTTTCCGGCCCTCTGTATGACGAAAGCGGCGATGAAAACGAAGGGCTCATATTGGAAAAATCGCCTTACAGTGTCAATGTGTTTTGCGTTATCGCTTTTTAAAAGAAGGAAAAAGGACACGTATGCAAGCAGGAGAGTAAAAATCAGTGAAAGCGGAAATGCCAGGACTGAAACATCCGCATGGAATGAAAGGCAAAGCAAACTAAAAATCAGAGCGAGCAAAAGATTCGCCGAAATCAACACCCTCAGTTTTTTCATCATAATCTCCAAAAACAAAATGCGGGACGGAAGCTTTTAAAAGTCCCTTATATAATATAGCAAAATTTTTAATAATATGCTATACTAAGGTAATAAAAGTATCGAAATTTTAAGAAAAAGTTGAAAAATGGAATCTGGGGGGGAATGGGAATGGCAAAAATTCTGAATATACAGTCTGCGATGGAAATGCTTGGTGGGGATCCCGATTTGTTCCGGATTTTGTTGAGCTCTTTTTTGCACGACAAGACCTTTGACATGAACAGACTTCTGGAGCTTGAGAACTCGGGCAATATGCTGGAGGCCGCAAAGTACGTCCATTATTTCAAGGGAGCCGCAA
>DFKI01000148.1 GCA_002373325.1 Treponema sp. UBA3649
CAAAGCGGATGTCGCGGTCAAGCCGTTTGCGGTTTAAATGCAAGTTAGGCGGATGGAACACTGGGGAGATTTTTTAAGGAAGAAAAAAAATGAAAAGATTTTTTGTATTTTTATTTGTTTTATTATTTGCCTCAAAAATTTTTGCACAAACTAATGAATTAACGGATGCGCAAATAAAAGATGTTTTGGTAACTCAAAATATTTTTGGAGAATATCTAAAGTTTAAAAATGACAATACTTTTGTTTCTGATTATAGAACCAAAGGTGGTGATGGCTATAATTTTGAAGGGAAATATTCAATCAATAAAGGTATTATTTCTTTTTCAAATGTGAAAGGAACAGAATGGGCCAATAAAATTATCAGTACAGATAATAATGGAAATTTAAATTTTAATTCAAAATACCGCTATTTACCTGATACAAATAATGGAACTTTTATTGGCTGTCTGTTTAACCTTGAAGATAAATCTTATTTCTGGTCTGTAAAAAAAATCCCATCAGACTTGATTATAGAAATAAATGGAACCAAGGTTTACAAAGTAAATAATGAAATATACATTACAGAAAATTTAAAAATGAGAGATACCAACTCATTAAAAGGAAAAGTTGTCGAAATTAAAGGCTGTGATTTCCGATGTAATGCTTGGGTTGAACAATCTCGAAAAGTTGTTTTTAAAGGAATGGTGATTGAAGGTTATATTGCAAAAACAGTTGAAACCGAAACAATAGATGGTGTTACAGCTTCATGGTATTATATTCAACAGCAAGAACATGATCCATTCGGCAGAAATGAAGGCGATATTTATAATGTATGGATTTTCGGGGGATATGTAAAAGAATTTCCTGTTGATGAAAAACATGAAAATCCAGAAGAATTAAAAAAATCTGTTGAAAGTGCAGGATTAAAATTTTATCAATATGTTAATGAAGAAAAGAAATAATCACCTAACAAAGCTTCTGTGGATCCCCGCATAGGAGAGTTCTTAATGAAAGAAATTATTATCAACATGACAGAGGCTGAACTTCAAAGACATAAGGAACTTCACGGCAATGCCCCGGTTTTTGAAAACCTTCACTTTGTTGCAATTGGAAAAGACGAAATTGAGTGCGGAATGTTCACGCTGACTGCGGGAATCGGTGCCGAACTGCCCCTTGACCTTACAAGGTTCAGAGTGCAAAGCGACGGGGTGAGCGAAGCGATTGACACAATTCCTTATTGGCGGCTTATTTTCCTCAATGGAACCGATGTTATAGGCGATATAGAGTATCTTCATGCACAGAGGATTTTTCTTGATTGGATCAAAAAAAATGAGGCTGCGGGAAAAATCTTTTTGGATAACGAGAACGGAAACATTGTGCTGGAACCGCTTTCGCTCAAGGAACTTATGGTGATTAAGAATGCGCTTGATACAGGCGAAAAGTCACTTCTCGACCAGGCATATTGGCGAGTAAAAGAGGGAAAAACGGATCCTCCTGTAGAAATAATTGACTTGTCATTGCGGGACTTATAATGCAGCCGCTTTAGAAAGCCCCATGAAAAAATCCCGGAATGAAGCCTCTCCTCCGGCACTCACCGTGGAATAACAGAACAAAGCAAACCTCACGCCGACAAACTGATCCAAAGTGTAGCGCAATCTTACGGGAGAGCCGAAATCAATGAAGGAAGAATCTTTTTCACTTTGGGAATCAGAGAGGCAATACGCGAACTGGACCTGCTCTTTTCCGTGCTCCAAACTGAACGTCGCTTTTAATCGCAGGACCGGGGAGGAAATCTCTTTTTCTTCTATAATATTTGGCGACGCGGAATCATAAACGCCCATCGCCCAGGGTGAATAATCAATCTTATGCTCGGCTGCAATCAGCTTGTACTTACCGTCCTTTTTTGTAACGGCAATAAATCCGTACTCACCCTCCAAAGCGCAAAGACCCGCCACGTCTCCCTCATTGATTTTTGAAGCGTCAATCTCCACGCATCCTGAGCAATGCTCTGTAAAAGTACGCTGAGTAAGTGTGTTCGCAGCCTGAACGACATTCACGCAGATTTTATCAGTGCGTAATTTAAATGTGGAGCTCGTCACGTCCACAAGATTTTTATCCGGGATGTGATTCCACTGCCACGCGGGATTCGTAAAATCATTTGAGTAAAGGGGAGCGTATTGATATTCCGGACGATTGTCCAAAACACTCACCTGTTCCGGGGCAAGTCCATCGTGACCAAACACGGGAAAATCATCCACAAAATCTACAGGAACCAGAACCGGGATTCTTCCCAACGCACCGTGGTCCTGAAAAACAATCGAGTACCACTTTCCGTCACCCGCCTGCACGACTCCACCCTGGGCAGTACCGCTTTTCCACCCCGCAAGATCAGAGCAAAGGACATCGCGACCGACATACGGCCCCTCAATCTTGTCCGAGACAAAGCAAGATTCCGTCCGCATTTTTCCCTTGGGGATATGAATCAAAAAGACATAATATTTTCCGTTGATTTTATAAAAATGGCTTCCCTCATACCCGAGCACAACTTCATCAGGATTATCGTTTATAATCAGCTTGTTGATTCCACCATCTTTTGGACCGGACAAATCGCTTTCCAATTCGGTAAGTGTAATTTGCGTATTTCCGCTCACACAAAAAACACGCCCGTCATCATCGAAAAGAAGCGACATGTCGTGGTAGAATCCCTTGATTTCAGATCGCTTCCACGGTCCCTCGATTTTTTCCGACGTGAAAAGATAGGTCTTGTGCGTGTCGTTCGCAACAAAGCTGATATAAAATCTTCCGTCGTGATGCCTTAAACTTGCTGCCCACATCCCTTTTCCGTAAGCACCTTTGTTGTCACTCAAAGTCTCTGCTGGTGTCGCCTCAAGCTCATCGTAAACATAAGCCGCATGTTCCCAGTCCACAAGATTGAAGGAGCGGAGAATCGCACAGCCGGGCATAAAGTGCATGGTCGTACTCACCATGTAGTAGCAGTCATCCACGCGGATTATGTCGGGATCTGGAAAATCAGCCGGGATGATATAGGATGATGAGCATTTCATTTTAGACTGATTTTCCATCTGCCGCCTCAGGATTTTTTCTGGAAGTGACTGAACGTCATGCTGAAGCTCGCACGTCCCTGGCTCACGGAACGAAGGCTTGTGGTAAATCCGAACATCTTTTCCATGGGTGCCTGACAATGCACGATGTTGCCGCCGGTTTTTTCCTCCATGCTTCCAATTATTCCGCCACGCTGTGTAATCAGGCTCATGGCATCACCCACAAATTCCGTTGGGGACTCAATGTCCACGGCCATCACAGGCTCAAGCATCTGAGGATCCGCGCTCATGCACACTTTGTCGAAAGCCTCCGCCGCAGCAGCAGCAAAAGCAACCGTGGTGGAAGTAAGCGGGTCGTAGGAAATGCCGGTAAGAGTGATTCCCGTGTCCGCGCAAGGATAGCCCATCTTGATTCCGCCGCCGAAACAGTTGTTGATGCTCTGCTCGATCGCGTCAAAAATCTCGTCCGGAATCTCACCGCCCTTCTTCACATTGCAAGTATAAAGATTTCCGCTTCCGGTCTCCCTGGGCTCAACGTGCAGAGTAAGGCGAGCATTATTCTCTTTTCCTGCAATCACGCGGCTGTATTCCTCGCTGTAGTCTGCGGCTTGAGTTACGGCCTCACGATATGTAACCTGTGGAGCTCCAACGCGGCACTGCACTTTAAAATCATCACGGATTCTCGTAACAAGAACGTCAAGATGAAGCTCACCCATTCCGCTGATAACGAGCTGGCCCGTCTCCTCGTCGTCCCTGTGCGTAAAGGTGGGATCCTCGCGGCTCAGGATTTCCAAGGTCGTGTTAAGCTTGTCCCTGTCGCTCATGGTCTCAGGCTCAATGGCAACAGAAATTACTGGCTCCGGGAATTTCACGCTCTCAAGCAGCACCGGCATTCCCTCGCTTCCAAGAGTGTCTCCTGTCTGGGCAAGTTTCAGTCCCACGAACACGGCAATGTCACCCGCACTCACGCTGTCCATCTGCTCCATGTGGTTTGCGTTCACGCGGAGGATTCTGTTGATTCTCTCGCGCTTTTTCTTTGTGACGTTGTAGACCTGTGTTCCCGTACTGATTTTACCGGAGTACATCCTTACAAAACAAAGGATTCCTGCCTCGCGGTCGTACTGAATCTTGAACACAAGTCCGATCGGTGTCTTCGCATTCGGGTCACACGGCACGGAGATTTTTTCCTCCTCGTCATGCTTTTTGATGTGGATTCCCTCGGCAGGTGGAATTTCATCTGGAGCAGGAAGATAGTCAACAATGGCATCCATCAAGGGCTGCACTCCCTGATTGTGACGGCTCGATCCGCAAAGGAAGGGAACAATGGTGCGGTTCAAAACTGCCTTTCTGATTGCGGCCTTGAGCTGATCCACGGGAATCTCTCCGCCCTCAAGATAAATCTCCGCAAGCTCATCGTCGGTGGAGGCAACTGTGTCCACAAGCTTCTCATGCCATTCTTCCGCAAGAGCCTTGTTCGCATCGCTGATTGGACCGGTCGTAAACTTCTCCCCCTCGCTTTCCATATCCCAGTGGATTTCTTTCATCTCAAGCAGGTCAATCACTCCGTCAAAATCCTGTCCCGCTCCGATCGGGATTTCCAAAGCTACAGTCTCCGCACCGAATTTCTCATGCACGTCTTTCATCGCGCCGAAAAAATCAGCACCGATTCTGTCCATCTTGTTCACGAAGCAGATTCTGGGGACATTGAACTCATCGGCCTGTCTCCAAACAGTCTCTGTCTGTGGCTGAACCCAACCCACTGCACAGATTACGGCAACGGCTCCGTCAAGAACACGCAGGGAACGCTCAACCTCGGCAGTAAAATCCACGTGGCCCGGAGTGTCGATTATGTTTATCTGGCAGCCTTTCCATTCCGTAGTGATTGCCGCCGACGCAATGGTGATTCCACGGTCCTGCTCCTGCTGCATGAAATCCATAGTGGCCGCACCGTCATCAATCTCGCCAATCTTATGAATCTTGCCGGAATAGTAAAGGATTCTCTCCGTCGTGGTAGTTTTGCCCGCATCAATATGGGCCATGATTCCAATATTTCTCATCTTGTCTAACATAACAATTTCCTGCCGGGAATTTTAGGGAAACGCTGATTTATGGCATTGTGTCATTGCCGGATTGGTCTTGTGTCATTGCCGGATTGGTCTTGTGTCATTGCCGGATTGGTCTTATGTCATTGCCGGATTGGTCTTATGTCATTGCCGGGCTTGACCCGGCAATCTTTAAATATCAATAATGCAATAAATAGATTATCGGGTCAAGCCCGATAATGACACTTATTCAGTCCGATAATGACACTTATTCAGTCCGATAATAACACTTATTCAGTCCGATAATAACACTTATTCAGACTGACAATGACACTTATTCAGTCCGATAATGACATCGATCTGAATTTATCAACATTTCCTTAGAATAAAAAAATTAAAGAACCGCCGCAAGACTAAAAACACCCGCAGCGATTCCCGATTCTAAGATTTCTTTCTATTTTATAAGCAATTCGGCATAGGCCTTGAGGGAGCCGTCCATCTTTCCTGAGAGGACTGACTTTGCAAGGGTCTTTCCGAGCTGCACTCCTTCCTGATCGAAGCTGTTCACATTCCAAAGGAAGCCCTGGAACATGACCTTGTTCTCAAAGTGTGCGAGCAAGGCGCCAAGGGACTCAGGATTCACTTCCTTTCCGTAAATCAGGCTGGAAGGTCTTTCACCGGCGAAGAATTTGTTGGGATTCTCGTCGTCCTTTCCACATGCGAACGCGACAATCTGTGCGGCTACGTTTGCTGCGAGTTTTGTCTGGCTTGTGGATCCCTGGATGGTCACGTCCTTTCCGGTCTGATTCTTCTGGAACGCGATGAACTGGAGAGGAATCACGTCGGTTCCCTGGTGGAGGAGCTGATAGAATGAGTGCTGTCCGTT
>DFKI01000109.1 GCA_002373325.1 Treponema sp. UBA3649
TCTGCAAGATTATGGAAAGCGAGCCAGAGTTGTGCCGACGGATTCTCGAAATGCTTCTCAACATTGAGATTGAGAAACTGGAGCCGGTACAGGCCGAGCGCACAATGCTTGAGACGATGGAATCAAAGACCGTCCGCTTTGACGTGTATGCAAAGGACAAGTCGCGGGTGTTCGACATTGAAATTCAGACCACATTGAGCACGAACCTTCCCAAAAGAGCAAGGTACTACCAGAGCGTGATAGACATGGATTCCCTTTCGCAAGGTGAGAATTACAACAAGCTGAAGGACTCCTATGTGATTTTCCTTTGCCTGGACTCTCCGTTCAAAGAGAAGCGTCCTGTATACTTCTTTGAAAACATCTGCCGTGATGACAGTGAGATAAAATTGAACGACAGGGCTTACAAGGTCTTTTTTAATGCGTCGGAATATGCTAAAATGGAAGGGAGCGAAGAAAAAAGCTTTTTCAAATTCCTTTCCGGCCTCAAAGCTGAAAGCGAGCTTACGAAATCGATAGAGGAAAAAGTTTCCTTCGCTAAAAAAGACATGATTTGGAGGAAACAATATATGACGTGGCAGCAGACTATTGATGAGGAAAAAGAGATTGCTTTTGAGGAGGGACGTGTTGATGGAAAACTTGAAAAAGCCCTTGAGGACGCTGAAAATTTCCTTAGAGAAAATATAAATCCAGAGATTGTTGCTCGCTGTACAGGACTTCCTTTGGAAAAAGTTCTTGTGATTTCGGAAAAACTTCAGGCGGAAACCGTTTCCAGCTTGACATAAGGACAAACATCATTTTTAAATGGACTCCGTTGTCCATGTGCGAATCCGCTCTTGAATAAGATGGAAAATATGCTATAATAGAGCGTGGAATATGGGTGACGTTATGGAAGAAACTTTAAAGGACGGAGAAAAATCCGCCCGGATTGAAAATGAATATATCCCGGTAAGCATCGAGTCTTTTTTTGACAAGGAAAAGATTGAGAGCGACCTTGCGAACGAAAATCTTGGAATCACCGTGCTCACATCGTATCAGGAGCAGCTGGTGGTTGAGCTCAGGGAGGCTCTTCAGGCACATGCACCGGACAGGATTGAGCTTCTTGAGGACAGACTCAGTGACATGAAGGAACTTGCCACAGCCATTGCCCACTTTCCTTCCCTTTTGCAGAGGACAAATCTGACGAATTCGGTTCGGACTCCAGAGGCCCTTGTGGAAAGCATCATCTCATATCAGGAGGACGGAGACACCTTGCTTCACATGCCGTCAAAGGCCATTTTGGGCAAGGGATTTTTGGTTACGAAGATCCATTCGTTCTACTCCATGTCGCGTCTGGCCAAAAACTTCGCGGGGATGGACGACAAGCAGGTGAAACGCTATTCTGATGAGGCGGTGAGCATGATGTTCACTCTCATGGCGGAGGATGTTTATCTGAACTTGATGAAGGACAAGACCCTCTCCATGTCCATGCGCCGTCAGCTTGCCAACTCACTGATTATACTTTGGGAGCACCGTTCGGACCAGAACATCTACGACATCGCACCTGTTTTACAGTCGGTTTGGTCAGCACGCCGTACTTTGGCTCCAGCTTTCGGCACCATGATGGGAACGAGCGAGCTTCTTTTGGTGAGCATACAGATGGACGCACAATGGTCGCAGTTTATAAAGCAGCGTTTGGGGGACAATGAGGTTTCTCAGGCAATGGAGGAATTCCTTTTCGGACTTTCCTACGAACAGATTATGCGTCTACGTGCCATATTGAGGGAGCAGGGCGTAAAGGCAATCGGTCGTGACGAGGTTTCCGCGTATCTGGGTGAAAGGGTCAAAACCGACGTAAGCCTTGACTACAGGGATTTTTATCTTCTATATACTGTGCGCCGTGACAATGCGAGGGCAAGGCAGAGACTGCATCTTCCGGGACCGACTAAGACACTTGAGGACTTCTTCATCCGCTTTGTGATGGAAAAGAACGAGGAAAAGCAGCAGAACGATTCGGTTGCCCGTGCCTAGGGGGTGACATGCCTGATTACATTTTGAGTCTTTCAAATCCGGGGGCGACAAAGGTGCAGGAATCCCTCCAAACTCAGGAAATGAGATTGAGCGACGGTGACAGGATTTTTGTCCGGGTGCTTGACAAGGAAGGATACTCCCAGGGAATGAACCGGTACACTGTTTTTGCAGGCGGCGTAAGATTTTCTGTCGGCAGCAGGGATTCAATCCACATAGGAGACAACTTCCATGCTCTAGTCCACATAGGAAAAGATGGCGGCGTGGAGCTTGAGAGACTTGCTGCGGCATTGAATGTTGAGAGCAATGTTGAGTTTAATGAAACGCTCACCCGGTCTGATTTTTTGAACAATCTCCTTTTTTCCATGGGTCTTCCGCGTGATGACATCTCTTTGCGGGTCCTCCTTTTCATGTTTCAGAGCGGCATAAGGCTTGACTCATCCCTTGTTTCGAGGGCAAGGACAATCGGACTTCGCTTTCCGGGAAGGGAGAAAATCGCATCCGAGGCGGCGGCAATCCTGATTGAGAACGGAATTGAGCCTGGCGATGAGAAAATCCGGGAGATTCTTTCCCTTGTGCTTTCAGATTATGAAAATCCGGGGTCTGACGGCAGACAAAAAAAGGGCGGAAATCAGCTCGGGGATGAAAACTGCGGTCAAAAGGACGAAAAATCAGAGGACGGCAATTTTTTGCGAAGGATTTATAAAACTCATGAGCCGGACAAGGCGGGACTTTTGACTTATTTAAATCAGGTGGCGAAGGACAGAAAGCACTGGATTTTTCTTCCTTATGAGTGGGATTCTCCATCCGGGGCGGCGGACGGCATGATAAGGCTTCTTTTGGACCTGGATTCGCGGAGGACAGAAAAAATACAAATAAATTGCAAAATAAACTCGACAAAATTTTTTTTTGTGATATACTATAATACAAGCAGTGAGATGGAAGTACGGTTCTTTACATTACCGCCGTTGTTGCCTTCAAAGATTAAGTCTGAAGAACTTCGGCTTGGAGGATTCCTTGGTTCCGGCATGAACGGAGGAAAGCCTGTGACTGTAACCTATTCCGACTCTGCTTGCTCAGACGGTCTTTGCGTGGTGGATGAGATGCCGACATTCGTTGAGGCGCGGGGCTGATTTATTTGAATCCCTGGGAAATGCTGGAAATCTTTTTCGGGGTTCCATAAAAAAAGTGATAAGATGACAGATATTAAAAAGTTGGCTGCAGTCGCCTTGAGATATCCTGAAAATGCAGTGGCTCCGATAATAGCCGCGAAAGAGCACGGAAATCTGGCACGACGCATGATAGAGATAGCCGAAGAGAACGATATTCCCGTTGTGGAAAACGATATACTTGAGAATGTCCTCTCCGTACAGGATGTGGGTCAGTGCATCCCAGAGGAAACCTGGTTTGCGGTGGCCGGAATATTTGCATTTATCGCGAGATTGGAGGGTGAGAATGCCGTTAAGTAGATTGAAATGCGATGAAATCAAGGAGGGGGTCGTTTTTTCCGCTCCCGTTTTCTTTGACGACGGTGTGAATATGTTTTTGGCAGCACGACAGCCAGCGAAACGATATCATGTGGCGGCTCTTGTACGCTGGGAAGTTCCCTTTCTGGTGACGGCGGGGCACAAAATTGATGCGTCCGCTTCCATTTCCTCAAATCAGTCCGCTTTCGAGGAGGAGGAGATTCCCCTTGAGGAATTTGATGATGCGGAAGAGACCCTGGAGGAAATCTGACGGAGAGGCGAAAAAATTGTCCTGCCGGGGAAAGCACGTACATAAAGGGAAAAAAAGGTGAGGACAGGGCTGCAAGTTTCCTTGAGTCACAGGGATATTCCATAGTCACGCGGAATTTCAGAATCCGGGGCGGGGAAGTGGACATAATCGCGGAAAAAGGTGAGACACTGGTTTTCTGCGAGGTAAAATATCTTCCTCACGGGGATGTGGAGACCCTTGCACACGAGCTGAGTCTTTCCAAGCAGCAAAAGATAATCAAAACCGCTAAATGTTATCTCGAAAAATATCGACAATATAGTAGCAGGATAATAAGATTTGATGTCCTTGCGATCGATGTTCCGGGACTGGAGCCGGTGCACCACATTGCGAACGCTTTTTCGGAGTAAATATGCCGGTTTCAAAGAATTCATCATGTTCAAAACAACTCTCGCCCAGGCTGAAGGAGCTGCAGGTGAAAATCCATGACGAAAAATACATTGAATATGCGGTGGAGCGGATTGCGCTGGTTGTGAGCCGCCGAATCGTGGAAAAATATACTTCGGGTCGGACCCCGGAGAAAACCTACTGAGCTTACAGCGAGATGATTTCCTCAAATGTTTTGATTGCGAATCTGTCGGTCATGCCGCTGATGTATTCAATGACGCATTTCTCATATCCCTCGTTGCTTTCTATGTCGAAGATTTCCTTCGTGCGGTAGTGTCTCCTTTCTTTTTCAGCAGGATCGTATGCCGTGTATTTTATGAGCCAGTCGGTGAAAGTGCCGTTGAGCTCCCTTGCGAAATTCAGGCATGAGTGCATGGTCCGGTTCCTTGCGTAGACTGAGGTTTTCATCAGTGTGTCGTAGAGACATTCAAGAACCGTGCGCGCGTATTGCGAGAATTTTTCAAGCCGCCAGTTTTTGTAGATGAATGACGAGCAGAAAGTCTTGAGCTCCTTGAGAAAATTGAAATATCTTTCGCTGAAACAGAATCCCTTTTCGATTGAGCTGTTTTCGCACAGGTCCACAATGAGGTCGTTGATTAGGGTTGTCGTGTTCACGGCTCTTCCGCTTCTTTGTGCCGCGTCCTGTGTGCGCTCGTTTTTTCCGTTGAATCCCAGCGTGGACGAAACGATTTCCCGGAGCTCTCTTGTGCTTGTGTCATCCAGGATGTGATACGTGTTCGCGTCCTCAATGTCACGTCCCAGAAAGGCAATCTTGTCGCTGACTTTTACGACGCACCCTTCCCATGTGTATGGACTGAAAATCCCGGGCCGCCTGATTTTGTAGAGGTCCATCGCCTCATTCCGGGGCTTTACTCCCTGCTCGTCAATCTCTCCGCAGTGGCAGATAAGTCCGTCCCTCACCGCGTAGGTCAAATCAAGGTTCTTTTCGTTTCCGTCGGGGTCAGCCAGGGTGTCAATGAAATCCGCGAAAAAAAGTGAATTCCTTTCGTGCCAAAATTTTCTTGGTGCGTTGTGTCCCTCATTCTGGCTCATGCTTATGCTCATCAGTGAGTTCAAAATATTTTCCCCGGTGTGTCCGAAGGGTGCGTGTCCTATGTCGTGTCCCAAAGCGATTGCCTCGGTAAGCTCCTGATTCAGTCCCAGATGCCTTGCGATTGTCCTGCTCACGCTTGCCA
Source organism: Treponema sp. UBA3649 (assembly GCA_002373325.1). Taxonomy (GTDB): domain Bacteria; phylum Spirochaetota; class Spirochaetia; order Treponematales; family Treponemataceae; genus Treponema_D. The sequence goes on from DFKI01000109.1 coordinate 5,361, forward strand.
CATGTCCCACGTGCTCTATCCTCGTGCAGATGTGATCGTTTTGCGGCGCGAAAAAAACCTGCGTCTTGTACTTGAGTCTTCTGTATGATTCCGAATGTAAAATGCGCGTATAGTCCCTTTCGAATTCAGAGCGGATTCCGTTGCCCCTCTCATAAAGCGAGTTTTCCCTTTTTATGCACTGTTCCCAATCCGGGTGATTTTCATCCATGCGGACGCTGACAAAAGAATCTTTCATAATTTCTCCAATAAGCCGCCGACTAAAGCTCTGCAATGACAATTGGCAGCATACATTATTTATATCAATTTACGGGATTTTTTTCTACACTGATTTTTAGGACATCTTTTTCAACATCGAAAATATTACCGTCTTTAGCAGCCTGTACCTTGAGCTTCTCGACCATCTGATTGTAATATGTCGGTTCATATTTCGGCTCTGTGTTGGTCGTTGTGGTTGGAACGTTTAGAGGAACATTTGAAGTTAGTGCCATCGCGTCGTTGGGAATTGGAAATGGGATTCTCTTTCTTTTGAATAACATTGCTTGCCTCACTTTTATACATTTCCGTCGCCGTCATATCTGTCAGCAAAATATTTGTATACAATACATCCAAGAATTAAACCAAGAATATAATATAGTTTATGGCCAAATATGTTTATTTTAAATATACCTTGAATCAGTAAACATATAAAAATATAGATGACCACAAAAATTCCACCAGCAAGTTTTGGATGCATAATTTCACTCCTTTCCGAAGAACCAGCTCAAGCCTTGCAGGAATGAGCCATTGACTACATACTTAGGATTCATACCAGAGTTGTTGCTACAAATCCTGTAGTGAATGAAATCTTGGAAGCCCCCTTTGAGTACTTCGCTAACTTTGTAAACTTCACAGCATCATCGGCATAATCAATTATTTTGTCCGCAGTAACATTCGCTATTCCTGTATTCGTACTCACGTTTCCAAGCATCTCGGAAAGATTTCCCTTTCTGCTGCGCTTGTCCGCATACACAATTCCGTTCGTCGGGTCAACATAGTCAGGGTAGCCGTTATTATTAAAATCGAACGACACAGCACTGTTTGTTGTTGCAGCTGGTGAACTTGAAGTGATTCTTGGAACGGATGTACCGCTTGAATTGAATGAAAAGTTAGAAGCAGGAGCACTGCCTGGAGAGTTTGAACTCACATCAGAACCAGGTAAACAGCTTGTTTCAGAAACCACAGTTGTCTCAACTGAGTCTACTCCGTTGCCCAGCTGATTTTGTGCCCACGCGATGTCGCTTTTTGTCAGGGTATGGGTGGAGCCGTCCTTTCTCGTAACAGTGTCCCCCACCTGTGCTTTTGCCTGAGCCTCCAAGCTGTTTTCAATCTCCGCTCCTCCGTTCACAAAAATCATCTCTGCGTCCGTAAGTTCCCTCGCGTCGCTGGGAATTGGGAATGGGGTTCTCTTTCTTTTGAATAACATTGGTTTACCTCACTTTTTCAATTCAGTATTTATTTTAGGATATCTTTTTCAACGTCGAAAATATTACCGTCAGCGGAAATCAAAATGTCGCGGCCTTCTAAAACCGCCACAGCATATCCGTTCACAAAATTATCCGCGTAATCAAAATCTGTGCCGAAAACCTTCTCCGCTTTTTTGTTGATGAACGCATATTTTGCATCTTCCCCATCATTGATTTTTACAAGCAAATGTCCATTGTGAAATTCATAGTCTGTGGGTTCGTATCTTTCATCCAACTTTATAAAGTTATGATTTCTTTCCAGCAGGAACCAAGCATACTTGTCTTTATCAAATTTATTTACAACAGCAATTCCATCATAAAAAAGATATTCAAGTCTTGGGCAGTCCTTAGGTCCTTTATAAAATACATTGAATTTGCACTCAATTTCAAATTCTCTGTTTCCATTTATATAACCAGATTTTCCATCCTCCATGATTACTGGAAGGAGACCTTCCGTAAAATATTTGCCGACCTCTCTTATTCCGCTGATAATCTGCTCGCCGCTTTCGTTGATTACCGAATAAGGAGGCTCAAAATTCAGATTATAACAATAGGCGACGGCTTTTCCCTCACGGAAAGGATAACCGCCACCACCAAACTTTATTTCTGGAAACGCGGCTGTAGTTAAATCTTTTTTGACAAACGCTGACAAGGTATTTGATGCGTAATATTTTTCACTTTCAAGATTTCCGGGAGCCAATCTGTCGTGGCTATTCATCTCCGTTGTGCTTCCATCAAACAAGTTTAATAAAACATAAGAACTAAGCTGGCTCTTTACCCTCAGCTGACAATATTTTTCAGAAATCATTTCCATAAAATATACATCTGGAGAATTATACAGTTGATTGAGATTGTTGTCATAAACTGAATATTCATGGTTTTCATTCTCAGTCGCAATGCAATAATCATAGACTTCAATGCGCAAATAATTCGGTTCGATTTTGACATCAAAATTTTTATCCATCAAACCATATTTTCCGTTGTATTTAAATGGTACAAAACTATTTTTTTTCAAATCGGTAAAATCATTTTTAGGTAAATCAGTTGCTTCATTCTCAAAGCTTGTTTTACTTTCATCTTTCTTTATTATATCCTGTATATTATTTCTTTTGCAAGATTCAAAGAAGAATAACAGAGAGCAAAAGAAGAAGAATACCAATAATAAATTTGTGAAATTATATTTTTTTCTAGTATCAAATTTAATAGTATCTATTTTAAAAATCATTTGTAACTCCTCAAGAAAAACTAGTCTATCTTACGAAAATAGAATGACTCATAGAGAGTAAATTCGCTGAGTCTTGTATCAGTTAATGCATAAACGGATGTAGAATCCACACCGCCAGTGCTATTACCAAGAGAATTATCCCATACAGTCATAGCACCATTTTCTATAATCAATAAAGCCGCATGTTCATTTGCGTGTTGACCTTTCTTTGGCCCTGAGTGATAAGTGCCGTCGCCCATAAAAACAACGTAAGCACCGTCCAAGGAAGGAACTTCTGTTGTGAATCCAGAATTTTCTTTTTTTGCTTCTTCAATATGTTGCATACAATTCTTTGCATAAGAATTTCCTGCCGGAAGATACTTTGTTGAGTCAAGTCCTGCATCGTTAATAACTTCTTCAACCCAGTTATCGCATCTAACTCCATTTTCATTGTATTTGTAATTTTCATTTTGTTTTACACTTTTCTTCATTTTTTCCAAACTGGTTTCCGTTTCAATGCTCTCAGTTCCAGAATATATTCCAAGATTTTCATCTCTACTGCCTGGATACCCTCTTTCTGTGAGATTACCTGAGTGACTGTCAATATTTTGTCCCTCAATCTGCTTTCCGCTAATCTCTTCTCCCTTTGTACTTGTTCCTCTGATTCCATCTTTAGCGGCATGTACCTTGAGCTTCTCGACCATCTGATTGTAATATGTCGATTCATATTTCGGCTCTGTGTTGGTTGTTGTTGCAGGAACGCCTAGAGCTGCATTTGAGGTTGGTGCAGTAGCCTCTGCTTGCATCGTCTGAGTGCCCGACGTGTCTTTTCTGCTTGATGTTGGCGCCGGAGCGATTGCACTTGCTGCATTTGTAGAGCGTGTGTTCAGATTTGATACTCCTTCAGAATAGTTTTTTCCTGACGAGCCGGTATGTCTGCTGCCGATGTTTCCCCCTATGCTCGGCGAGGTCTGAGTTACATTCTGTGGAGCTGATGTGACTCCCGTTACCACTTGATTTCCGAAGTTGATTTTCTGTCCCGGGTAAATCAAATCCGGATTTTCTATTCCGCTCATCTTTGCCACATCAGAAACACTGAGATCCGTTCCGTGTTCCTTGTTGTAATCAGTGACTATCTGACCGAGTGTGTCACCTTTTTTTACTGTCTGTGTCTCACATTTTTCACCTTGAGATTCCTGCTGACCGCCTTGCTCTTTTCCTCCGCCGTTCACAAAAATCATCTCCTCGTCCGTAAGCTCTCGTGCGTCATCGGGGATTGGGAACGGGATTCGCTTTCTTTTGAATAACATTTTTCTACCTCCGATATTTATACATTTCCGTCGCCGTCATATCTCTTTGCAAAATACATATAGACTATGAATTCCAATATTATCAATATAATATAGAAGAAAATGTTATCGAACAAACTAATTTTGAATATTCTTTCAATAATCAGCCCTAAAATGCTATATACAAGACTAAATATTCCGACTGCCAGTTTTGGATGCATAATTTCACTCCTTTCCGAAGAACCAGCTCAAGCCTTGCAGAAATGAAGACTTGACTATATACTTTGGATTCATACCATCTCCAAAAATCATGGATGAATTATTCCCTACCATAGAATCTATTGTATACTCAAACTGCATCTCGCTTGATGCTATTTGAATCCCTGCTTGAGCAGCATCTTCCACTTTTTCTGAGACATAGGACACTCCGATTTCTATCTCCGATATTTATACATTTCCGTCGCCGTCATACCTGTCGGCAAAATATTTGTATACAATACATCCAAGAACTACAGCTATAATATAACATAAAACATTATCAAATACGTTTACTTTTAATATGCCTTGTATTAGAACACATATTAAACTATATATGCCAGCAAAAATTCCACAAGCCAGTTTCGGATGCATACTTTCACTCCTTTCCAAAGAACCAGTCCAGCCACTGCAAACAATAGGATTTAACAATATAGCCGGAGTCCATATTATCACCTAAAAGAACTGATGAATTGTTGCCCATCACAGAATTTATTCTATGCTCATATTGCAATCCTATAGATGCCGTCTGAATCCCGGCTTGAGCAGCATCCTCCACTTTTTCAGAGGCATAGGACACTCCTATACTTGCAAAAGGTCCTACATCAGGTATAAATCCTACTGCATCACTTGTGAGTGATGAGAAATTATGAAAAGATGGATTCATAAAAAGATGGCCAGTATCAATAACTGTTGCCGCAATGCCAGTTATTGAAGATGTTTTAGAAGCTCCACCGGAATATTTTGCAAGCTTTGTAAAACTCGCGGCATCATCGGCATAATCAATTATTTTGTCCGCAGTAACATTCGCAATTCCTGTATTCGTACTCACGTTTCCAAGCATTTCGGAAAGATTTCCCTTTGCAGGGTATAAATCATTGACATATTTTTTCGCGGCACTTTCACTCTTGAATGTGTCAGTTACTTTCACACCGTCCGTGACTTTGAATGTATATCCCTTGTAGCAGAGAACTGAATAAGCGGCACAGGCTTCCTCCATGCTTTTCCTGCTGCGCTTGTCCGCATACACAATTCCGTTCGCCGTGTCAACGAAGTCAGGGTAGCCGTTATTCTTAAAATCGAACGACACAGCACTTGCAGATGCACTTTCATCCTTATTGCCGCTTACTCCATTACTGCCCAATGCAATCTTCTGTTCTTTTTCCATCATTTCATTTATAAACTGCTGGTCATAGGGACTGTGGTATTTTTGATCCTTAAGTATATTTGCGGTACAGTCGTTTCCTGTATTTGTTGTTGAAACAAATGAACTTGAAGTGCTTCTTGGAACTGATGTACCGCTTGAATTTGGCGGACATCTTGAACCAGATATACAACCTGAAGAGTTTGAACACACATCAGAAACAGATGAAATGCCTGTTTCAGGAACCACACTTGCTCCAGCAGAGGCTCCTCCGTTACCCACCTGATTCTGCGCCCACACGATGTCGCCTTTTGTCAGTGTATAGGTGGAGCCGTCCTTCCTTGTAACAGTGTCCCCCTCCTGTGCGTTAGCCTGAGCCTCCACACTGTTTTCAATCTTCGCTCCTCCGTTCACAAGAATCATCTCTGCGTCCGTAAGCTCTCTCGCGCCATCGGGGATTGGGAAGGGGATTTGTTTTCTTTTAAATAGCATTATTTGCCTCCGTTGTTTTTTTTGGATATTGAATGATATCCGTCATGTCTATTTTTTTAGTTGAAGAAATAACTCAGTATTCTCACCGAGTTTTTGTTCCAGTCTGTCTCTTCATTTGTGTCTGCAGGTCTTGTCGTCGTTGTTGTAACGCTGGTGTTGTTCGTTGTGCTTGACTGGCTCCCGTTCTCGCTTGATTTTGTTTCCGTCGTGCTTGTCTGATTTCCGTTCTCAGTTGAGTTTGATGTCGTAGTTGACTCGCTTTCTGTTTTCTGTGTATTTGATGAGCCCGAAGGTGCAGACGGATTTGGCTCGGTTTTGAGCGTAGTATTCCCGGTTGTCGTTGCGGTGCCATCCGTAGTGTTCGACGTGATTGATTCGGATGATGATGATGAATCCGACTCTGTTTTGCTTGTTGTGTCCGATGCTCCGATTGATGTGACCTCTGTTGATGTCTCGACCTGCCGCACAAGGCTCCACTCAACGTTGACGAACAGGCTCTGGGACGGCGGTATGTTTACATCGTAGCTCAATGAAATATAGTGGTCGATTCCTTCGTCTGATGTAGCGACGGCATTGATTGCACAATTATATATTGTCCTATCGCTCGTGTTTGTGATTTTCACATCGACGCTGCAATACACAGTCTCTTCGCTCGTTGAAGTTCTTTCAATTCTTGTGCGTACTGATGACGTTTCAATCTCAACCGTACCATCGGGGGCTTCAAAAAGAGAGCAGCTCGCGAGAAGCGATCCCAAAATCAGCAATGCCGCAATCATTTCAAAAAACTTTTTCATAATTAATTCTCCATAAATTGATTGATGAATTCCATCCAGTCAGATGACAGTCTCAGAATGTTCAGCTTTCCCTGTATCATCTGCCAGACGCTTTTATAATAATTCAGGCGAACCTCATAGTACCCTGATTCCGCCGTCCAGAACTCCGCCTCGGTTATCAGATTTTTTTCCAGCAGTGATTTCATGTCCTTTCTGAACTCTTCTTCCTTTTCCATTGCATGCTCTATGTCAGTGCAGTAGGTGGAGAAAGAGACTGACCATTTCTGATACAAGCTCCTCATCTTTTCCTGCTCGTCACGAATCACGTCTAGCTGCAGATTAAGGTTTTGAATCTTTCTGTCGGAGATTTCTTTTATTGCTTTTCCTTGTGAGTTGAAATCCAGACCAAGACGAACGCCGATTGTTCCGCTCAATGACCAATTGTCAAGTGAGTCCGTAAGTTCACGAAGCGACCTGCTAAAATCTGAATATCTATTGTACCTGCTTTTGTCTGGTGAAAGGGATGCCTGCACATAGCTCATGTGTGAGTTGAAAAGCTCTACGTTTGCTTTTTGTCCAAGCCGATGCCTTTGAGTCTGCTCTTGATACTCCGCCTCAGTTTTTTTCATCACTATGCTGTAGTATTCTTTTTCAAGCTCTGTCATAAGATTTTCTTTTTCTTTTAATATTTGCGTTGGGTCAATGCTCAGTAGCAGGTCACCTTTTTTCACGGTTTTTCCTGATTTGTAATCGACATATTTTATCTTGCCTGTTATGGCATTGGAGACAGAAGATATATTTGTTTCTGGTCTTATAAATCCTGATGTCTTGATTACTTCTTCAAATGGAGCGACGGCGAACCAGATAAATGCGATTACAATGAGGGATGCCACGATTATGACAAATCTACTCTGCAGAGTGGGTTTGTGTCTGAAAAAAAATTCCTGTGTTTTAGTCAGCAGTTGGTCTGAATAAACTTTCATAAATCACCTCATTGAATTCTGGCTGTTCCACATTTTAGCATAAAAGGAGTTTTTATTTAAGAGCTCCTCATGCTTTCCGCTTTCTACAATTTTGCCTTCATTTAGCACAAAAATCCTGTCGCAGTTTTTTATGGATGACAGGCGGTGCGCGACAATGATTGTAGTCGTATTGTCAGTCAGATGTTCGATTGTATTCATAATTGAAGCCTCCGAGAGACTGTCCAGATTGGATGTCGCCTCATCAAGAATAAGAATTTTGGGATGACGGAGCAGGACTCGTGCAAGTGCTATCCTTTGTCTTTCACCCCCGGAAAGCGACGCTCCTTTTTCCCCAACTTTCGTTGAAAATCGGTCATCAAGTTTTTCTATAAATCCAAGTGCGTCGGCTGCGGCTGCCGCCTTAAATATTTCTTCAGGTGATGCGTCATAATTTCCCCATGCAATGTTTTCATAAATTGTTCCACTGAAAAGAAGTATCTCCTGTGGTACATATCCGAATATCGCCCTGTAATCTTTTGTATTGCAATCAATGATGTTCTTTGAGTTAAGAATGATTTCTCCACGGTCTGGGAGATAGAATTTCAAGAGCAATTTCATCAGCGTTGTCTTGCCTGAACCGGAGCTTCCTACAAACGCAACTTTCTCTCCTGCATTTATCTCAATGTTTATGTTCTCCAGCGTGTTGCCACGAGTTCCATAGGAAAAACAAAGATTCTTTATGACTATCTTTTTGAAGGTTTCATTTTCATTCAGGGGAAAACTACCTTTCTGTTCTTCGTTCTCTTCCTTTAAATCAAATATTTCACCAAGCCTTTTTCCAGAAACAGACAGTTCTTGAATTTGCGGTTGCAAAGTGATAAGCCGACTTAACGGACCAAGAAAATAGCCGAGCAATGTTACGAATGAAATCAGCTCACCAAGAGACATATTCCCACGCATGATTAGAACACTACCGTACCAATAGACAGCAAGATTTCCAATCTGCGAAAGAAAAGTCTGCAATGTTGACTGGATGTTGGAAAACTTGGCAAGCTCAAAACTTTTTTGAACGGCATCAATGATTTTTATCTCTGCTTTATCGTAAGAATCATCTTCTGTTGAGAGCGCCTTGATAGTTGAAATGCCGTTTATGCTCTCGACAAAATGCGAATACTTTTCAGCCTCTATTTGTGCCCTGCTATAAATGAGCCGTTTAAAAGTACTTGAGAACAAAATGACCATAATTCCAGAAATGATGACAGGTATCATTGCAATAAAAACTAGCCTTGGACTGAACATGAATAAAACAATCCCACCGAAAAGAAGCATAACGCAGTCAAGAATTACGCCCACTGTTATTCCGGACAAAGCGTTCTTGATGGAGCTGATGTCGGAAAGACGTGACAATATCTCACCATTTTTTCTTTTCATAAAAAAGTCTAAGGGCAGCTTTAATATATGACGGAAATAGTTTAGGAGCAGCGATGCTTCCATTTTGTTTCCCAAATACATGAGCAGGTGGTTCCTTGCATATCCGAGAATGTTTTGAAAGATGATAGCCACAAGATAGCCAAGAGATATTGCCACCAGTGCCGTCTTGAGAAATGAATATATAACATCGTCTATCAAAAATCTGAAATAAAAGGCTCCGAGAATTCCAAGGACGGTAAGTAAAAAACTTGCGATAATTGTCTCCGCGACTATTGCCTTGCTCTCCGTTATGAGATAGAAAAATCTGGAGAAAAAAGCCTTGTCCTCCTTGTTGTTCTCAAAACCTCTGATTGGCTCGATTACAAAAAACACGCCCGACCACCACTCCTTGAATCGTTGTTTTCTTATCCACGAGATTTTATCGGCAGGATCGGCAACAAGAATTCTGCTCCGCTTTGCTCTGAGGACTACAACATAATGCTCAAGTCCATCCCTTTTTATCTGGCACACAATTGGGGAGTTGAAATCTGAATTAAATTTTTTTTCTCTTGAAAGCATTGCCTTGCATGACATATTGAGCATGGAGGCCGCCTTATGAATTCCCTTCGCCGTTGTGCCAAGCGAGTCCGTTCCGGCAAGACTCCTTATTCTTGTAACTGAGATGTTTTTTCCGTAATCGTGATTGAAACGAAATCTTGACAAATAAAAAAACTTGCCGTAACATATAATCAAAAGGTCGGTTAGATTTAACAATTAAATATACCTATTCAATAAACACAAAAGGTGAGGTAAACCAATGTTATTCAAAAGAAAACAAATCCCATTCCCAATCCCCGACGACGCGAGGGAACTCACCGAAGAGGAGATGATTTTGGTGAACGGAGGAGGAAAAGAGCAAGGCGGCCAGCAAGAATCTCAAGGGGAAAGCAGTGAGACACAGACTGTAAAAAAGGGAGACACGCTTGGACAGATAGTCGCTGATTATAACAAGGATCATGGAACTGACCTTACCGTCGCGGATGTTGCAAAGATGAGCGGAATAGAAAATCCGGATTTGATTTACCCGGGACAGAAAATCAGCTTCGGAATGTCCAATTCCACAAGCAGTACACCAACTTCAAGCAACATATCTAATTCGAACTGCTCATCTGGTTTAAGCGGTACATCCACGCCAAGCAGTGCTTCAAGTTCATCTGCTTCAACAACAAATACTGAAACTGTCTGTACCACAAATACAATTAAGGACAAAAAGCACCATAGTGCCTACGACCAGCAGTTTATAAATGAGATGATGGAAAAAGAACAGACGATTGCATTGGGCGGTAATGGAATAACCGTGGAAAAAATTGAAGAAAATATAATTAACAGTAACTGTAGTAGCATCGCACCAAAGGAAAGAACTGTTACTGACCGTATAGCACAAGCAAAGAAGAATGAATTTTTAGCAAGTCTTTATGAAGGCGATAACGCAGGTTATGTGATTGACCACAAAAATAAAATTATAAAAACAAACTGGAGTGACAAAAAGGCTTTAGCCCAGGCTAAATATATGCTCCAAAATTATGAAACTTTGAATGACGGCTATAGGCTTGTGGCTTATGATGGGAAGAAAGATAATTTCTTGACATTTAAAAGTTATGCTGATGTAAATACCTATCAAACTTTTGAAAAAATGGGCGTATACGAAAATAATCCAAATGGATCTGACGTTTATTTTATCTATACTTATACTGAAACAGATAAATGGATGAAAGAATTTGAACGAAGTTCAATAATGGATGACATTAAATATTTACAAAAAAATGGAATTTCTGTCAAAGTAATTGAATCTGGAACCAGAGAAGACATATTAAATGCATTTTCCGATGACAAAGCAAAAATAATCATAACTAGTGGGCACGGATCTGATGATGGGTGCATATGTACTTCTGATTCTAGTAAAGTGTATTCATGGGATGTACAGAAACTGGAAGTTGGTGACTCTTTGAAAACTGTGATTTTTGAGAATTGCTATCAAGGTGATTTTGAAACCAGTTGGGAAGAAGCATTTAAAGGAACCGTTGATGTAGTGGGATGGAATGGGAAAACCAATATTTATGAGACAAGATTCTTCAATGGTAACGGTTGGTTTGATAGACAAGACTTAACTCTTAATGATTATTTGAACTTAAGTTTGTTCGGTGAATCCTCATCAGACCGAAATTATTAAGGGCATTTAGAAAAACTCATTTTCAATGACTTTTTCTAATATTGGAGAAATGACGATGAAAAGAAAAGGACTATTATTTTTTTGTCTGTTAACAGTGTTTTTGTGTTCATGCAAAACTGATTACAGTAATTGTGATGTAAAAATAAATTTTACTCCTGCCGAGGGGTACACCAGTGAAATTGAGTTCCTGGACGATATGAACCCAGTTTATGAGCGAGAGTTGATAGAAAGTCTAAAAAAGGCAAAAACTGTAACTAACTTGTTTGTTCCGAAATCCAGAACTGGTGAAGGACAGTATCAAATTTTATTATATGAGGATGGTGTTTGCATTGGGGATTATGAACCTACTGCAAAAGATTATATGATTGACAACAGAACAGGGCATTATTTAAAATGCAATAATGTTTTGAATGATGTTCGCGCGATTTTTTATCTGCAAATAATGAAAAATAACTGGGTATACCCGTATGACAATACCGAAAAATAAGCCAGGTAAGCACATACCATTCCAAAATGAATTGACTGAATGAATAGTCAATGGAGTAAAAAATGAAACGTTTTAAACTACTAAAGAGCACGACAATTATTTTTCTCTATATTTTTATTTCAGCTTTTATTTCAAACAACATTCGATTTTTATATAATGATTGGAGACATAACTTATACGACACAGATTGTGATGGTATTTTTATATCTGGAAACTGGAGAAATATTTTTGAGATGAGAACTATTGGGCTTCCTCCTGAATTCGGAGTGATTGTCCTTTCTCCAGTTTTGTTTCTCTTCATTTTTGTTATTCTTGCAATTGCACAGTATTTAAAAGGAAAGAATATAAAATTTTTTATAAGCCTCAAGTCTTTCTATGATAAAACACTTGGAGCATTTTTAGGCAAGGAAATCAAAGCGTCAAGAATTATCGTGCAGATTGCAATCAGTTTCGCAATAGAAATTCTGGCAGTAGCGATTTTCTATATTACCTATTTTAAAAGAATCGCCCCAAACTGTGCGGATACGCTGATGCGGCCAGATACTTTCAGATTCCTGATTTTTTTCTCCACATTGTGTTACGCATTTTCCCTCCTATCAATTCTTATGGCAAAGCGGACATTTAAGTCAGAGGCTATATGCAGAGTTTTTTGGATTTATCAAATGGTTGATTTGTTGGAATTGGTTGTATCTGATTTCATCGGCATTTCAAAAGATTCGTTTTTATTCATGCTGATTCCAATCTCCGTCCTTATCCCACTGTGTACAATTTCTTTACGCAGCGTAAATCAAAATCAGAAGTCAATCAGCTCCATTCATTTTTTCAAGTTTTTTGCCGGGCTTTACATTCTGATTAGATGCCTTTATTCTTTTCTTCCGTTCAACTATCCGTTTGAGCCTGTGCATTTGATTGAGTATAAACGTGTCCGAAACATAATTATCGCTCTGTATCTAATCATCACCGGGCTTTTGAAGTTCAGCATAGCTGAAAAAATATATGGAATCATAAAGAAATATTGTCTTGAAAAGAGATGATATTCCATAGTTTTTGTTGACACGTCATTTTTTTTCCGATACCATATTTACAGGAAGATTTTTTTCGAGGTGTTTATGAAAGCAATTAGAAAATTGGTATTGTGTTTGACTTTTATTTTTGCTTCACTTTTTTCTTTCGCGGATGACTGGTGCATTTATCTCGGTTCGTTCAAGAACAAGGCCAATGCCGAAAAAAGGATGAGCGTCCTTAAAGCGGAATCAATCAAGACCAGCATTAGCGAGTACAAGGATCCGAAGGGAAACGTGTTTTACCGCGTCGTGTGGGACGAGCATTTTGATTCTCTTGAAAGCGTGAGTCTGCACAAAACCATGTTGTCCTATCTGCCTGTCATAAAAAAAGAAAAAATCAGCGACATCTGGTTTGAGAAGATTGTCCCTGCCAAAAGCGACATGAAAGAATCTGTGCCGGAAAAAAATGTGCCTGCTGAATCTGTCCCAGAGACTGATGAGAATGTCGTGGATCCGGAGAATGTTGCCGAGGATGAGCCTGAGGATTTGGAGTCGGAGGATTCTGAGCCTGTGCTTCGTGAGCCCACCTTGATGAGCCTTATTGACAGCGAGACCGGACTTCCCCTTGAGAATGCGGTTCTTTCCATTGACGGCGGCAAGTGGGAAATTGAGATTGACGCTGAGGGAAAAATCCTGATGCCGGGTGACATTCCAGACGGTGAGTATCCGTACACTGTTACAAGCGAGGAAGACGGACGCACCATAATCGAAGGTCAGCTCGGACTGCGCGGCGGACTCGTTGTTTCGGACAAACGCAATAAGGTTGAGTCCATTGAGAGGTGATTTTTACCGCAAAAAATTATTAAGTAAATGCAAAAAATGACTTGTTTTTTTATTTGCGATACTGTATAAGTGGAAGGACTTAGCGATTTATTCATTTCGAACAGAGGAGAAGAAATGACAGCGTTCAAATGGTTCTTTTCATTTTTGAAAAAGCACGGCGGAAAAATGTTCGTCGGACTTTTCATCATCGCGGTGGTTTCTGCAATGGCCGTAATAAATCCCAAGGTCTCGGGCTTCATTGTGGATCAGGTCATTGTTGCGGGAAAGTATGAGTACCTGTGGAAGTGCGTGGCGATTCTGCTCGGTGTCTGTCTTTTCCGCGAGGGATTCCAGTATCTTGCCCAGATGCTTTTCGAGCGGTCGAGCCAGGGAGTCCTTTTTGACATGCGGGATGCCGTGTACCGTAAGCTCCTGCACGAGGATTTTTCCTTCTATAATAATAACCGCACCGGAGATTTGATGAGCCGGCAAACCGGAGACATGGATGCCGTCCGTCACTTCGTCGCTTTCGTAATCTACAACGTGTTCAGAAACTGCATCTGGCTTCTTTCCGCCGTCGTGATGATTTTCTTCGTGAACGTAAAACTTGCCCTCATGTTCCTTGCGGTCCTTCCTTTTACGGCCTTCGTTGTCTTCATGCAGATGAGGGCGGTGGGTCCTGCGTTTGCGGGAGTGCGTCAGTGTTTTTCAAGTCTCAACGCTTATGTCCAGGAGCACATTGCCGCCAACCGTGTGGTCCGTGCGTTTGCAAAAGAGGCATTTGAAAAAAATCGCTTTGAAAAAGAGAACGAGGCTTTCCGTCAGAGTGAAATCAACGCGTCGAAAATCTGGCAGAGATATGTTCCCATCTTTGAATTTCTCGGAACCGTAATCAACGTAATCCTGATGATTTACGGAGGCTATCTCACAATCCGGGGCGAGATGACCATCGGAGATTTTGTTACCGTGAACGGCTATCTCTGGATGCTCACCAATCCCCTGAGGATGCTCGGCTGGCTGATTAATGATGCCATGCGCTTCAAGGCTTCCATTGACAAAATCTACAAGACATTCTCGGTGGAGCCCGACATCAAGCTTCCGTCCCATCCGGTTGTGAAGCAGAAGATTGAGGGCGAGGTTGAGTTCAAGAACGTGTCATATTCAACTCACGGCGAGGAAATCCTGCACGACATCAGCTTCAGGACGGAGAAGGGAAAGTCGGTCGGAATCATCGGCGGTACGGGAAGCGGAAAGACTACGGTAATGAATCTTCTGTGCCGTTTCTACGACGTTACGGACGGCTCTGTTTGTGTTGACGGAACCGACGTGCGTGAGATGGACATGTACAATCTGCGTGAGAACATCGGAATGGCAATGCAGGACGTTTTCCTTTTCAGCGACACGATTGAGGGAAACATCGCTTACGGAGATCCGGAGTGTCCTTTTGAAAAGGTTGAGGCTGCTGCTAAACTTGCGGATGCCGACGGATTTATTCGTGCCATGCCGGAAGGTTACGACACTATGGTGGGCGAGAGGGGCGTGGGACTTTCCGGTGGACAGAAGCAGAGAATCTCCCTTGCGCGCGCTTTGCTCAAGGACCCTTCCATAATCATTTTGGACGACACGACATCTGCCGTGGACATGGAGACGGAGACGCTGATTCAGGAGTCTTTGAAATCAGTTTCGGCTAACAGGACTCTTTTTGTCATCGCATACAGGATTTCCTCCGTAAAGGACTGCGACCAGATTCTTGTGATGAACGAGGGAAAAATCATTGAGCGCGGAACACACAAGGAGCTGATTGAGGCGGGCGGATATTATGCGTCGGTCTATCACCATCAGTACGGTGAGTTCACGGCGGATGAAAAAGCGGACGGGGGAAACTAAGATGGCAAGAAACAGATACGATATAGACGAGACCTACGAGGACTCATACGATTTCGGTAAGCTCAGGAGACTCGGAAAATATGTCAGGCCGCACTCAAAGGCGATGGTCGGAGTAATCTTCCTGATGCTCGTTACCGCGGCGTTGGGAATGCTCTATCCCTACTTTTTGAAAATTGTGATGGACAAGGCCATACCGAACAAGGATTTTAAAACCATTTTGATTCTCGCCGGATGCACCTTGGGAATCTCTTTGTTTACGGCATTCGCTCTGAAACTCAAAATCAGCATAATGACGAAAATCGGTCAGGGCATCGTGCATGATTTGCGCTCGGATCTTTTTTCGCACATCCTGAAACTGCCGTTCTCATTTTTTGACTCAAGGCCGCACGGAAAGATTCAGGTCCGCATAGTGAATTACGTGAACAATCTTTCGGACGTTCTGAGCAACGGACTTGTGAACACCGTAACCGATTTGTGCTCGCTGATTTTCATAATCATCTTTATGTTCACAATCAACGTGCCGCTTACCCTTGTAGTGCTTTGCGGTCTTCCCATTTTCATCGCCTATGTTTTCATTCTCAAAAAGCGGCAGAGAAAGGCGTGGAGGGCACAGAGCAACAAGCAGTCGAACCTGAACGCGTACATTTCGGAAAGCATCAACGGAATCCGCGTGACACAATCTTTTGTGCGTGAGAACGAGAACATCAAGATTTTCAACAATCTTTCATCCGCGTACCGGAAGGCATGGCTCAAGGCTGTGACGGTCTCTTTTTTGATGGGCCCCTTCGTACAGATTATTTCCACAGCGACAATGGGAGCCGCATGGATTTTGGGCATACACTGGATTCAGACCGGATTCAGCGGAGTGACCGTGGGTATTCTGATTGCATTCACCGCATACATCAGCCGTTTCTGGCAGCCCATTACGACGCTCGCTGATTTCATCAACAGTCTGCTTACCGCCGTTTCCTACGTGGAGAGAATCTTCGAGACGATTGACGAGCCGGTTCTGATTCATGACAACGAGGGGGCGTCAGAGCTTCCGAAAATTACTGGAAAGGTTGAGTACAAGGACGTGGATTTCAGCTACGACGAGGGAGTGAAAATCCTGGACAAAATCAACTTCACGGTTGAGCCGGGAGAGAGCGTCGCCATTGTTGGTCCTACGGGCGCGGGAAAATCCACCATCGTGAATCTTTTGAGCAGGTTCTACAATCCTGACAGCGGACAGATTTTGGTGGACGGGCATGACCTTCAGAACGTGACCATAAAATCGCTCCGTACACAGATGGGCGTGATGATGCAGGACAGCTTTATCTTCAAGGGAACAATCATGGACAACATTCGCTACGGAAATATGGATGCGACCGACGAAGAGGTGATGGAGGCTGCGAAGACTGTTTGCGCGCACGACTTCA
>DFKI01000019.1 GCA_002373325.1 Treponema sp. UBA3649
ATTTTGTTTTTGGGACAAAGGGGAGTGAGCTACGACATAAGCTGCGAGCTTGAGGACGGACGGATTGCGGAGATTGAAATGCAGTCCTTCAATCAGGAGTACGATTACGGGAAGAGGGCTGAATATCAGGTTTCACGGCTTGAGACCACATACCTTGCAAAAGGTGATGACTGGGAAAACGCACCGATCGTATATCAGATTACGGTCCTCAACTTCAATTACACGCCCAAGGGAAAAAACGCCATAAACCGGTTCGCGATGCGGACAAAGGACGGAGTGGAGCTTTCCAATTCCCTGAATGTGATTTTCATAGAGCTGCCAAAAGTCACGTCTCTGGAGCAGACTCTTGAATCCAACTCAATGCTTGAAAACTGGGCTCTGTTTTTGAAGGATGCCGACAATCCCACAAAACAGACTTTGATTCACAACCTTGCGGAAAAGGAGGATGGAATCATGAACGCACAAAAATCGCTTTCGAATATCAGTGCCAACCGCGATTTGTGGATAGCGCAGTACCGTCAGGAACTTGCCGAACGTGATTACCGCTCCGGTCTGAATGCCGCGAGGATTGCAGGACTTGAGCAGGGCCTGAAAAAAGGACTTGAGAAGGGAATGGCACAAGGGCTTGAGAAGGGAATGGCGCAGGGACTTGAGAAGGGAATGGCGCAGGGACTTGAGAAGGGAATGGCGCAGGGACTTGAGAAGGGAATGGCACAAGGGCTTGAGAAGGGAATGGCACAAGGGCTTGAGAAGGGAATGCGCGAAAAGGCTCTGGAAACCGCAAAAAATGCACTTGGCATGGGGCTTTCCGTTCAGCAGGCCGCAAAAATCTCTGGTTTGGATGAGAGTGAGTTTTCGAAATTATTTGAATGAGCGGAATTTTTGTGAAAAAGATTTTTTTAAAAGCGATTGACACAAATCGGTAAATAATGTACCATTCATTTAACATTTTAATACAATTTAAGATGGAGCCACAAAAAAACGGCTCCTTTTTTGTTAGTTGCGGATTTTTCCGCAGGGGTTTATTGTTGAATTATATTTCGACCGATACTGTACCTTATTTCAAGGATTGTGCCGCTGTAATCGACGGCATTGGTTTTACGCTGGTGGAGCTGCAGGTCGTGCCACAGAAGGGGAGTGTGCACATCACGGTGGTCATAGCGTCTAAGGATCCAACGCAGGACATTGGCGTTTCGGACTGCTCTAAAGTCCATCATGCCGTTCAGCCCTTGCTTATTTCCCTTCTGAAAGTTGACGAGGACAATGTTTACATGGAAGTTTGTTCTCCGGGTCTGGAAAGAAACATCAGGAACGCGGCGGAGTTCGCATTTTTTGTGGGACGTGAAATCCGTGTGTGGGACAAGACCGTAAGTGACTGGGTGCCGGGGAAGATTAAATCCTCAGATACTAATCAGGTGACATTGTTGAAAGAGGACGGGAGTGAAGTTTCCGTCTCCTATGAAAATATCGCAAAAGCAAAATTCATTCATTTGTAAAGGGGGCTTGTTGTGTCAAAGACAGCAAAGAAAGAAGAAGAAGTGTCGATGGCAGAGGCAATCCGTGCGGTCGCTCAGGAAAAGGGCATAAGCGTGGATGCCGTCAAGCAGATTGTGGAAGATATGATCAAGGCCGCATACAAGAGCCGTTATAATACAGCAGACAATTGTATCGTGCATGTTAGTGATGATTTGAACAAGGTGGAGGTATTCTCCAGACGCATGGTCGTGGACGTGGCCTATTCCGAGTGCAATGAGATAGAGCTTGAGGATGCCGTTGAGTACAATCCTGACGTGCAGATTGGCGATGAGATTGATATCCCCGTGGATCCGAAGAATTTTGCCCGTACTGCCGTTGATACAGGAAAGCAGAGGGCCCACACAAGGCTTAACGAGAGTCTGAAGGAGAGCCTGACCAAGGAATACGAGAGCAAGATTGGAACCATTATGGTGGGAACCTATCAGAGGGAAAACAAGAACAATATCTACGTGGATTTCGGAAAGTCCAATGTGGAAGGTTTTCTTCCATATAAGAACCAGAGTCCCATTGAGATATACAGCAAGAACGACAGAATCAGGGCTCTTGTCACAGGCATAAAACCGATTCCGACTGGAATACAGCTTGTTTTGAGCCGCTCGTCAGAAAAGTTCGTGGAAAAGATTGTGGAGCTTGAGGTTCCCGAGATTGCGGACGGAACAATCAGCATCTACAAGATTGCGAGGGAAGCCGGAAAGAAAACCAAGATTGCCGTATATTCGAACAAGCCTGATGTGGATCCTGTCGGCGCATGTGTCGGAATGAAGGGAACGAGAATTCAGAATGTCATGACCGAGCTTGAGGGCGAGAAGATTGACGTTCTTCCTTATGACGAGGACCCGCACCAGTTCATAAAGAACGCTCTCTCTCCGGCTGAAATCAGCAGGGTGGTTCTTCTGGACAAAGAGAAGAAGGAGGCTCTTGCAATCGTGAGCGAGGGACAGTTCTCCTTTGCCATCGGAAAGCAGGGACAGAACGTGCGTCTTGCCAACAGACTCTGCGACTGGATTATCGACGTGAAGACGGAGGCTCAGGCTGCCGAGATGGACATTCCCGTGGAGGATTCGTGGAAGGCTGCTCAGTCACTTTTCTCGAATCCGGTTCCCGAGGATGCGTCACAGCAGGAAGTTCAGGGCGACGAACAGGAAGAAAACGAGGAGTACGAGGAGATTACGACTGTTGCCCAGCTGCCTGATGTGGATCCAAGGGTTGCGGAAGTGCTTAAAAACGCTGGCATTGAAGATATTGAGGATTTCGTTGCCGCAGAAAGTGATGGAACGCTCAAACCGATGGAAGGTCTTTCCGAAGAGGACATTCAGGCGGTCAGCAAGATTATCAGCGAGTATGTGGTATTCGAGGATGAGGAAGAGGAAGTTGAGGAAAGCTCCGGGGAAGAGGATGATGTAGAATACTTGTGCCCAGAATGTGGCGCAAAGATTTCGCTTGACACGAGGATTTGTCCGAACTGCGGTACGGAGCTTGCATTTGAGTAAAAGATGAGGGATTGAAATTATATGGCGGATGAAGAAAAGAAAGCGGAAACACAGAAATCTGATTCTCAGGGCGCTCAGGCTCCCAAAAAGAAACTTGTAGTCAGGCGTAAACCCGGGGCCAAGGATTCGAAGACAGGTCCCAAGGACGCAAAGAAACATGTTGTGGTGAAAAAAGCCGCAGATTCATCCGCCAAAACGGAAGAGGCTGATGAGACTGTTTCCAAGCCACAGCCTGCAAAAACGGCGGAACCTTCCGTAAAAGTGGAAAAAAATCAGGAGCCACAGACCCAGAATACGGAGCCGAAAGCATCCAAACCAGCTGATCCCATTGTCCAGAGACAGGGACCGAAGACTTTTGAGCTTACGAGCGCAAGACCGAACGTGAAGGCCGGAAATTTGAGCGGGGGTCCGAGGTCAAAAGGAAACTATGGACGCGGAAGGGACGGAGGATTTACCGGCTCACAGGCCCGTGAGGGATATCTGAACCGTCAGAACGGTTATGGTCAGGGCGGAAATCGACAGGGCGGCAACGGTGGTCGTCAGGGCGGATTCGGACAGAACGGAAATCGACAGGGCGGCGGATACGGTGGTCGTCAGGGTGGATTCGGACAGAACGGAAATCGTCAGGGCGGATATGGAAATGGAGGCCGTCAGGGTGGATTCAACAACGGCGGAAGACCCGGATTCAACGGAAACCAGAGACCAGGCTTTGGCGGTGGTCAGAACGGCGGAAGACCCGGATTTGGAGGTCCACGTCCATCCTATGGTGAGGCTCCCGCAATCGCACCGAACAGAACACCAAACAAAAAGGGTGTGAAAGTCAAGAAGCCCGTCTATAACACCAAAAAGGATCAGGAGCAGGCATTTGACGAGGAGGAGCTCTACAAGAACAAGAAGAACGAGTCAACTCCCGCAAGCGTTGTTCCAGAGAAGATTGACATAATGGACACTGTTACCGTGGCTGATCTCGCGAAGAAGATGAACCTGAAGGCGGGTGAAATCATCGCAAAGCTTATGCAGAACGGAATGATGGTGACAATCAACCAGAGCATCGACGCTGATACCGCTGAAATCATCGCGAGTGAATATAACTGTAAGGTCAACAGAATCAGCCTTTACGAGGAGACCGTCATTGAAAGCGACGAGGGAAATGCAGGCGAAGAGCGGGTGCGTCCTCCAATCGTTACGGTCATGGGACACGTTGACCACGGTAAGACAAAGACCCTTGACGCAATCCGCAATACGAACGTGGTTGCAGGGGAAGCCGGTGGAATCACACAGAAGATTGGTGCGTACCAGGTTTCAACTCCAAAGGGCGTGATTACTTTCCTTGACACTCCTGGTCACGAGGCGTTCACCATGATGCGCGCGCGTGGAGCCCAGATTACCGACATCGTTGTTCTGGTAGTCGCGGCTGATGACGGCGTGATGCCACAGACCCTTGAGGCAATCAACCATGCGAAGGACGCGAAGGTTCCGATTATTGTCGCCGTGAACAAGATTGATAAACCTGAGGCGAATCCTGACCGCGTTATGACCCAGCTTTCTGATTTGGGACTTACCCCTGAGGCATGGGGCGGAGACACACAGTACGTGAACATCTCTGCTTTGAAGCGTGAGGGAATTGACGAGCTTCTTGACGCAATCCTGATTCAGGCAGAGATGCTTGAGCTCAAGGCACAGTATGATTGCCGTGCCGAGGGTAAGGTGATTGAGAGCCGTGTTGACCAGGGACGCGGTGTCGTTGCATCCGTCGTGATTGAGCGAGGAACATTGAAGACAGGCGATCCTTTTGTCGCGGGAATCTACTCGGGACGTGTGCGCGCGATGTTCGACGACCGTGGAAACAAAATCAAGGTGGCAACTCCTGCCATGCCGGTTGAGGTTCTCGGAATTGAGAGTATGCCGAATGCGGGAGATCCGTTCCAGGTGACGGAGACTGAAAAGGATGCACGTGCGTTCGCCGCAAAGAGACAGGAACTCAAGAGATACGAGGATGCGAAGGCGTTCAAGAAAGTCACTTTGGACAACCTTTACTCAACAATCGAGCAGAAGGAAATCAAGGAGTTCAAGGTCATCATCAAGGCTGATTTGCAGGGATCGGCGGAGGCTCTCAAATCATCTTTGGAAAAACTCTCAACAAGGGACATCAGGCTTTCCGTCATCCACTCAAGCGCGGGTGCAATCAACGAAAGCGACGTATCCCTTGCCGCGGCTGATGACAATGCAATCATCATCGGATTCAACGTGCGTCCCACACCGAAAGCGAAGGCATTGGCGGATCAGGAAAAGGTTGAAATCCGCAAGTACAACATCATCTACAAGTGCGTTGAGGAAATCACTCAGGCAATGGAAGGTATGCTCCAGCCCGACACCAAGGAAGAGATTACCGGTATGGTTGAGGTACGCAATCTCTTTAAGGTTCCGAAAGTCGGAGTCATCGCAGGTTGTTACGTTACCGACGGTATCATCAAAAAGACGAGCAGCGTGAACGTAATCCGCGATGGAGTTGTGAAATACACCGGAAAGATTGCCTCTCTCAAGCGCTTTAAGGAAGACGCGAAGGAAGTCAAGCAGGGATTCGAGTGCGGTGTCGGAATTGAGAACTGGCAGGATCTGCAGGTTGGCGACCAGCTTGAGGTGTTTGAGTATGTCGAGGTTGCAAGGCATCTTGGGCAGACACTTGCCGAGGAAAAGGCCGAGATGGAGAAAAAATCTTCGCAGGGAGCATCCGACGCATCCTCCGTTGAAAATGGAGCTCAGGAGTAGCAATGGGACAGCACAGGCTTGAAAGATTGGGCGGACAGCTCAGGGAAGAGATTGCGAACATGATTTTGACGCATCAGGTTAAGGATCCCCGCGTGAGTGAATTTCTTTCCATAAATCGCGTGGAAGTCGCCGGGGATTTGGCCTATGCGAAAGTCTACGTCTCTTCTTTCCTTGATGACAGCACGGTGCGTCTCGGAGTGAAGGGATTGCAGAACGCCGCGGGATTCATACAGTCCACGATTGCGAAAAAACTTTCCATATATAAGTTCCCGAAACTTACTTTTATCGCTGATTTCAGCATGAAGGAGGGGTACCGCATGGTCCAGACCCTCAATGCGTTGGAAAAGGAAGATGAAGAAGCAAAAAAAGCTCAGGAACAATAATCTCTCCGGGGTTCTCCTCTATGCGAAGAAGGCGGGCCCCACAAGTTTCTCGTCACTCTGGAGCATAAAACATGCGCTTGGAACTGACCGCGTGGGACATACGGGAACCTTGGACTCCTTTGCCGAGGGACTTCTTGTTGTTCTTGCGGGACATCTTACCCATCTTGTTCCTCATGTCACGGGGTTCACCAAAACTTACCGTGCGGTAATCAATTTTGGAACCGAGACAGACACTCTTGACCCGGGCGGAAAAATCATCCGAAACGCTACTCCCACGGACAGGGAATCCCTTGAAAAAATCCTTCCTCAGTTTACCGGTGCCTTGTTGCAGGTTCCTCCCGTTTACAGTGCCGTACATGTTGATGGAAAAAGGGCATCAGACGCAATCAGGCGTGGAGAGGACGTGAAGCTTGAGAGCAGGCAGGTCTTTGTCTATGAGAACAAGCTCCTTGATTTTTTACCGGCTGAATCGACGGACGGAAAATCAGCCTACGCATTGCTTGAGATAAAATGCTCGAAGGGAACATATATCAGGGCTCTTGCACGGGACATCGCACAGGCTTTGGGGACTTGCGCTCATCTTTCGGCTTTGAGACGCACCCAGGTTGGACCTTTTTCACTTTCCGACGCCGCAGGTTTTGATGAGCTTGAGGATTTTACGATTGAAAACGGAATCAGGAATGAGGAGCGTTTTGCATCTTTGCGTGGAGAACATGATGAGCCTAATGAGACGGATAAAAAATCAGCTTTCAAAAAACCGGATAAAAATCGTGAGACTGACAGTGACGGGAAGATTGCGGAGATTCAGTCCCATCTGCTCACTTTCACTCCCGAGCTTGCCCGTGAATGCGGATTCAGAACCGATTCCCTGAAATCATCCTTTGAGAAGCAGTATCTGAATGGAAGGCCTTTGAGTCCGAAATTTTTCACATGGATCTCAAGTCCAGAAAAGGACGGCTCATCGGAGTTCTCTGCCGGAAATCAGATTGCGGTGTTTTATAGCGGCGGAAAGCTTTCGGGCAAGTTTGCCGGAATCATCGTGCAGGAAGATTTCAGGCTCTCTTACGGATTTGTGGTTCCCAAGTCTGCCTATGACGGCGGAATGAAGATTTTTACGTGGAAGCAGATTTTGGACGGAGCCTTTCCAATTGACTGGAGGAAAAAAGGGGCTGCAATCAGCGTGGGAAGTTTTGACGGTGTTCATGCGGGACATCAGAAGCTGCTTGAGAATCTTTTGGCGAGCGGATTTGTCCCCGGCGCACTTATTTTCAGCTCCCCGGTCCGTTCATCTCAGGAAGGTTTTGCAGGAGAGATTGACGGTCTTGAGCGCAAACTGGAAATTCTTTCAAATAAGGGACTTTCCTTTGCCGTAGTGATTGACTTTTCTCCCGATTTCAGTAAAATGGATGGTGAGACTTTCATAGGCATTTTGAAATCCAAGCTGGGACTTTCACTTCTTGCCGAGGGACGTGACTTTAAGTGCGGATTCGGCGGAAAGACTGACATGGAAAAACTTTCCGAGCTTGCCCGTAAAATCGGTTTTGAGCTTTGTACCGTGGATGACGTTGAGGCGGAAGGACTTAAGGTGAGTTCAAGCAACATCAGGGAGTCAATTTTGAAGGCTGATTTTGCATTGGTGCGGAAAATGCTTTTGAGACCTTTCAGCTATTCTTGTTCCGGCATGGAGTGGATTGAGGAGAAATCGGACGGGAAGGGGACTGTGTTCCGTGCGAAAAAAATCTCTCCGCAGATTCTTCCGTCTGACGGTTCCTATGAGGTTTCCGCGGTTCTTTCGTCTGTTCCGACAGATTCCGTTTTCAAAACGTTCTGCACTGTGGACGCTGAGAAAATCACCCTGACGCTTCCTGATTCGGGGTCGGTTTCGAGACTGAAGGAAATTTTATTTGCTTAGGCATCAAACCGTAATGCCGCGTTGTAATTCTGCTGAGGTCGTGAAGGCCAGTGGGTTTGCATTGCGGACATGGTAATATTTTATAAGGAGTAAGTTATGGCACTTACAAAAGAGACAACTTCCGCTATCGTCGGAAAGTTCGGTGCGAATTCAAACGACACCGGAAACACAAAGGTTCAGATTGCCCTGCTTTCTGAACGCATCAAGGAACTGACAGCACACTGCAAGGCTTTCCCGAAGGACACAACAGCTTCACGCAGCCTTCTGAAAGTCGTTGGTCAGAGAAGAAAGATGCTCAAGTACATGCAGCGCACGAATCTTGAAGGTTATCGCGCACTCATCAAGGAACTTGGAATCCGCAAGTAAGTCGCGTGGGGGCAGTCTGGTTGCCGTAATGGAATCGGGCTGCCTTTTGTTTTATGGACAATTCGGCTGTTCAAACGGATTGCCCTTTGGTAAAAAGAATAAATCAGAAGGAAACTATGGTAGAACGAGTAAGCAGAAAAATCGGCGACACAGAGCTGATTCTTGAGACCGGAAAAATCGGTAAGCAGGCCAACGGATGTGTTTATGCCCAGTTGGGAGGTACGGCTGTCATCGCAACGGTGTGTGCTTCAAGCGAGGCAAAGGAGGGACTTGATTTTGTTCCCGTTACCGTTGATTACAATGAGAAATTTTATGCGGCTGGAAAGATTCCGGGTGGCTTTGTAAAGCGTGAGGGACGACCCAAGGACAAGGAGATTCTTGTGAGCCGTCTGATTGACCGCCCGATGAGACCGCTTTTCCATCCTGAGTTTGGTCGTGAGCTCCAGATTGTTCCGACCTGTGTGTCTGTGGACGGAGTGAATCCACCGGACATTTTGGCTGTAATCGCATCATCGGCAGCCGTTACAATCAGTGACATTCCCTTTGACGGACCTGTTGCGGGAGTGCGCGTAATCTATTCAAAGGGTGAGTATATTCTGAATCCGACTTATGAGCAGATGGAAAAATCTGAGCTTGAGATTGTTGTCGCCGGAACCAAAGACGGATTTACGATGGTTGAGGGTGGAGCGAACGAAGCCACCGAGGATGTAATGCTTGGTGCCTTGGCAAAAGCCGAGGGATTTATCCGCGACATGTGTGCTTTGCAGGAAGAGCTCAGGGCAAAGTGCGGAAAGGAAAAACTTCCCCTTGTTCCCTCAACTGCCGTTCTCGCAAACAAAGAGGCCATTGAGGCAGAGGCTACACCACTTATGAAGGAAGCTTGTTTCCAGAAGGGTAAGATGGCCCGTGGAAATGCAGTGCATAATGTAAAGGCAAAGATTGCCGAAAAGTATGCCGAGCAGCTTGCGGATGATACACAGAAAAAACTCTTCGACGCTCTCTTTGACGACATCCAGTACAATCTTCTCAGAAAGAGCATCCTTGAAAATGGTGTTCGCATTGACGGACGCGGAACCGAGGAAATCAGACCGATTACTTGCGAGGTCAACGTTCTGCCACGCCCGCACGGAAGTGCTCTCTTTACACGAGGAGAAACACAGTCTCTTGCAGTCACCACACTTGGAACAGCGATGGATGAGCAGGTTTATGACGACATTGAGGGAGACCGCAGCGAAAACTTTATCCTGCACTACAACTTCCCGCCATATTCTGTCGGTGAGGTAGGTAAGCTTTCAACAGGCCGCCGTGAGATTGGACATGGAAATCTTGCGCGCCGCTCACTTGCCCCGATGATTCCTTCCCGCGAGGAGTTCCCGTATACAATCCGCGTTGTCTCTGAGATTATGGAGTCAAACGGCTCTTCATCACAGGCTTCTACTTGCGGTGGATGTCTTTCACTCCTTGCAGCCGGTGTTCCGATGAAAAAGATGGTCGCCGGAATCGCCATGGGACTCATTACCGACGGACCTCAGTACAAGAGATACGCAATCCTTTCAGATATCCTTGGTGAAGAGGATCACTTGGGAGACATGGACTTCAAGGTGGCAGGAACCCGCGACGGAATTACCGGATTCCAGATGGACATCAAGATTGCCGGTGTCTCAATGGACATCATGCGAAAGGCACTCGCTCAGGCAAAGGCAGGACGCAACCACATCCTTGACATCATGGAGAAGTGCATCAACAAGCCTCAGCCCATCTCTGCGTTCGCTCCGAAAATTGACAGTCTGAAGATTCCGGTTGACAAGATTGGCGCTCTCATCGGACCCGGCGGAAAGAACGTCAAGGCTCTGTGCTCTCAGTACGGTGTCACAATCAACACTGACGATGACGGAACCGTTACAATCTACGGAAAGACCGGAACCGCTACCGATGCAGCAAAGAAAGCTGTCCGTGCAATCTGTGAGGATCCGGAGCCAGGCACAATCTACAACGGTACGGTCAAGAGAATCATGGACTTCGGTGCGTTCGTGGAAATCCTCCCAGGAAAGGAAGGTCTCTGCCACATCTCAAAGCTTTCAAGACAGCGCGTGGAAAAAGTTACCGACGTTCTCAAGGAAGGACAGGTTATCCCGGTGAAGCTGCTTGAGGTGGACAAGATGGGAAGACTCAATCTTTCTTACATTGACGCTCTTGAGGATCAGTCAAAATAAAACTATACGGTAAGCGTGGGTTTTTCTGCGCTTGCTTTTTTACTAAAATGCCGGTCGGGTTTTTAAAAGTAAGCTTCGGTGAATCTTTTCCCGCCGGTGTTTTTTTAGAGTCCCGCTATGATTAAGAAAATTGTCCTGAAAAATAATGTCGTTCTCATCATGGAGCAGATGGAGTCTTCCGGATCTGTTGCCGTGGGATTTACTTTTTCATCCGCAGGCTCAAGATTTGAGGACAAGGGATTTTACGGAGCAAGCCATTTTTGCGAGCACATGCTTTTCAAGGGAACGGCATCAAGAGGCAGACGCGACATCTCTCTTTTTTTTGACCGCATCGGTGGAACTGTGAATGCGTTTACCGAGCGTGATTCCGTTTGTCTTTACTCAGTGATTCCATCTTCGGAAAAAAATCTGAAGGAAGCCCTTGACGTGATGTGCGACATGTCTGTTTCCTCAATCTTTCCCGAGGAGGAGACAGAGCTTGAGAGGACCGTAATCAAAAATGAGGTTTCACTTGTTGAGGATGATCCTGAGGAGTCAGGTCTTGATGCTCTTGCGGCACAGATTTGGAAGGGATGTCCGCTTGAGAAAATCATCACGGGAAGTACTGAGCAGGTTGATGCCTTGGACCGGAGGACTTTGATTGAGTGGTATGCGAGGCGATTTTCTGAGGGAGATCTTACGGTTTGTGTCGCGGGCAGATTCGATGAGTCTGTTTTGATTTCCGCCCTGGAACTTTTGCCTGAAAGAAATTTGCAGGTACAAAATCATCAGCCTGGGAAGGTCAAATGGAACAAGGGACTCTATTTCAAAAAGGCCGACATGAAGCAGGTTCAGGTTTACATGCTCTATCCGTTCTCCATGCCGCTTGACGAAAAATCATATTATGCCCTTACCGTGCTGAACGCGCTTGTGGGAGATTCCATGAGCAGCCGTCTTTTTGAGTGTCTTAGGGAAAAGTATGGGCTTTGTTATTCCGTCGGAAGCTATTTCACGTGTTATGAGGATGCCGGATTCTGGGGAGCCTTTGCCACCTGTGACCAAAAGGATGCCGTTGATGTTGTGCGCCTTCTTTCGGATGAGATGAAAAAAATCTGCGTTGAGGAAATCAGTGCCCGTGAGCTTGAGACTGCCAAGGAGCATGTTTGCGGAGAGGAGATAATGGGAAGCGATGACGTTGAGTTTGTGATGAAGAGACTGCAGCGTTGTTCCTTTATGAAACTTCCACTGGTTGGAAAAGATGATGTGCTGAGATTGGTTCGCTCGGTTCGCATGGAGGACATTGCGGATCTGGCGAAAAAAATTATAGATGAATCTGAACGGGCCGTTTTCATCTACGGTCGAAGGCTTTCTGCTAGACAGAAAAAAATGTGCGGGAGTTTTTTATGAGTGATGTGAAGATAAAGACTGTTGTTTTGGACGGAGCTGTTTTGCCCGATTACAAAAGTGCCGGAGCTGCGGGTGCTGATGTCTGTGCTTTTTTACCGTCTGCGCTTACATTGAAAAAGGGTGAGAGGACTCTTGTTCCGACAGGGCTTTTTTTTGAGATTCCCGAGGGATATGAGATACAGGTGAGGCCAAGAAGCGGACTTGCCTTTAAAAACGGAGTTACGGTTTTGAACAGTCCCGGAACCATAGACAGCGATTATCGCGGTGAGCTTAAGGTGCTTCTTTCAAATTTCGGGGACTCTGATTTTGTCATTTCAAACGGAGACCGCATCGCTCAGATTGTAGTCGCTCCTGTGACGAGGGGTGATTTTATTACGGCATCTTCAATCTCTGAGACCGAGCGTGGAAGCGGAGGATTCGGAAGCACGGGGGTTAGAAACGAACCTTCTGCAAGGGACGGAGCCGGTAAATAGAAAATGGAAGAGAATCCACTTGGAAAGGAAAAAAAGGAATCTTCTCAAAAAGAAAAATCCGTGGGTGAAAATTCTACGGAAAGAGAATCCAGTGAGAAAAAAAATCTTGTCCAGAGGATGAGGGAATTTTTTCTTTCCGGAAAGCGTCTCAGCATCCGAAGATTTTTTATTCAGGGAGCTTTGAGACGGGCTGAAAAATCCGGGAACGTAAAGAAAATCGGAGTTCTGAAATACAAGCTTGAGTCAATCGACGGAGTGAGATCGAACATTCTCGTGAGGTACATTGCGAAAGAGCTTTTCCTTTATTTTTTGGTGTGCTTCCTTTTTTTCTTCGTCGTTTTTTTCGTCAACCAGATTCTGCTTCTTGCGGAGACGATTTTGAAACAGAGAGTTCCCATCCCTTCCGTAATCAAGCTCATCACATATTGTCTTCCTGCAATCATCGCGCAGTCTGCTCCGTTTGCCACCCTGGTCGGATTTCTTATGTGTCTTGGACGCATGGTGACGGACAACGAGATTTTGATTTTGCGTGCGAGCGGTCAGCGTTACTCACTGATTCTCATTCCCGTGCTGGTTATGGGCATTTTGATTTCAATCTTCAGTTTCATAATGAATGATTATTTTCTTCCGCTTGGTACCTTGAACTACAACAGGATGCGGACCCAGATAATCCACTCGAATCCCGCCGTGCAGATTGAGTCGAATTCAATCAAGAAGATGAAAAACACGTCTCTTGTAATCGGAGAGGCGAGGGACACAGAGGTGGACGACCTTGTTATCTTTGACAAATCAGCGGGCGAAATGCGCATCATCGTGGCGGGAAAAAGCAGCGTGGAAAAATCAGATGTGTCGGGAGTGCTCATGGAACTGAAAATGGGCAACACGACGGTTTTCATCGTGAACAGAAACGACAAGTCAAATTACGATGTGGTGAAATCTGATTCGATGCGGCTCAACATGTTCGAGTCCCTGATTACGTCATCATCACAGAACGTCTCTCCGCGTGAGATGACATCCTACGACCTGCACAAAAGGATAGAGGATTTGAAGAAGGAAAATGAGCTCTCAAAAAAACAGATGAACATCTACGAGCTTGAGTACCACAAAAAGTTTTCCATTCCATTCGGCTCAATCTTTTTTGCGATTCTGGCATTTCCTTTAGCTCTTGTCTTTGGTCGCAGGGACGGACAAACTTTGGGACTCATTTTCGGAATCATCATTTCGGTGATGTATTGGGCGGCTACGATTTTGGGACAGCTCTTCGGTCTGAGGGGCGGCTACGACGGATTTTGGATGATGTGGGGTCCGAATATTTTCATAGGGATTCTCGGATTCCTTCTTTACCTGAGGTTGCGTAGAAAATGAAACTGATTTCCTATATGCTTAAAAAATTCGCCGGGATTTTTTTAGGCTCGCTTTTTTTCTTTGTCCTCATCCTTTGTCTGACTGACCTTCTTATGAATCTCTGGAATTACATCTCACATAACGTGCCGTTTGCGACCGTGATGAAAATCATCTGGTATTATGTTCCGAAAACAATCTGGTATGCTGTTCCAATCGCCATGCTTTTTGCGACCGCCTATATGCTGAGCGATCTTTACGCGAGAAATGAGCTGCTTGCTGTTTTTGCGTCCGGCATTTCGCTTCTTCGGTTTACGGCTCCACTTCTGCTTGTGGGTGTGGCCATGAGTTTCGGACTCTTTTTTTTCGAGGACAATCTGGTGACGGGAACATACTCAAAAAAGATGGAGATGCAGCACGCGGCCCTGAATCAGAATCAGTCGCTGAACCGGGAGAATATCGTGGTCATGGCGGATCACGGCAAAATCATCTACTATGCCGACTATT
>DFKI01000114.1 GCA_002373325.1 Treponema sp. UBA3649
TGAGTGCTATGTTTGCACAGCGTTCTGAAGGACTGACCGAAGTCAGCACACAGAAGAACATGGAGAAGCTCTCATCCGGCATGAGAATCAACCGCGCCGGTGACGATGCTTCTGGTCTCGCAGTTTCTGAGAAGATGCGCAGCCAGATTCGTGGCTTGAACAAGGCTTCTGAGAACGCAAAGAACGGAATCTCTTTCATCCAGACAACTGAGGGATACCTCCAGGAGACTGAGGACATCGTTCAGAGAATCCGCGAGCTTGCAATTCAGTCAAGCAACGGAATCTACACTGACGAAGACCGCATCATGATCCAGGTTGAGGTTTCTTCACTGATCGCAGAGATTGACCGTGTTGCATCACACGCCCAGTTCAACGGCATGAACATGCTGACAGGACGTTTCGCTCGCCCCACCGGAGAGAACAATGTTACAGCTTCTATGTGGCTCCACATCGGCGCAAACATGGATCAGAGAACACAGGTTTTCATCGGAACTATGTCTGCAGCTGCTCTCGGACTCCGCAACGTTGGAACAGAGGAGATTCTTTCTCTCGCAGCTCCCGATGATGCAAACCGCGCAATCGGAACTCTCGATGAGGCAATCAAGAAGATCAACAAGCAGAGAGCTGACCTCGGTGCATATCAGAACCGCCTTGAGAAGACTGTTGAGGGACTCGACATTGGTGCAGAGAACCTCCAGGCATCTGAGAGCCGCATCCGCGATTCCGACATGGCTAAGGAGATGGTCGAGTTCACAAAGAACCAGGTCCTCCAGCAGGCAGGAACAGCAATGATTGCACAGGCCAACCAGTCTTCACAGAACGTTCTTTCTCTGTTGCAGTAGTCTTTAGTGCAGCATAGAGCGAGTTGATCGTACAAAAGGGCATCCTTCGGGGTGTCCTTTTTTTATTTTGCGTTCAAGAGCCGGAAAGCCGTGTTGTAGCACTGAGCGTTGGGAATGGAAAAAGTATAGGTCACATTATAGCCGTCCCTCGATGTAGTAAGCTTGAAGCTGATTTTTCCTCCCTGCATCAGGATGTCGTGAACCCTTGACGACGGCATGGACCCGAACAAGATTCTGTCCGACGTGTTTCTCGCCGCAAACGAGTATGATTTTCCGTCCGCACCCACAACCTGAATATTGTACTTCACGGGAGTCCTTGCATTTCCAGAAACCGGCTCCTTGTTTCCCCGCTCAAAAATCCTCAGCGCGAAATTTGATTTTGAGACGATTATAAAATCAGCCGAAAAAGTCGCGGCGTCAAAGCTCACGTCCGAATACGTGCCGGAAAGAACCTCCCTTGTCGTGATGAATTTTCTGTCCGTGGGATTTCCGTTCTGGTCGGTAAAATTCTCCACCGTCCAAATTCCAGTGTTATCCGCCTGCAGCTTTTGAAAATCAAGGAGCCGCTTTTCCTCCTCATCCTTTTCAAATTCCTGAATGACTCCATAATACTCATGATAGATGGAAATCTTCTGCGACTGAGGGAACAAATCCATGAACACGTTCAGATAGGACTTTGCCATCTCATAGTCCTTCCGCGTGTAAAAATACTCAATCTTTCCGCTGAGACGGCTTTCCGTTATGTTCTGATTTTTCATCAGTTCGTTTTCCCGTATCAGAGTCTCGTTCTCTTTCTGCAGCCTGTCAAGTTCCTGAGCCGCGTCAATCCTCACGAACTCCTCCCTCTCCTCATCCCTGCACGAAAAGCACGGAAAAAGAAAGCACAAAATCAAAGGGAAAACCGCCTTCCCCACAAATCTATTCCGCATCTTCATCTAAACCTCACCTTGATTTCGCACAATTATATAGAAGATTTTTGATTTGTAGAAGTACCTCCGAAAAAAAACACATTTTTTGATATGCGGTCCTTGACTGAGCCCCGATTTTTTGCTATACTGACTAAACATGGGACATTAGCTCAGTTGGTTAGAGCAGGGGACTCATAATCCCTTGGTCCTAGGTTCAAGTCCTAGATGTCCCAAATCCAGTCTTTTTTAATCAAACAATCCAGTTAAATTACATACAAGAGATTTCTAGGACTTGAAGCGGAATGAGCGCCGACCAGGTGGGAGGAAAAGCCACCACGGATGGTGGCGACAGCGAATGTAGCCGGGGTATTTGTAAAGACACACGACGTGGATTTGCAAATACCCAAGTCCTAGATGTCCCAAAAAGCCCTTTTCTTAAACAAGCAATCCCATTAAATTACATACAAGTTCCCGTCATTATCGTTGCGGCTACTGTCATTATCGGGCTCGACCCGATAATCCCCAAAAAAAAGAGATTGCCGTGTCGGAGCACGGCAATGACACAAAGTTAATCCCGGCAATGACAACCCGTCAGGCACGCGATGAGACAATATGGCAGAAGCGGAATGAAAATCAAATAAAAAAGTCCCCGGGGACAAAACTAATCATCCCTCGGAGACTCTGAATCTCAAATATAAAAACCTAAATTTTAATCGTTAAAACAAAAGACGTTTTTCCAAGAAAGCCCCTGTCATTATCGGGTTCGACCCGATAATCCCTATAAAAAGAGATTGCCGGGTCAAGCCCGGCAATGACATATCATCAGGCACGGCAATGACACACCATCAGGCGGTAAGATTGAAAATCGCACCAGGCTCCGGCATGAGTCCCGCGATTCCGTATGTTCCGGGAAGAGACGCAGCCGCAACGACGCTCTTTATCTGCTTCTGATAAGAGGCAATCATGGAATCCATCTGCCGGTCGGTCAGGGGTGTCTCCTGGGTTTCCAAATCCTCGCTCTTTTTCAACGAAACAAGGTGATCAATCAGCGTGTTCAAAATCCTGATTCTGTCAACGGAAACTCCCCTCTCTCCCTTATCCGCAGGTGTGCCGCGAACATGCTCGAACTGCGTGTAAACCGTGACGTTATCTTTTACGGGAACATAAATCCGTCCAAAACCCGACCTAAAGACAGTCTGGTACGAAGATGCATTCAAACTGATATCATTCGCATACATAGGCAACCTCCTTTACTTCTTTATCGGAATCCGGGAAGTGAAAGTTAAGCCAAAAGCAAAAAATTGTTTTAACAAGCGGATTTGATCACGACACTTTTTTGAGGTACATTTTGAATCTCTAATGGGAACCTCTAAAGACTTCAGTTTTTATAGATTGCCTAATACAAATCAGAATGAGTTCCCGTCCTAAAAAGAATCAATTCCAATTGCTTTTCCCTTACTTTATATATCAAGAGCAAATCTGAACGGACATGACATTCTCTGTACCCTTTGTAATTACCGGCCAACGCATGGTCTTTTTTCTCTTCGGGCAATACTTGCTGATTTTGAAGCATAGCTATAACCTTAAAAAGTTCTTCAATATCCACATGACGCTTCTGAGCAAGTTTATAATCTTTTTTGAATTGAGTTGTATAAACAAGCTCAAGCATCTAATGAAGCCCTCAAATCGGAAATACTGGAAAACGGTCCATGGAGTTCCTTTCCATTTTCCGCAAGCTCAATCGTCTGCCTGGTAAGACTATTAGGCAAATCACTCCTGATTTCAAACGGAATTCTATGCTCTCTGACAACAGCCTTTGCAAATAAAGTAAAAGCCGTAGAAACTGGCATTCCAAAATCTTCGCAAATCAGAGAAAACTCTTTTTTCAACTGACTGTCCATCCTGACACTAAAAGCAGACTGATTCATATTTACGCCTCTTTAACATAAATTATAAACCAAATTGATACCAAATTGCAAGTTCTTTATTGAACCACGAAAATGCGACGTCAAAAAACTTTGTAATCTCATACTCTTGAACTCGACAGGAAGTTCGAAAAAATAACTTCAAATGCATTTCTCGAAGTGCCATTATCAAGTAAAAGCCGGGAGACTATTAAAGCTTGAATCCTGTCGCGACAAAGAGAGCCACGTCACGTCCTGTGTCGTCGCTTATGTCCACGTTCACAATCATCGTGGAGCGTCCGTTCTTACGGCATGTGGCCCTTGCAATCAGCCTTGTCCCTTTCGGCGCGCTTAAGAAATTCACGCTCACCTGCTGCGCCACAGTGGGCTTGTGGATATGGTTGCTCAGAACGGCAAATGCAAAATCAGCAAGCGTAAAGATAACGCCGCCCATCACTCCCCCGTTCGCATTCCGGTGACTCTCAGTGATTAAAAGAGAGCAGAGACTGTGCTCCTCATCCAGCTCGTCAATATAAGCGCCGTTGCTCGTTGCGAATCTGTCGGCAGTAAAATACTCACGCGCCTCGTCCAAAGATTTGAATGTAGCCATAATCTTCCTCTTGCCTCCCCCGCCCCGTCACAAGGCGAACACACACTGATGCTCCTCTGATTTTTCGCAGGTCCTTTGATTTTGCATGGAATAGACGCAGCCGCAATAAGTCTGCCTGTAAAGTCCGTATTCCTTGCTCAGCTGAAGGCTCCTCAAAAATCCGTTGCGTTTCTTGAAGTCCGCCACTAAATATTTTACACCCTTGTCGCTCTTTAACGCAAGCCCGATCTCATTGATTTTTTTTGCGTCCTTGCACGGGCTGATTGAGATGGTCGTCGTAAAATAATCGAATCCGTTTTTCTCCGCGTAGTCCCAGGATTTTTTCATGCGGAACTCATAGCATCTGCGGCATCTTTCCCCTCGCTCCCCCTCGCTCTGTAAATCAGGCTCCTCAAGAACTTTTGTAGCAGAAAAATAATCCTCCGCGTCGTAGATTTCCTCAACGAACCTGACCTGATTCTTTACCGCCTCAGGAAATTCAGTGACAAATTTTTTCATGGACTCAAGCCGCTTGTCGTACTCCATGCGCGGATGAATGTTCGGATTGTAAAAATAAACCGTGATGTCAAAATACTTCGAAAGATACTCAATCACATAAGTCGAGCAGGGACCGCAGCAGGCATGTAGAAGGAGCCTGGGCCTGGATTTTCCCGCGCTGATTTCCTCAAGGACCGAGTCCATCATCTTCTGATAGTTTACGGGCTTTGCATTCTGCTCCATTTTCACGGAAGGACCTCCACGTGAAGTTTTGTCCCACAGCCTGAAGTGTACTCACGGATGTTCGCGTCGCTTATGTCGGAGTCGCACGTCTTTCCTTTCTCATAAAAAAACGGCTGCATTGAAATCAGCGTGCCGCAGTCTTTTTTTACAAGCTCCAGCCTTCTCGGAATGCCCATGATTCCGTTCCATTTTTTGGGAGTGCCTGAGTCCTCTATTCTGAGCCAGGGAATTAAAACCAACTCGTCAGTGCCAGAGAAAACTTGTGCCGCATAAGGAATGGAATCCGCGAATGCCTCGTGTTTTTTTCCGCTCCATGAAAATGTGAATCCGTCGAAAGTCCCGGGGTAATAATATCCGTGGGCAGTCCACACGAACCAAGTGCCGCCGAGCTCAAAAAGATTGGGACACTCGAATCCGCCGGGCAACGTGAAGCGCTGGGTCAGCTCAAAATGTCCGTCGGCTTTTTCAGAGCGGAGGATTGCAAAATCATTTTCCTCAAGCCACAAAATCATTATGTATGCGGATGTAGCCTCATGGTAAAAAACTTTCGGGTCACGGTTTTCCCTGCAGATTGTGGGGACGCAAAAATTTTTATCCTTTACAAGGGTCTTTCCGCCGTCCGTGCTTCGCACAAGTTTTTGTGAGAATGATTTTCCAGCCTCGGTGTAGTAGCACAAAATCTCATCGCCGTTTGAAATCGCGCTTCCAGAAAAAATCATGCCGTCATCATCGGGGGGAAGGACAAGACCGTGGTTCGTCCAGTGGATTAAATCCTTGGAAAATGCGTGTCCCCATCCGATGTCGCCCCAGTCCAGCCGCCCGGGATTGTATTGAAAATAAAGGTGGTAGATTCCGTCCTTAAAAACAAGTCCGTTCGGATCGTTCATCCATCCGAGTCCCGTGGTAAAATGATATTTGTAATCTTCCGGTCTCATAATTCGCCCCGATTATCTGGACTAGTGATTTTCCTCTCTCATGGTGAAAAGCCTCACCAAGGGTCCGCAGTCCCTGTACTCCATGACCATCTGGCAATATTTTTCCACGCCGAGTTCCCTGAGCACGGGTGAGTCCGTTTTGATTGTACGGGCCCAGTTCACGCCGTCACAACTGAAATTGCTGACCGAAAGCATACGTCTCTGTCCGCTTGAGTCAGGTCCCTTTATGACGTAGTTCGAGCAAAGACTCAAAGGATTCCTTCCCTTCCATTGCTGCACGTCCTGAGCGCCCGCCTGAATCTTTCCGCTGAAAAACGGTCCTTTCGCCTCACCCTTGAAAAGAGTCGTCTCAAGCCGGATTCCGTTCTCCTTGGTCTCAGTCCTGCTTTTGATTTTCACGTCAATCTCAAGAATCTCGCACATCCCGTTCAGAAACTGCTCCACGATGTTCATCGCATGGTAGTCGCCAATCTTGTTGAAAACATGGCCCGCACCGTTAAGGACAAAAAGCTGCTTTTTCAAAACTGATTTTTCATCACCATTTTTTCGATACGCGGCAATCGCTTTTTCGGAATACTCAAGTCTCACGAGATTGTCCGAATCACCGTGGATTATGCACACAGGTCCCCGGTAGGATGAAATCTCTTCCATTATGTCCATGTTGATTACGGCCTCGACATAGCACTTTCCAAGCTTCATGGGTCCGCACTGAATCACGTCGGGAAGATTTTCCGGATCGAATTTCGCCATGACCATCTGCCCGCGTTTTGCATCATCGTTCAGACACAGAGCCGGATAAAAGAGAATCAATTTTTTTACCTGCTCCTGAAGCCTTGAAGCAAGCAACGCAGAGACGAATCCTCCCTGACTTAATCCCATCAAAATCAACTCGGAGGACTCCACAAAATCAA
This sequence comes from Treponema sp. UBA3649, assembly GCA_002373325.1. Classification (GTDB taxonomy): domain Bacteria; phylum Spirochaetota; class Spirochaetia; order Treponematales; family Treponemataceae; genus Treponema_D. Next base: position 6,831 of record DFKI01000114.1, read on the forward strand.
GGGACTGAACGTAGCGCACGACCGAATGTAAATCATCCGTTTCGGTAAGGACTGTCATGCAGGTGGTCTTTCCCTCGCTCTTTCCCACGACGCACCCGCCGCAAAAATCAAAGATGAAAGCAGCATATCCCCAGCGTGCAAAAATCTTCGCGTAGGACTTGCACATCTTGTGGTTCGCCATAAATCCGTGGCTGATTATGACTGGCTTGAGTTTTCTTCCATCGCTTTTTTTAGGAGTGAACATCCATCCGCGAATTCTAAGTCCGTCCCTTTCCGTGGAAAATCCCTTCACCAAGATTCTTTCTTTCATATACAGTCCGCAAAAAAATCAGTCACGACGCGCAAGGAAAAAGAGCGACATCACAAAAAGCAAAAGCGCGTAGAGTACGGCAGCGACAATAAATGCGGCTCCACCGAACGCACCGACCAGAACATAATTCACCATGTCATAGAGATAGTTCACGACGCTCATCAAAAGATAGATTATGCCCCCGAACACAGGGATAAGGAAAATCCACCGGAATTTGAAGTTCGTCATGTCCTCCACCCTGTAGTTCCATCCGATTGACGCGGCAAAAATCATCAGGGAAAGGAGAAGCAGCGGGTAGAGTCCCCTTCCCAAAAGACTCTTCGAGAAAACTTCCACCGAGAATCCGTAGCGCTTGGCTTTGCGGACAAAGGTGAAAAGAGAGAAGAGATCCATTTTAGAAGGTCCGTCGGAGGCGTTGTCGAACGTGATAAAATCGCTGTAGGGCATGGGAAGCATGATGATTCTTTTTTCCGGCAGACGGTGGATTACATTCTCACGCAGCTGGTCCTGAACCTCAAGAGGAACCTCCACATCAAGGGAGCCGAGAGGAGCACCGACAAGTCCCTCCTTCTCAAGGATTTCCCTCGGAAGATTTGTGTTCACGTATGAGTAATAGGGGCTCACAACAAGACCCTTAGATTCCCTGTCCACGGCCTGAAGCATGATGAGCGGTATGTTCTTCCAGTCTGATGAGAATCCGTGGCTTGAAAGGGCATCGTCTGAAAAACCTGAGAGAGGCTGGGAGATTACCTTGGCGACCGGGGCATACATGGACCTTATGAATTTTCCGCTCTTGGAAAAAGTCGCGACCGTAAGTCCGTCAAGATAGCGGATCACATGGTTGTCCCTCCGCAAATCCATAACTCCCTTGATAAAATAGATGCTGGTGGTTCCGGTCACAGAGTCGTCAAGTGAAAAATAGATGTTATGTGCCCTCTCCAGATTCGCCATGTTGTCTGTCTCGTCGATAAAGAAATATTCGTTCTCAACGGCTTCCTCGGCAAGTCCCAGAAAGCGCTCAATGTCAGGTTCCTCCCCGTGTCCTTCATCGGCAAGTTCCTTGAATGCATAGTAGGCCAAAAGACTGTCGCTCACGTTTCCTGCCTGCAAAGCCTCGTATGCAGCCATCTTGCGAGTGTAATAGTCCACAAGCTCATCGTTTCCTTTTCTTACAGGAACCCGCATCTGATTCCACGCGTCCGTCGCTATCTTCTTCGCAATTTGAAGCGATGTGTCCGTACCGTCGGATGCCTGTATGGTAAGAGTCGCCCAATAGTGAGCCGTAAACCAGTCCTTCTGCTCAAGAGCCTCCTGACTTTTTTTCAAAAGCTCCAGAGCCTTGTAGTTATGGTCATGCGCGAAAAGCGGCTTAAGCTCATCGGCGGTCAAATCTCTTTCGGAAGAGGAATCGTTGTCATAATAATGCAGGGCCTTGTCGTGCGCAATGTCCACGGCATTCTCGGCAAGTCGGAGAAGTTCCTGGGACTCCTCGTCGTGATGTGAAATCATGTCCGCCCTCAGTGCATGTTGATACGCAAGCTCGGGCTGCTCGGTATTAAGAAGAGTCCTTGCCTTGCTCTTTGCCTCCTGAAGCTCAGCGGGTGCTCCCACAAGAGTCTCATACCTCAGATTGAACATCGGTAAGAAAATCTCCTGACAGAAAATCATAAGTGCGACAAGAACAATGGAGATCCCCATCACGTGTCCGAATCTGCTCGCCATGGCAGGAGAGAATCTTTTTTTGCAGCTCTCGTCCCTTCCCTTCCAGACAACAGAACAGGAGACTATGAATCCGCTCAAAAAAATGGACGGAATGAATTCAATGAACCACCTCATGCCACGTACAAAGCGGAATGAGCCGACATCCTCTGGAACCAAGACTGGCAGCGGACGGTATGCGAAGGTAGCTCCCATGCAGATTGCAAAAATCAACAGCGCGTATACTAAAATGATTGTTATCGTCCTTTTCATGCGTACTCCCCTCCGTATGGATCCATCTCCTCATCCCTGGCTTTTTTCCTGAACTTTCCGTAAGAGACAAGCCCGATTATGATGAAAAGAATGAAAATCACAAAATTGACCAAAACCACGAGAGGATTTTTCACCTGGGGGATTTTTGAGACCGCACCTTCGAGAAAAGCGGAGACCGGCTCAAAGAAAGTATTCGTGTAGATGAGCACGTTCAGAACGATTATGCCAAGAGATGCGATTACGACCCAGAGAGCGTTTTTGAGTCTCCACCTGGAAAGACGCGCAAGTCCCACGACCGAGACAAGTGCCAGACTGATTGAGGCAAAACAAAGCCATGAGAAAAATCCGCCCGAGAACGCTGTTTTCGCTATGTTCATAAAAGTGGAGAACCATTTCGCAAGCACGGACATGGTTTTCGGCATATCCACGGTCTCCTGAATCAGAACGTCGGAAAATACGTCGCCGCTTAGTTTGGACGAGCTCAAATCAACGCCGCTGAAAGTGTACACCTCTTTGTCAGGAGAGCCCATGTCGATGCAAACACCGTCCCCCAGATTGTCGCGGGTCACATCAGTATAATAGAAGATATTTCCGCTTTTTCCCTGCCTGAAATATCCCTCGGAAAGTTTCTGGCTTGATTTTTCCACGGTGGCTTTTCCCTGGACCATTTTTTGAAGATAGTTGAAATTCAATGGCATGAGGAAAATCCACGCAGCCATGTAGAGAGCCCCGTAAGTGAGGACCGGAAGTCCAGATTTCACGGGATGCCGAATCAGATAGAAGCACATGAAAAGACCGCTCAAAATCAGGACGAAGGGAAGAAAAATCAGTATGCCGCTCATAAAATAGGGCAGGCTGAAAAACGGCAGCTTTTCCCCCGCCACAAGATTCGTACACAGGGAATAGAGCGAATAGATAAACGCGCACAGGCAGGTTCCGAACACAATTATGAACAAGTACAGAAAAATCAGCCTGAGTGATATTTTTATAGAAGATTCCTTTTCCATTTTTCCTCGCCTTAGTTTTTTCCTATAAAACTTTTCTAAGGGATTTCCGGTCCGCACGAGAAGACAAACCGAAGTTTCCTTGATTATCGGAAAAAAACGCGCTTTGATTTAGACCCGCATGAAAAATCTGCATTTTCAGAAGATTCCTGTCACTCTGAGCCGGATCTCACGACCCTGAATCCGTAGCCGCTTGTCCTTTTGTAGGGCGCGTTCGTGCTTCTCATGTCCACCGAGCATGACATGTCCTCGCTGTTGAGACCCGTGTAGTAACAGCCTCCCCTTTTCACGCGGTAGTCCCCGGAATATCCGCCCACGGGATTTGAAACATCGTCAGGGATGTATTCCTCGTACCAGTCCCAGCACCACTCATAGACATTTCCGCTCATGTCGTAAAGTCCCGCCTCATTCGGCTTTTTTAGTCCCGTCTCATGAGTCCTCGCGTCGCTGTTGTCAAGGTACCATGCAATCTCATCAAGGCTGTCCGCACCGGAAAACTCAAAGTCGGTTTCGGAATCAGACGTCTTGCTCCTGCTTGCATTTCCCCCTCGGGCAGCATATTCCCACTCAGCCTCGGTTGGGAGCCTGTAACCCGAAGCCTCTTTTTTCATGATGATTTTGTTCCACACGGGAAGGGTCTCGCTCTCCTCATCCTCGGGAATCTCCCCCCAGTACGCGGGATCGGATGATGATGCGATGATATAGACAGGCTCAAGTCCCTCCCTCACAGAAAGTCTGTTGCAGAAAAGGACGGCCTCGAACCAGCTCACGCTCTCCACGGGTCTCCAGTCTTCCACCTCACCTTCAGAAGGAATTCTCACCTTGCCCTGAAAATGACTCGGATTCTCTCCCATCACGTCGTAATAGAGCACCTGCGTCACTTCCCTGCCTGCCATCTTTACGGGACTCACCTCAACACGACATTCCTTTCCGTCAACAACGCGGATAAAAAATCCTCCGTCAAGATCAGTCTCGGAAATCATCTCGGACAAGGGAGCGACCGGAACCGTATAGCTTGCGTCATCAGGAGGAAACGTGGAGGGCCACTGCATGATTCTTGCAAAATAGCAGTCTCCTATGTCAAGCTTTTTCTCTACGTCAAGGGAGGAACCGTAAAGCCCCGTCATCTTGGAGACCTTGCTTCCCTTGGAATTTGTCCCGCCCTCAAGATTGAATGTCAGTGTGACTGATTTTCTCTCGTAATAGACTTTGAGGCACATAACGTCATCCTGATCAGCTTCAACAAGGACTCCTCCGGGAACGAATCCCCTCAAAAGCTCCGAGTCCCTTTCCATCTGCGTGATTGTGGTGCCTGTCGGAAAATGAGATTCCTCCATGAGCTCAGGAACCTCGTCGTATTTTCCTTCCTCAAGAGACGCAACGTAATACCTTGCCCTTTCCGCACTGGTGTCGGCCTCGCTCTTGTAATACTGCTTGAAAAGGACAGAAACCTTGCCCTGATCCACAGAAACAGGCTCTGTGGTCTTGCAGGAGGCAATCAGAACAGAAGCCATTGCGACGCTAAAAATAAAAAAAATCTTTCTAATCCCCATTTTGTCCCCCATTTGAAATTTTATCGGCAGATTTTTCCCGCTCCCTTAAATTTTACGGTCATAAGCCCGGATTGTCAAGAAAATATGTGATATTATATAGCCCGAATGTCGAGTTTCACATTTATTATAAATTTCCCGAGAATTTTTCCTTGCCGGATTAGTCTTATGTCATTGCCGGATTGGTCTTGTGTCATTGCCGGACTTGATCTTATGTCATTGCCGGACTTGATCCGGCAATCTCTCCTG
>DFKI01000122.1 GCA_002373325.1 Treponema sp. UBA3649
GGATCTCTCAGAATCGGTGTTCAAACGCTCATCGGGAGTAAAGGACAGTGGAAAAATCATCCCGGGGCGCGGAGGACTCCTTGACTCAATCGACTCCATATTGATGGCGGCTCCACTGTATTATGCGCTTGTCTCACTGATGTACGGAATCGGGAATTCATAGAAAAAAAACAGAGCGGTCCAAGTGATGAAAATGAAAAAGGTTTTGGTTTTGGGCTGTACAGGGTCAATAGGCAGCCAGACATTGGACATCGTAAGGAACATGCGGGACAGTTTTGAGGTCTGCGGTCTTTCGGTCGGTAAAAATGAAAATGCACTCAATGAACTTTGCAGGGAATTCTCATGTGAAGGAACATGCTTTGCAAGGGATGGAACAGAGGGACTTGAGCGACTCATAGACTCTTGCGGAGCGGATATCGCAGTAAACGGAATCGCAGGTTCAGCAGGTCTTGTGCCGTCGGTTCTCGTTCTAAAAAAAGGCATGGATTTGGCCCTTGCGAACAAAGAAACAGTGGTCATGGCATGGCCGGTGGTAAAAAAAATTGCGGCGGAAAATAATGCGAGAATCATTCCGGTGGACAGCGAGCACAGCGCAATCTTCAATCTGATAAATCAGGCGGGAAAGGAAAATCTAAAATCCATAATCATAACGGCAAGCGGCGGACCTTTCAGGACATTTGACAGGACTCAGCTTGAGAAAGTGACTGTCGATGACGCTCTCAGGCATCCCACGTGGAAAATGGGACCTAAAATCACCGTGGACTCGGCAAGTCTTGCGAACAAGGGACTTGAAGTGATTGAGGCGGTCAGGCTTTTTGACATTTCCCCGGATAACGTAAAGGTTGCCGTACACCCGCAGAGTCTGGTACATTCGCTCATCCAGACAAGGGACGGAATGGTTTACGCCCAGATAAGTGATCCGGACATGAGGCATCCCATTTTCGGAGCTCTCGTGTGGCCTGAAATCAAAGAAAATTATCTTAAACCCTTTGATCTTTTCGGAAAAGAGATGACTTTCTACCCTCCCCGGCTCGATGATTTTCCCATGTTGTCCTTGGCTTATGAGTGTGCGAAAAAAGGCTTTTCATACACGATTGCATTCAACGCAGCGAATGAGGTGGCTGTGGCGGCTTTCATCGAAAAAAAGATTTCCTTCCTGCAGATTCCCCGGATTGTGGAGGAAACGCTGCAAAATGACTGGACCTTGCATCCGTCGGATTTGAATCTTGTGATGAAGGCAGACTCTGATGCCAGAAAGATTGCGGAGAAAGTGAAAAACCGGATGGAGGAGCGCAAATGACGATTGTTTTGGGCATACTGGGCTTGAGCTTTTTGGTTTTCTTCCATGAACTCGGACATTTTCTTGTGGCACGAGCGGTCGGAGTAAAGGTGGAGGCATTTTCCATAGGAATGGGACCGGTTCTCCTGCACAAAACGATTGGCCAGACCGACTACAGAATCTCACTGATTCCTCTTGGCGGTTACTGCGCGATGAAGGGTGAGAACGATTACAGGACGGCTCTTGAGGCAGGATTGACCGAAATCCACGGTGACAAGGACTCGTTTTACGGAACCCACCCGTTCAAAAGGATTCTCATAGCGTTCGCAGGACCATTTTTCAACCTGATTTTTGCGTTCATCGCTTTTTTTGTCATAGCGACAATCGGATACACATACAAAAGTGCTGGAACCACGGTGAAAATGACCGACGAGACCGAGGAATACGCGGATCTTCCTTCCCCAGCCCACGATGCCGGAATGAAAAGCGGTGACAAAATCATCTCCATGAACGGACAGCCCATGGAAGATTTCAGTGACATAGCTGCGTTCACGGCAACTCATGGTGGAGAGGAAATCTCTGTCACGGTTGAGCGCGACGGGAAGACTCTTGAGATAAAGGTTCAGACCGAGCTTGATAAATCCACGGGAATAGGAAGGCTCGGCATAGTCTCGGATAAAAACTCAGTTACGGAAAGACACTACGGGCCATACGGATTTTTCCCCGCGATTGTCGAAGGTGGGAGACAGACTTTCTCCATGCTGGGAATGACACTCCGGGGGATTGCGACTCTTTTCAAGGGTGTGGACATCACGAACGCAGTCTCAGGACCCGCAAGAATCACACAGATACTCGGGAGCACGGTACAGGACGGCTTCAAGGAAGGAGTCAAAATCGGAATAATCAGCACTTTGCAGCTTTTGGCCATGATTTCTCTGTCGCTTTTTCTTACGAACCTTCTTCCAGTTCCTATTTTGGACGGCGGACTCATACTTTTCGCGCTGATTGAGCTTGTCGCAAGAAAAAAAATGCATCCAAAAGTCCTCTATTATATACAATTTGTGGGAATTGCTCTCATCGGGGGGCTTCTCGTACTTGCCATAATCGGCGATATACGGTATTTTATTAGGTAAGGGAATCAAGGAGACGTTTTATGAGAACTGGACATGTAGATTTTTTCAGGATTCTTATGGCTGCACTCTGTTGTTTTTTTACGACGGCAGCTTTTGCACAACATCCTCAGGTTTCAGCGGAACCTCATAACGGGAAGGTCGTGAAGATTGTGCCCACAGCCCAAAAGGACGGATTTTACTCTGCGGGCGAGGACGGATTTTTAATCAAATGGTCCGCGGACGGTATGGGAGAGCATTACCAGATTACCGATTTGAAGATAAGCGACATGGCTGTGAATCCTGCGAACAATGACGTGGCTGTCTCGGCGAGCGATGGAAACGAAATCAACCGGGTGGAAGTCATGGACTGGGCCACTGCATCAAAAAAATTCACAAAGCAGTTTTCGGATCCAATACTTTCAATCTCTTACTCTGCAAGGGGGCGATTTCTTTTTATCACGACATCGGGTGTGAACGGATTCTACATCTTGAACGCGATGACCGGAAAGCTTCTGAAACAGTCCGACAGTCCGTCTGAAAAAATCAGCATGATTGCAACAAGCAACTCTGAGAAGGCAGCGATTCTTTACAGCGAAAAATCTGGAAAAATCTTCTATTTTGATATGCAGAAACTTGTTGTGCAGAAAACACTCAGCACATCATCGGGAATAAAACAGACTGTCCTTTTCGGCGAGAAATATGCGAACAGATTCATCGCGGGGGTAAAGGGAGGACTTATCACGATTCTGGACGCAAAAACGGCATCCACGGTTTGCAGCATCTCAGCCACAAGCCCAAGGATTCTCGTCTCACAGGACAACTCAAAAATCTACTACACATCAACTGAAACTGACGGCACCGTGCTTTATGAGCTTGGAGAGGAAAAACTGGGGGCAAAAATTGAAGGTCTCTCAAACTCTGTGACGGCCCTTGAAATATGCAAATTCTCAAATTCTGAGCTTCCGGGAAAAAGTGTAACGTCATGTGCTGACATCGGAGGCAAACAGATGCTGTTCGGAACTTCGGACGGAACGGTATATGAGGCGAAAAATCAGGGTGAGAAGCTCGGCACACGGCTCCTGACCAAAAGGATGTACCAGGCAATCCGCGACATAACTTCTTTCAACAAAAAGATTTATCTTCTCACGAAGGACGGAATCTACAGGGTGGCCTATGACGGAACAATCGTAAAAGTCGGAGAGAATTCGGGACACACGGATTTGATAATCGCGGATGAGTCAACGGCTGTCCTTTGGTCAAAGAAGGATAAAAAATCAGTGCAGGTGGTAAGCCTTTCAGAGACCGCACCAGGAACTCCGAGAGCCATTTTCGCACCGAAGAGCAATATTCTTAACGCACATGTTTTCGACCGCAATTTTGTCTATGTGCTCGCAAGCTCAAAGGTGGGCAGGCTGAATCTGGACAACAGCAAGAACGTGAGCCTCTACTCGGGAACTACGGTTGAGGACGCTTTCATGGCTTCCTCAAAACTTGTCTATGTGGCAAAATCCGCATCCGGTGAGATTGACTCCGCGCTGATTTCAAAAAATCTTTCTACGGGAGAGACTGTTCCGCTCAAAGTTGACGGTTACGCTTCTTTCGCTGTGGATGCAGACATGAGCGAGGACAAGAACATCTATGGACTTGCGCTTGCAGATTATGACGGAAACACGGTGACGCAGGTTTATCAGTACTATCCAACACAGAGAAAATCAAAGGTGCTTCTCCGTTTTAATGCAGAGGATATGAATGCCTTTGTTCAGCTTGAGTCTTCAGTGCTTTACACAAATCTTGGAAAATCCCAGATTTACGCATACGAATTGGACAGCGGAAAAGTGAGGGTCTACAGAAGAACCTCTGCCCTTCCAAAAAAGATGGCGGTAAGCGACGAGCATCTTGTTTTCCTGAATGAGGACGGCGGGCTCGCATGGTATAACCCGGCCTCTCAGACTGCCCTTTCACAATGGTACTTGAACACGGAAGGCACTTGGATTGAATTTTAACTTCAGGCTTGAAAAAGTCCCTTGTCCGTGTTATACCGTTTGATATAAAACAAAGAGGGGGCCGCAATGAAAAAGCCTGGTGATTCAAAGAGGATTTTCCTCCTCCAGTTTTTGAAAGCAAAAACACTCTTTCAATCAGAGTAAATAAACAAGATAAAACGATAGACAGCTATAGTCAGGTGCTTGTTACCATAGGAAAGGGGGGTGCTACAGAATACAACTTGATGAAAACACTTCAAAACCCATTGAGATGGCCGCCAGCAAAGAATGGATGTATCAAGTTAATGGAAGCTTGGACAACGATCCGCCGGCTATTGCGCAGGAAAGTGGAAGCGATATATTTGAGGTCAAACTATTGAATTCGGAATGAAGCTCCCCGACGCAGAGCGTCGGGGTATCGTTTGATCTCACGCTACACCCCAAAATCAAGCTCCGGCTGTCCCTCATAAATTTTTCTATATTCTTTCTCATTCTTTCCCTGATTCCTTATATATCTCGTTATCGTATCTCGGCTTGCATACAGTCCCACCGTATTCGCGTAGAACCCGCTCGTCCACAAC
>DFKI01000154.1 GCA_002373325.1 Treponema sp. UBA3649
GCATTTTCAGAGTTGCCTCTAAAAAGAGAAGTTTTTAGAGGTTCCCATTTTTTTGGACTCGCCCTGCTATCTTTCGTCAGGGATTGAGTCCTTGATTTCCCATCGGCTGCCCTTTCTGAAAAATCTCTTTGCGTTTACTTCAAGGAGCCTTCCGTCCTCTCCGCTCATCTTCACCATGGACGTAATGGGGTTCACTTCGGTCACTTTGAAATTTGTTCCGTCGTAAATGAGCCGGATTCCCTCATTGGGGAGTTTTTTCCTTGCCTCCGCGTACCAGTCGTACTCATAGCTCAGACAGCACAAAAGTCTTCCGCACTGACCGCTGATTTTCATGGAATTCAAGCTGAGGTTCTGGTCCTTCGCCATTCTTATGCTTACGGGTCGCAGTTTGTCGCTCACCTGATTGCAGCAGTATGGTCTTCCGCACACTCCAAGTCCACCTGTAATGCGGCTCTCGTCCCTCACACCAATCTGCCTGAGTTCTATCCTCATCTTGAAGATTGAGACCAAATCTTTTACAAGCTCGCGGAAATCAACCCGGTTGTCACTTGAGAAGAAAAAGAGTGCCTTTGGTTCGCCGACTAGAAAATGGACGGCAATCAGCTTCATGTCCAGGTGATGCGCCTTCACTTTTTCGCGGAAGATGTCGAACGCCTGGTTTTCCTTTTCTACGAGCTCGGATGCGTGCTCCATGTCCTTTTCGTTCGCAAGACGTGAGACCTGCACTATGTCGCTCGGTTTTATGCCGATCGGTTTTTCTGCCCTGCCCAGATTTTTCGCAAGGTCATCGCCGTATCTGGTCGGGATAAGAACGTAATCACCCGGTTTTGCCTCAATCCCTTCCGGAAACTGCGCGTAAACTCCCTCGCATGAATACTCAAGCTTGAGTTTGTACAAATCCTTGGGAAAGACAAAATTCTTGGAAAATGCCTGGCTGGAAGCGTCGTTGTCCTCCAGCGCCAGAATATCCTCATCTTCAGCATCAATGTCCTGTTCAAAAATGTCTGACATCGCTATCCCCTTGCTCAGGTCTTTCACGTGGCAATCAAATCCACCAGAAGACCGTTGATTTCTTCAATTTTCGCCAGCATACCGAGAGTGTCCGAATGACTGTGCAGGAGCCACTGGGCCACTTCATCTAGTTTTTGATTTATCACCACAACCTGAACCTGCGGTGACATCTTACGTCCGCGTTTTGGTGCCCTTGCGCGAGACTCAACCGAAAAATTGGTCTTTACGATGAAGCGCATGAACTGGCCGACCTTTTTTCTGTAATCGGCAAAATTTTCCGGCATTTGTGAGGCCTTGAGCTTTTCCGCCGCCATATCCGCCGCATCTTTAAGAAAAATCGCAGCTTCTTCGGTTTCCATTCCCGCAATCTCAGGGGGCAAACCTTCCATCTCAAGCTCGTATTCGGCTCTGGATTTCTCGAACACCGATGAAAAAGCCGCTTTCTTTACTTTCTGGCTCTTTTTTTCCTGATTTGCCTTTTTGGCCGCCTCATTTGCCGCTGCCTGTGCTGCGCTAAAATAAAGTCCCGGGCTTAACGCGTCAACTCCTTCCATAAGCAGATTTTTCCCTGCCTAAAAACCCGAGCCGTCCAAGGTGGTGTCTGAAATGGAAATCCCCGAGTGTAAATCCGAATTGAAAACCGTGTTGTCCAGAGAAATATGGATGTTCTGCAGAATTGACCTGGATGCGATGGCCTGCGCGTCCTGCCATGAATTTACCGCGTCATCGTAAGCCGTTTCGTCTTTGAGTGAAATGCAGTGTCCGTGGAGAACGACGTTGTTGTCAGCCTGGAGCCTGTGTGTCTGGATGTCCCCTATTACGGAGCTGGATGACATGAGATGTACTGATTCTGGAGCGATGATGTTCCCTTTCACGACCCCGCTGATTGTTGCGGATTTTGCAGTGATGTTGCCGTTGATTCTTGCGTACTCACCCACTATGACATTGCCGGTGGTCTCAAGGTTGCCGTCCAAATCACCGTCAATTCGCATGAATCCGCTGATTTTCATGTCTCCCTTGATTGTGGAGCCCCTGCCTATAATGCTGTTGATAGAAATGTCTTCGTTAATTAATGCCATCTATTTTATGTTGATATATTTTGCGGGATCTACAACGTCAGAACCGATGTGAATCTCATAGTGCAAGTGCGGTCCCGTAGAAAGACCTGTGTTTCCAATCGTGCCGATAACATCGCGCTGTGAGACCTGATCACCCTTCTGTACCCGGATTGTGCCCAAGTGGGCGTACCGTGTGTAAATTCCGTGTTTGTGCTTAATAATGACGTAGTTTCCGAAACTATTGTCAAAACCAACTGCCGCTACCTGTCCGTTTGCCGTTGCCACCACTCCGTCGCCGCTGCGGTATGTGCTGAAATCAATGCCGCGGTGGATGTACCAGATTCCCTTGATGGGGTGGATGTTTTGTCCGAATGCCATGGAGATGTGTCCGATTCCATTTTTTACCGGCCAGATGCTCGGTATGTCGGAGAAGAGCTCTCCCTGGCTCTCAAGCATTTTTCCAATCTGCTCCACGGGCTGAACCGCGCTTTCAAGATACGACGTGAGCTGTTTTATGTCCGCTGTCTCCTTTAATGTTCCCGACGCAAGGTCCTGAGTGTCGAATATGGAGGCGAGATCGCTGTTTCCCCCGGTTGTTTTGGAGATGTTTTCGCTCTGGTTGATTCCCAAAATGGAAAGTGCACGGCTTAAAGATGTCTGAAATCGTTTGGCGGTCTGAAGAAGATTGTTGTTTTCGTCCCTGAGCTCATCAAGGCTTGCGAGCGTGTCCCTGTGTTCTTCCCTCAGACGGCTGATTTCGATTCCGTTTCCGGATGAGCGCTTTGAGAAGGGGATGAATGTGACGGCGATTCCCACAATCACAAGGGCTCCTATGGCGATGGCGAATGTGTTCGTGCGTATGTTGAGGACTTTTCCGTTGGAGTGAGGTACGACCATTATGGTCAGCTTTTGGTCAAACGCATGGAATGCCTTTGCAATGCCACGTCCGAGCAGGGAGAAAAATGCTCCCAATCCATGGGCCATCTTTGAAAAGAGACCGTTGTCCTGTCTATTGTACCTGCGTGTTCTCGCCACAGAAAACTCCTTCACATTCAGCCTAATCAGTATATCACATCAGCGCCTTCAATGTCAAATAATAAAGTGTAATAATTGAAAGTTTTTTGTGCGTCCGGTGATTTTCCCACGGGAATTTTACGTAAAATAGACTTAAAACGTAAGGGCCGCAAGAAATTCATCCGTTCTGCAAAAAAACATTTGACTTCATGCCAATCATGTGTTATTCTTATCGGAGAGTTAGGGAACATTGATTAGAGTACGATGAAAATCATTTGCATCTCCCGTTGACGTCTCCCTTTTATAGATTCAACAGTCACGTTAGTGGTCCGGTGGAAGTCATCGGCTATGGAGGAACCTCTGAAACATCAGTTTTTGGGGGTTCTTAATTTATTGCAGCGGGTTTCTTCACGCAAGGAACCGAAACAAGGAAGAAAGAAATGAAATTTTTTGATACTCATGCCCACATCGGCTTGATATACGACGATCCGGTTGAGCAGTTCAGGGTCATCCAGCAGGCTAAGCAGGCCGGGGTCAGACGCATCATAAGCATCAACAATGGTCTCAAGGAATTCAAGAAGGAGTACAACGCTCTCAAGGGGGCTCGGGGGGTGTATCATGCCGTCGGTGTCGGTCCGTCAGAGGTCAGTGCTCCCGGAAACGACTGGATAAGCACCATTCAGGAGAGCGTTAAGCTGCCGAATGTGGTCGCGATTGGTGAGACCGGACTTGACTATTATAAGGAATTCGGTGACAAGCACAGTCAGATTGAGCTTTTCATCACACAGCTTGAGCTTGCGCAGTCCCTTGGATTGCCGGTAATCATCCATAACAGGAACGCCGGAAACGACATCCTTGATATCCTCAAAATGCGTATGCCGGACAAGGGAGCCGTCTTCCACTGCTACAGCGAGGATGCAGCCTATGCGAAAAAGTGTCTTGCCGCCGGACTGAACGTCTATTTTTCCTTCGCCGGAAATTTGACTTACCGGAACGCGAAGAATCTCCACGAGACTGTCCTGAACATACCGACCGACCGCATTGTGATTGAGACCGAGAGTCCTTTCATGCCGCCTGCCGACATCAAGGGAAACGGAAAGAAAAAGGCCCGCACCATGCCTGCAAACCTCCTTTCCACGGCAAAATTCCTTGCTGAAATGCTGAAAATGGATTTGGAGCAGCTCAGCGACCAGCTTTGGACCAACAGCTGCAAATTCTTCAATCTGCCGGAATGATTGAAATTAAGACGGTTTTAAGATGTCGGATTTGTATCACCCAGTGAAAATAGGGAGTCTTGTGCTTCCGGGAAACATTTTTCTCGCGCCCATAGCAGGTTACAGTGACAGGGCATTCCGTTCCCTTTGTGTGGAGCAGGGAGCCGCCATGTGCACTACGGAAATGGTCTCTGCCGAGGCTCTTACGCGTGGGTCGGGAAAAACCGAGGATCTCATGGTCCGTGCGCCGAATGAAAAAATCTACTCCATACAGATTTTCGGGGGAAACGCTGACGTGATGGCCCGTGCTGCGGAGCTTGTGCTTGAGAGAACCGACTGTGAGTGCATTGACATTAACGGTGGGTGTCCTGTTCCAAAAATCGTGAAGTCCGGGGCTGGGAGCGTCCTGACAAAGGAGCCTGAGAAACTTTATGAGATTGTGTCGGCGGTAAAATCTGCTTCCTTGAGATATTCTGAAAAACATCCCGAAAGAGGCTCCGTACCTGTGACGGTCAAAGTCAGGAGCGGGTGGGATGCGTCTCATCTGACATGGAAGGAAACTTCGGATGCTGCCATTGCCGCGGGTGCCGACGCTCTTACCATACACGCAAGGACGAGGGCTCAGGGCTACGAGGGAAAGGCTGACTGGGACATACAGCGCAGGGTCGTGGAGAATGTGGCCGGAAGAATCCCTGTTTTTGGAAGCGGAGATGCCAACAGTCCCGAGACGGCGAAAAAAATGCTCGTGGAAACCGGGGTGGACGGAGTGATGTTTGCCCGTGGAGCGATGGGAAATCCATTTTTATTTAAAAGAACGATACAATATCTAAAAACCGGAGAATATTTTGCCGAAACAATAAAAGAGAGACTGTGTGCCGGATTCAGGGAACTGGATCTGAACATTCAGGACAAGGGGGAAAAAGTCGCCTGTATGCAGATGCGGAAAAAATTCTGCGCTTACAGTTCGGGAATCCGTGGTGGTGCCCGGCTGAGGATGCAGGTTGTCTCGGCCAATACAGCGGAAGATTACCGGAAGATTTTTGCTCCCTATCTCTCGGGGGAACTCACCGAATGATTTGTGGGTCATTCAGGGAATCCAAATCAGTTTCCGCAAATTTTTTTGAAGGGATAGTGGTGATATGTCGTTTTTTCAAAGCATAACGGATTTTTTTCAGTCTATTTTCATGGCTTCTTCTCCTGAGGTAAAGCAGAAGCAGGCCTTAAAAAAGATTGAGTCTGAGTTAAAAAATACGGATCCCCAAATCTACAAGGACGGGGCAGTTCTGGAGTCCTTCGCGGAGGCACTCAGGCTTCTTTTTGAAAATACAAAGTCAATTCTGGACGTTCTCTCGGACACAATCTGCAGTACGGATTTGGAGCGCAACCACCGCTTTACCGAGCAGCTTTTAATGACGGGGTTCCCCCCTGAGGCACAGGACATACTGGCATCTCTGGCCTACGAGACAAGAAAGGAGGCGGCGAGGGATGAGGAATCAATCTCCCGGTTCTTCGAGGGACAGCACAGGCAGCTTGAGAGGGCAATCAAGTATCTCAGCGCTCCCGAGTTCGTGAAAATCGACCAGGTGCTGGACAACATCAAGCAGCTTTACGACGTGTGCAAATATCCCTATGTGACGGTGCTCCATGTCTTTGACCCGAATTACTCCACAATCACCACGCCGAAGTTCCAGCCTGTCGCAACCGAACTGATTGAGAATTATCTTGAGGACCTCTATTACGTCACCGCGGGCATGGACATCTCGAAATCCACGTGCAATGCGGTCGTCGCGCTCTACAAGCTCTATAATAAGGTAGATTCCGTAACGGCGGTCTCTGAGAATTTCCTTGCGAACATGAGAAAAATCCAGAGCCTTATGAAGCATATCTTTACGGCGGAAAATCTGAAAAATCTTGTGCGTATCTCCAAAAAGGACCCGTCCTACGAGCCGAAAAAGGCGCTTTATCAGGAAAACTCAAAGGCAAAATACGCTGATTATCTTGAGAACCGTTTTCAGGTGGACAGCGCGAGAATCAAGGGTGAGCTTCAGGATGAGAAAATCAGCACGGAGCTTCATCAGCTTTTCCCGGACAACGCCATCGTTCCTGTCGCGGGCTACAATTCCGAGCTCAACAATCTTCTTATGCAGAGCACTCCGTCGGCGTTTATGTTCACCATGCCCATGCAGATTCTCAAGAATTTCGTCCGCCTCTACTACGAGGATCACGTGAAGCCGCTTTTGAACGATATTGTAATAGAAGGATATTTTACGAATCCCGCGTACAAGAGTGAATTCTCTTCCTATGTATATGCCATGAACGAGACCATGGAGATGATCAAGAACTTCGAGGAGAAATTCCAGCGCAACGGTGAGTTCGATGAGACGGTAATCAACAGCCTGATTAAGGACAGCCACAAGGACAATGTGTTTGTGGGACGGCTCAAGGATTTGGTTGACAAAATCAACAAGACCGCGAAAGATTTGATACAGGCCGAAGCGAACCACGTCTTCCATGTCTACAAGATTACCGGGGAGCTCATGCTTGAGGCAAAGAAGGCTCATTCCGACGTGATTGAGAATCTGAAGGTGCTTACCCTCTCTTCCAGAAACCGTCTGAACACGGAAACCATGGAAAAAGAGCACGGATTGTGGCAAGTTTTCCTTGAAATTATGAAGAATTATGTTATTATTAGTAACATAGAGAAGTAGCGGATGGCGAAGAAAAAGAAGACTCCGGAACCGGAACAGAAGACATTGGACATTTCCTCATTGGACACTCCGAAAACTGCCGAAGAGTACGAAAAGCAGATTTATGACCTGCAGCAGCTTTTGGAAATCTCTCGTTCTCTCTGTACCACTCTGGAGCTTCACACGCTGATTGAGTCAATCCTCTACATCACGATGGCGCAGATGAGGGTGCTTGGAGCCGGAGTTTTCATTTTGAATTCGGTGGACAGCAGGGAGCTTTATCTTGGAAGCAACCACAACGGATTCGAGGTGGACGCCTCCATAAACTACACCATTCCAATCGAGTCAAAGCTGGTCGAGCTGATTGGAGCCGCTCAGGAAAAAGTCTATACTATAGAAGATTTGCAAAATCTGATTCCCGGAGACCGTGATCTGGCCATAATCGAGTCGGTGCATCCTACTCTTGTGGTTCCGATGATTCTGAAAAATCACTTGAACGGCATCCTTCTTTTGGGTGAGAGAATCAGCATAGATCCGAACAACGCGGGTTACGACGAATATGAGAAAAAGGAGATTTACACAATCGCCTCCCTTGCCGCAATCGCCGTGAACAATGCGTCCCTTGTGGAACAGTCATCCACCGACATGATGACCCACCTTAAGCTCAAGTACTATTTTTTCAACAGCCTCACCGACAAGCTGGATTCCGCTTTTTTCAACGGACAGAACCTCAGCGTGCTCATGTTCGACATCGATTTTTTCAAGAAATTCAACGACACTTACGGACATGCCTGCGGAGATTATGTTCTGCAGGAAGTCGCCCGCATAATCAAAAAGAGCATAAGGGCCATGGATTTGGCGTCGCGCTACGGAGGAGAGGAATTCACGGTCCTTTTGAACAAGGCGAACCAGAAAAACGCTGTCTCGGTGGCTGAGAGAATCAGAAAGAACATTGCGTCCCACGACTTTTTCTATCACGGGCAGCACATGAAGGTGACGGTCTCAGGAGGAGTTTCCGTCTTTGATTTGGAGACGAATCCCGTGTCTTCGGCGAAAGTTCTTGTGGATCAGGCTGACCAGGCCATGTACATTTCAAAGAGAAGCGGAAGAAACTGCGTGACCTATGCCGATCCGAAGGTGCTTGCCTCCATGGATCAGTCGAATGAAGAAGGCCTGCGTTGAATCCCATAAGAACACCTTTCCGCTACCGCTATTTTAACGCAAGTCTCACGCTGATTGCAGTCAATGTGCTCTTTTTTATCCTCACGATGATGAGGCCGGGACTTTACTCAAGCCTTGGAATCTCCGCCGCGGGACTGATTGGAAGACGCTATGTCTGGGAGCCGCTTACCTATATGTTCACCCACGGTGGATTCCGGCACATTTTCTTCAACATGCTGGCACTGCTTTTCTTCGGAATTCCCATGGAAAAAAAGACCGGGAGCTGTGAGTTTCTTCTATATTATCTGCTTTGCGGAGTGCTGAACGGACTCTTTTCGGTGGGACTGGCCTATGTCCTGACCCTTGTGACGCGTAACTCAGTCTATCTCTACGTTCCCCTGATTGGTGCGAGCGGCGCCGTTTATTCCGTGCTCCTTGCCTATGCGGTGTTTTTCCCAAGGTCAATTATTTATATCTGGGGGCTTCTTCCTGTCCCTGCCCCGTTACTTATTGTGATTTACTTTGTTATTGAATTTGTGAGCCAGTTCGTGGACAACTCGGGGACTGCTCATTTCGCGCACCTGTTCGGAATCATTATCGGATGGGCGTATCTTGTAATCAGGATGGGGATAAATCCGCTCAGAGTATGGAAAGACGCTTATCGACGCTGAAATCATTTTCAATTTCTCTTCTCACGCTGATTGGCGCAATATTTTTTGTGTTCCAGTCCCAGGCGCAAACTCCGTCGCAAAAAGAGTCCCTGAGAATTCAAGTGTGGTCCGAGCTGGATCCTTTTCCGGGGCGCTTCGATGATGATTCGGAAAAAGACAGGACTTTGGTCAGCGAGGAAGATTTTAACGATGATGAAAAAAACATTGGAAAGTCAGAAGCTGAAAATGCCGATACTCAACAAGGGGATAGATTTGTAAAATCAGCACAGGCAAATGAACGAGATGTCTCAATTTTCCGCTTCGCCATTGACAGGGCAAAGGAGATTGGTCCTTTTTTGGTGAACGGGATGATAAACGGATGGGCTTTTGACTACGTGCCTTATGACAAGACCAGGCGTGTGGCTGAGTTCTTTGATTTCGAGGAAGTTTCCGCCCTGAACCGTGAGATTAATCCGATTTTTTACCGTGAGCCGCTTCCCGTGGAAAACAAACTGCTCGTCTGGGTGGAATGTGAGAGAACGGAAAGTCAGAGGCTCGCTTTTGAGAGATGGTGCTCGATCCGTCATCCAAAAATCTCGGGACATGGGCAGGCTCCCGTGGAAGATGGGTTTGAGGGGATAAAAAAGGCCTGTTCCGAAGCCGTTAAAAACGCTGTTCGAGAATATTGGCGCACGCAGACCAAAAATAAACCGAAAGAAATTTTTGGGAAGGTGTTACTTATTCAAAATCCGCGTATTTATATATTTGAAGGTCAATACCTTGTAGACCTTGATTTTTTTCTGGAAACTAGTAAAATAGTAATGTATAATTACTATTGAAGTTTCTTTAGGAGGAGATTATGAAGAAGATATTCGTATTACTTACTGTAGCATTGTTCGCCGTCGGAGCTGCTTTCGCACAGACCAGCACGGAGGATGCCGCAAACCCGCCCGTGGATATTTCCACCCAGGTCCGCCAGATTGAGGATGTTTACGCAGATTTCCATCCGACCGCCAAAAGCGTCTCGATTGATCTGGAGTACACACCGCTCACAGGAGAGGTAATCCTCAACTACACATGTATGGCAGCCAGCTTTGACCAGGGAGAGGCCATGAACACCGTGGATGCTGTCCTTGAGGAATTCGGAATCGAGAATCAGTTTACACGCAAGCCGACCTTCGTAAGAAAGGACAGAATCCGCTACTACAAGGACGGACGCGATATCAGGATGGCTACCTACAGAAGATGTGTACGCTACGATGTCCGCTAGGCTTGGGCGACGCAAAATCCATAGGGCTGGTAATTAAAATTGACTGATATTAAAGCATTGATAAAAAATCTCCATCCGCTTGAGATAAAGGTTCTCCTGCGGTATGGACAGAACGATGAACTTACGTCTGAGCGTCTGAAAAAGGACCTGAATTATAAGGAGGGTCATGCAAATCAGGCGTTCAGTTGGCTTTCGGGTAAGAACTTGTTGAAAGAGGTGTCCCGGACTCCCCATGTTTACTACGAGCTGACTGATTTTGGTCGCAAAGTGGCTGACACGGGGATGGCGGAACCTCGCATCGTCTCATATCTAAAGGAAAACGGTGCCAAGACCATGCAGGAGATTGCATCCGCTCTCGGACTTGAGAACAAGGATGTGGGCTCTGCATTCGGAAGTCTGAAAAAAGAAGGTATCCTGAGCATGGGTGAGGGTGGAAAGGCAAGCTATACCGGTTCTCCTCTTCCCGAAAGACTGACCATAGCCGACTCCCTGATTAAAAGGGCGGTGGAAAAAAACGCTCCCCTTGAGCAGTCCGAACTTTCAGACCGTGAGAAGGAAGTGATGGCGGGGCTTACCAAAAAGCGTGGAATCAGTGAGACTCCGTTCAAGACCATTGAAAGGGAAACCGTTGTCTCAAAGCTTGTGGGTGAGTTTGCCCGTGTCGCACAGGAACTCAGGGCTGCCGGAATCAGCGGAAATGAATTCGGTGAGGTGACTCCTGATCTTCTTGCGTCCGGTAACTGGAGAAAGGGTGTGTTCCGCGGATATAATATCTCAATTCCGCCTGCCAGAATAATTCCGGGACGTACAAATCCCTACGTGCAGTTTTTGGAAAGCGTAAAGGACAAGCTTTGTGCCCTTGGATTCCAGGAATTTGACGGACCTCTTGTTGAGACCGAGTTCTGGAACGGAGACGCTTTGTTCATGCCTCAGTTCCATGCAGCACGTGACATCCACGATGTGTACCGCATTAAAAATCCGACTCACGCGAATTTCATCGAGGAGCCTTATCTGAGCAATGTGGCCGCCGTACATAAAAACGGAGGAAACACTGGAAGCCGCGGATGGAACTACGAATTTGACAATGAGTTTACACGCCGCCTGATTATGAGAAGCCAGGGAACTGTTTTGAGCGCACATCAGCTGCACAAGGCAGAGATTCCGGGAAAATACTTTGGAATTGCCCGATGCTTCCGTTATGACAAGGTTGACGCTACCCACTTGAGCGACTTCTATCAGACCGAGGGAATCGTTTTGGGCGAGAACGTGAATCTGCGTACCCTTTTGGGATTTTTGCGCATGTTCGCCGTGGAGATTGCGGGTGCTACCGAAGTGAAGTATGTTCCGGGCTATTTCCCGTTTACCGAGCCTTCCATCGAGGTGCACATAAAGCATCCGAAGCTGGGGTGGTTCGAGCTTGGTGGTTCCGGTATCTTCCGTCCTGAGGTGACTAAGGCAATGGGAATTGATGTTCCTGTAGCCGCATGGGGAATCGGAATTGACCGTATGGCGCTCATGGCACTTGGACTGAACGATTTGAGGGAGCTTTTCTGCGAGGATATTGAAAGGGTCCGTTTGCGTAAGGCGAAATTTTAAGCAAAGACAATCTGTTCCCTGGGTTTTTTCGGAGACTCAGGGAATTATTTTTTATGGTGGAAGATAATATGAATACAATGTGGTACAAATCTCCGGCGAAGGACTGGAACGAGGCTCTCCCTGTTGGCAACGGACGCATGGGTGGAATGGTTTTCGGACGGACGGGACACGAAATCATTCAGTTGAACGAGGAGTCCATCTGGTCAGGTCCTTACCGCGACAGAAATAACCGCAGCAGTCTTCCAAATCTTCCGAAAATCCGAGAGCTTTTGAATTCGGGGCATCCACAGGAAGCTCAGGAACTTGCATTTGAGTGCATGACCGGATGTCCTTCCCAGGAGAGTGTGTATCAGACTGCCGGTGAGCTTCATGTTGATTTTTACAACGAGGAGAACCGCGGACTTGAGGGACCTCTTCCTGACAGAAAGGGCGTGTTTGACGGATGCATTGATTACAGGCGTGAGCTGGATTTGGAGAACGGAATTGCCACTACCTCATTTTGTGCGGAAACCAAGGCTTCGAGCACGGCTTTTTTTTCAAAGAATTCGCATGGAAGCAGCATTACTTACACGAGAGAGGTTTTTGTCTCTGCTGTGGATGATGTGCTTGCGTTTCACGTGACGGCATCAACTCCAAAAAGCATTTATCTCCGGGCATATTTGGACAGGGGGGATCTTGCGGGAAAATCCTACGCGCTTCAGGACGACACTCTTGTCTTGCAGTCATCTGGCGGAATCCCTTTTTGTGCTATGGTCATGGCATCGGTCTCCCGTGGAAAAGTCTTCACTCGCGGAAATTTTTTGATTGTCGAGGCAGCCGACGAGGTGACTCTCTACGTGGACATTGAGAGCGCATTCAGGAGCGGAAGATACAGAAGAAGCGGAGGAAACATCGGTTCGGTAAAATCGCTTTTGGGATCATGCACCGACAGAGCCCTGAAAAAACTTTGCTTTGCGGCGGGAGGAACCTATGAGAATCAGAAAAAACTCCATGCCGAGGATTTTTCTTCCTTATACAAGCGCATCTCATTGAGTCTTTCGGAAAATGCCGGGTCTGTTGAATCAGCTAAATCAAATGACTCAATTGATTCAAGAGATTCAAGTGATTCAAGTGATTCATTTGAATCTGCGGGTAAAAAGAACATACCGACCGATGAGCTTCTTTCTAAACATGCCGAAAGTCCGTATCTTGCCGAGCTTTACTGGAATTTCGACCGTTACCTTCTCCTTTCTTGCAGCAGGAAGCCTGGAACTTTGCCCGCCACATTGCAGGGACTCTGGAACAAGGATTTTCTTCCTCCCTGGGGCTCAAAGTATACCGTCAACATAAATACCGAGATGAATTACTGGCCAGCGTCCATGTGCTCGATGGGTGAAACTGAGATGCCTCTCTTCAATCTTCTGAAAAGGGCGTACAAGCATGGTAAAAAGACCGCTCGCGTGATGTATGGGGCTGACGGCTATGTAATCCACCACAATCTGGACATCTGGGGTGACACTGCTCCCCAGGATATGTGGATTCCGGGAACTTACTGGGTACTGGGGGCCGCTTGGCTTGCGACTCATATCCGCGAACATTACGAGTACACTTTGGACAGGAAATTTCTCAAAAAGCATTTCAAGCTGATGCGCCGTGCCTGTGATTTTTTTGCGGATTATCTGGTTCCGTCAAGCGATGGAAAACACTTGGTTGTCTCTCCCTCTGTCTCTCCTGAAAACACTTACCGCCTGCCATCCGGTGAGACTGGTTCTTTCAGCGCGGGATGTGATATGGACAACCGCATTTTGGAGCATCTTTTTCGTGCCACAATACAGTCTGCCCTTGATTTGGGAAAGTCGGAGGCAAGCACGGATGTGGTACGATGGCAGAATGTGCTTTCAAAGATTGAGGAGCCTGTAATCACAAAGGAGGGAACAATCCGCGAATGGCCCATGGAATGTGAGGAGACCGAGCCGGGACACAGGCATATCAGTCAGCTCTATGGACTCTTTCCGGGTCACAGCATCAACTTGTACCGTACTCCTGATTTGGCAAAGGCAGCTAAGGCAACGATTGAAAAACGTCTTTCGAACGGAGGGGGTCACACAGGTTGGTCCCAGGCATGGATTATGAATTTCCGCGCGAGCCTGCATGATAAAAACGAAGCCTTTAAGTCTCTGGTGTCGCTTTTCAAAAAATCAACCTTGCCCAATCTTTTTGACAATCATCCTCCCTTTCAGATTGACGGTAACTTCGGTTCTCTTGCCGCCATGACACGAATGATTGTCCAGAGCGAGATTGTGGACGGCAAAGTGATTGTGGATCTTTTTCCCGCACTTCCTGACGCTTGGAGAAAGGGTGAGCTTAAGGGTGTTTGCATAAAGGGAAACCTGAGGATGAATCTTTCGTGGGAAGACGGCAGGTTGAAATCCGCGTTGCTTTTTGCAGATTCCGGAACCAATTACATTGAGAACGTGGGGCTCTATTTCCAGGGAAAATACTACGAGGCTCCCTTGTTGGACGGAAAGCTTGAGATAAAAAATATTTTGCCGACCACGATGTGATTTTCTGGTAAGTCTGAGTGTGGATTTTTTTGCCAAACGGTGATATAATGTCCTCATGGAAAAGTTACCGCTTTTGCCGCTTGGCGTCCAGGATTTTAAGAAGCTTCGTGAGGATGATTGTCTCTATGTTGACAAGACAGGACTTATCTTTGATTTAACTCATACAAGTTCCGCAGTCTTTCTAAGCCGACCACGCCGTTTTGGTAAGAGCCTTCTTCTTTCCACCATCAAGTATTATTTTCTTGGCCGAAAGGATTTGTTCCGTGGACTTGAGATTGAAAAACTTGAGTCCGGGAGCAAGGAGCCTTGGGCGGAATATCCGGTGCTCTATTTTTCACTTGCAAGCGGGGAGTTTACGGAAAAAGAGGGACTTGCGGAAAAACTCAGGACAACGCTTGACTGCTTTGAGGAGAGGTATGGACTTCCGCATGAAGAGCCGACTCTGGCAATCCGGTTTGCAAAGGCCTTGGAAAATGCGGTGAAAAAGACTGGCAGAAAAGTTGTCGTGCTCATTGACGAGTATGACAATCCGCTTTTGAAAAACATGACGGTGCATCCTGAGCAGGAAGAGGCAAACAGGGAACTGTACAAGGCATTTTTTGCTACTCTCAAGGACTGCGATGAATATCTGAAATTCTACATGTTCACGGGAGTGACTAAATTCAGCAAGGTGAGCATATTCAGCGACCTGAACCAGCTTACGGACATCTCGCTCAACGTAAGGTACAACAATCTCTGCGGCATATCACAGGAGGAGCTTGAGAAAAACTTTGCCCCTTACATAAAGACTCTTGCGGAGGGGAACGGACTTTCCGAAACAGAGTGTCTTGAGGAGCTCAAGCGGATGTACGACGGATATCACTTCTCGGGAAGCGGCGAGGGGATGTACAATCCATACAGCCTGCTCCATTGCTTTGACGAGAACAGGTTCGGCTACTACTGGTTCGAGAGCGGAACTCCGACTTTTTTGATAAACAAGCTGGAATCGTCTAATTATGACATCCGGAAGCTGTCCGCCGAGGTAAAGATATCGGAAAGCGGCATAAAGGATTACCGGCCTGAAAACGCGGATCCTGCGCCCCTTTTCTACCAGTCAGGATATCTCACGATAAAAGGGTGGAACCAGAGGCAGAATTCCTACAAGCTCGGATTTCCGAACGCCGAGGTGAAATACGGATTTTTGAACAGCCTTGCGCCGAGCTACCTGCATGTGGAGGACAAGCCCGCACCGTTCAACATCGACATTTTGGATGACGCGGTAGAGGAGGGGGACACCGACGGAATGAGGGACTGGTTCACGGAGTTGTTCTCCCTTTTGCCTTATCCAGCTGGAAGCGACGCGGAGTCTGTTACCGAGCAGAATTTCCAGAACGTAATCTTCATGGCCCTCACGATGATGGGAAAGTACGCAAGAACCGAAGTCCACAGCGCGAAGGGAAGGGCAGACTGTGTGCTTGAGACCTCAGATTACGTCTACATCTTTGAGTTCAAGAGGGACGTAAGCGCAAGGGATGCCTTGAAGCAGATTGAGGAGCAGGCCTACGCGAAATCATATTCAGCGGACAAGAGGAGGCTCTTTAAAATCGGGGTGAACTTTTCGACCGGGGAGCGAAACATCGTTGAGTGGGAAGTACTGGAAAGGTAAATCAATTTTCCCGCTCTCTGTTTTTCACTTTATCTTTCCATTTTCCAGAGCTTCAGTTTTTCCTGAATCATTTCGGAAAGTTTGTCACCGGCTTCTTCCATGCCCATCTCTTTGAGTTTTTCAACCATCGCGCTCCACCTTTCGTCGAACTCATCTGCCGGATTCACGATGCACTCAATCAGACTTTTGTGGACAAAATCATCTGCGTCGGAAACTTTGCCTGAAAAATCCTGTGGAAGACTGTACTGCCAGATTTGTCCGTGGATGGGTTTGTAAAGCTCGTCGCTCTGAGGAAAAAGCTCGGTCCACATTTTTGCGCCGTATGCCTTCAGGGTCTCTTTTTCAACCGGGAGATACGAGTCGATTATCTGCTGCACGGAATTTTTTGTAATCCAGTCGCCGTTGGAATCCTGTGCTCCCTTGCCTCTTTCCGGAAACGGATATGTCCAAAGTCCCACGCCGGTTTTCCTGCTGTAGTCAGAATCCGTGAGAATCCTTTTCTGCTCTGCTTCGGGGATGCTTCGTTTTCCGTTCACAATCTCGTAGTTCACACCTTTGAGTCCCCAGTTGGTCAGAATTTGCGCTTCCTCAGAGCACATCCAGTCAATGAATTTGAATGCCAGAATGGGATTTTTGCAATCCTTCGAGATGCTGATTCCCCATCCTCCTGAAAAACCATAGTCGGTGAGGGAAGGATCCTTGTATTTTTTTGCGTCCGCCACAATCGGAAGATATGCGTATGTCCGCTCGCTCATTCCGTCCGCCACAAGATTTTTGCACGGCTCGTCGAATTCCCACTCAGGACTTGCAAGGGAAAGAACAGTCCCGGAAGAGACTTTCGCTTTCCACACATCCTCACTTTGCGTGAATGACTCAGGATCCAAAAGTCCCTCGGCATAAAGCTGGTTGAGCCACTTGTAGAAGGTCTTGATTTCCGGATTCAAAAATTTGTACTGGGCACGGTGGGTTTCCCTGTCCACAATCCACTGGCCGTCATCGGGGTAGCCTATGGAATAGTTTCCCGGATTCGAGAGACCCACGTACCAGAGCCATCCGCTTGTCAGAAGGGAAAGACCTATGGTGGGCTGTCCGTGTATGGTCGGATGCTTTTTTTTGTATGCCCTGATTGCCGCGGAAAAATCCTCCAATGTCTCAAGCCTGGGATATCCGAGCTCCTTTAGAACCGCGTGCTGAATCTGCAGGTAACCGTAAGTTTCGTTTATGGCGTTTTTCACGTCGTAGGTTCCGAATGTGTAGATGTGACCGTCCGTGTGCCTTAGTTTGACAAGTTCGTCCCCGTACAAATCCCTGAGGTTCTGTCCGTATTTTTCAATCAGATTGATGTGCTCGCCGCTCGGTGAAATCCAGTCGTCAAGTTTAATCAGTGCGTTTTTCTCAATCAGCTTGGCAATCTCATTTTTCGCGTAGATAAAATCCTGGTACCGGTCCGACGTTATCATCATGGAAATGTCCTGCTCCACCGATGTCCTTAGCGGAATTATGTCCAGAGTGATTCCGGTGCGCCTGGTGATTTCCTTTGCCACGGGATCCTTGAAGAGAATGAAAGTCTGCAAATCCGCGTCGTAAAATGTGAATGTCTGCGGATTGTATATGGAAAGATCCGTCTCCTCCACGGGCTTGATGCAGGAGACCAACATGAAGAGAAAAAGACTTGTTGCGATGGCGAAAATTTTTGTGGAGGATTTCGTCAAGATTTTGATTCCTCCTGGGTTTTGAATTCCTTCGGCGTCATGTTCGTATGCTTTTTGAATTTCAAATAGAAATAATCCGTGTTGCTGTAGCCTACGAGCTTGGAGATTTCGTAAATCTTGAGCTTGCTTGAGGTAAGCAGTTTTTTCGCCTCCTCAATGCGGATTATGTCGAGGTATGTGTTGAAGGGAACTCCCGTGTACTCGCGGAATTTTTTCCCGAGATATGCGCTGTTGCAGTTGAAGAGATTTCCGAGCATCTCAAGCTTCAGGTCGGTGTTGAAATTTGTCTTCACATACTGAATCACTTTGAGGATTGTTGAATTCGCGGTGTTTGACGTGAATGACTCTGCAAGTCCCATGGTGAAGTCCTTTACGATGCAAATCATCTCGTCAAAATAATTCTGTGTGTAAATCAGGTTGACCAAATCAAGGGCGGGCACGGTCTCCAGTTCTTTTTCCGGGTGCTTGTTGTGGATTGCGTTCTGCGTCTCTACGATAAATGCCATGCAGATTTTTTTTATCTGGTCCACGCTCAGACAACTTCTTCTCAGCCACTGTTCCTGGGCATCCATTGTCGTGGAGATTTTCTGCAGGTCGTAGATTTCGATGAACTGAATCAGCTCGGGGATGCACTCAAAAAATTCGTCCTCATTGTTGTGGGCTGCCTTGGTGAGTCTGTAAATGGAATTCGGATCCGCGTCAAGGTCAGCATGTGTGATGAAGGCTTTGTCCGTAAAAAAGAAGAGTTGTCCGTAAAGCTCCTTCGCCTGATTGTAGCTGTCCAATGCTCCCTGCAATCCCGTTCCGCTTTCTCCCAATGCGACAAGTGAGCCGCTTCTGTTCTTTTGCATTTTGATGCAGAATCTTTCGAGGTGACGCTTGATGGATTCGTCTCCCTCATTTTTGAAAAGGATTATGTAAACGGGATCCATGGGAAAAGCAAGGTGGCTCGTGAATCCGAAGTTTTCTTTTATGGCCGCCTTTAGTGCCTGAAGTTGTCCGCCGCATCCACAGAGTTCCGGGGAAACAATGGCCACTTTGTATTTGTCGCTTGTGTCCTCATCCTTGCTGAACGCGTCATCCACGGCTCCGAACAAAAACATCTGTGAAAATCTCTGTGCGGTCTCCTCCATCTGCGCGTTGTTTCTCAGAGTGTCCATTTCGTTCGCTTTGTTGATTTCCTCTACAAGGGATTTTACCTTTTGCTCAAGGAGGTCCTCATCAACCGGCTTTACGATGTATCCCTTCGCTCCGTAGTTCAGGGCTTTTTGCGCGTAATCAAAGTCACTGTAGCCGGAAAGAATCAGGAAGTTGGGACGGTTCGGATATTTCGTGGGATTGTGGTGGACTTCAGAAAGCAGCTCTATTCCTGTCATTACCGGCATGGTGATGTCGAGCATGACGATGGACGGGGCAAGCGACGTGATTTTTTCAAGCGCCTCCTCACCGTTGGATGCTTCTCCGCAAATCTGGCATCCCAATGCGTTCCAGTCAATGATGTTTTTCAGTCCGTTTCGCACAATCTCTTCGTCGTCCACAATCAGGACTTTAAGTGGTCTCTTAGCCATTTGTCTCACCTTTTCCCGCAAGGGACACCCTGGGCACATGGATTGTCACGGTGGTTCCCTTGTTAAGTTCGCTTTCCAGCTCTATGCCGTATTTTTCTCCGTAAAAAAGCTTTATCCGCTGATTTACGTTTACCATTCCGATTGAGGTCGTGAAATTTTCCACGGTTCCCGTCGCGAGTCTTTCCCTGAGCTGCCCAAGTCTTTCCACGCTGATTCCGCATCCGTTGTCCTTTATGATGATGGAAAGGTCCCCGTCTTTGTCCGAATCAATCACGATGTAGATGAATCCTCCTGTCTGGGTTGACTCAAGTCCGTGGGAAAAAGAATTCTCGACAAGGGGCTGAATCAAAAGCGGCAGGATTCCGATGTTCGTCACGTCCGTCATAAATATAATATCATAAGAAACACGGTTTGAAAACCTCAAATGCTGTATGTCAAGATAATTGCTCACGGCTTCGATTTCCTCTGTAATCGCTACGGGACTCTCGCTCACATCCAGATTGTGCCGGAGGATTTTTGCAAGCAGCTTGATTGTGTGCGCCACATTCCGGTTTCCGTCCGCAAGTGCCTGCATCCTGATTGTCTCAAGCGTGTTGAAGAGAAAGTGCGGGTTGATTTGACTCGCGAGCATTTTGAATCTTATGTCGTTCTGCCTTGAGAGAAGCTGCTCCTGGTTCAACTTGTGCTGGTAGATTTCGTCAATGAGCGTCTTTATGTTGTTTGACGTCGTGGCAAGAGCGTCGTAAATCTCTGTAAATTCATCGCAGCCTTCAGGACGAGGACCAAGCTCGAAGTTTTTCTGCACGACCTTGTTGATTTCACCGTTCAGATAATTTATGCGTCCCGAAAAATAGCGTGAGAAAATCTGGATGAGAATGAGTGAAATCAGCGAGCCGGAAAACATAATCAGCACGGAGATGAGGATTCCGGTCAGTGTGGTCTGGAACAGGGTTCTTTTCGGAATAATCTGCGTGAGGATTATTGAGTTGCTTCGTTCTCGGAGGAGGCATGTCATCAGTGCGACGACATTTTCTTCCTTATATTTTGATTTCAGTACGCTGGACTCACCTTTTTCGATGCCGGATTTAGCGAGCGGTACCCTTTTGTTGCGCGGGATGCCGGTGGAGGAAAATTCAATCATGCCGTTGATTGAAATGAAGGTTTCGTTCTCATAGTTCACGAGCAGCCGGGAGATTCGGTCGGAGTTCAGGTAGATGACCATCACGCCAAGAAATTTTTTGTCGGGGTGGCGAAAAACTGCCCTTGTGAGCACCAACATCCTTTGCCTTGTGATTGAGTCCGTTTTCATCTGCCATGTGATTTTTCCTTCCTGAAGTCTCGCGTTCCTGTACCATGAGGATGTCTTTACTTCGTCTGTGGCTTTGATGAAATATGAGTTGTTCAAAAGGCTGTTGTTTTCTGTGTAGTAGCGGAAAATGAGGATGTCGGTGTTTGAGTGCAGGAAATCATCGAGAAAATCCAGCTCCATGTAACGGTCGTAGACTTCCTGGACGCTGCTGAAAGTTCTTCCCAAAGTGTCGTTCACGGCACGGTTGTTGTAGAGGGAGTCGCTTATTTCCTCTGTGCTTTGAATCATGTCCTGAAAAAGAATCGCAGTTTGGGAAAGCGATGTCTGTGCCTGGCTTATCTGCCATTTTTCAAGGATTCCGTAAAGCCATGATGACATGACCACCGCAATCAGGAGAAGGGGAAGCAAAAATGCGACTGCGTACATGACAAGAAGTTTTTGTCTGATTTTGAGATGATTTAAGATTGTCTGCATTTTCCGCACAAGGTAGAATCTTATTACGACCCTGCGCCTGTTTTTTTTCCGCCCCATCTGCTTTGGAAATCCTTTTGAAATCATATCATGCTTTTGGTCTCTTGTAAAGGAATCAATTTAATCAGCTTGCATACCGGAGAAAGTGTGTTATACTGATTGCATGGCCATTGAGGTTTTTAACAGACGCGAAATCAAATATCTCATCTCGGACGAGGACAAGGACGCTCTTCTTTCTTTTATCGGACGGTATATGGAAAGCGATCCTTTCAATCAGGACGGGAAGCCATATTCAATCTGCAACATCTATCTGGACACTGAGGCGGACGAACTGATCCGGAAGTCTTTGGAAAAACCTGCGTTCAAGGAAAAAATCAGGCTCAGGAGCTACGGTGAGGCAAAGCTGGATGACATGGTGTACCTTGAGAGCAAGAAGAAATTCGATTCTGTGGTGAACAAGAGACGGTGCGCTTTTTTGCTCAGGGATGCCTATGAGTATCTTGAAAGAGGCGTAATCAGGGAAGACGGGGAAAATCGGCCAAGGATGAACGTTCAGGTCTTGCGGGAGATTGACTACATCATGCGTTTATACTCGCTCAAACCAAAGGTATTCATATCATACGACAGGCTCGCTTTTTTTGAGAAGAACAATTCGGATTTCAGGCTCACGATTGACAGGAACATACGGACCCGGCGTGAGAATCTGCGGCTCGACACACCCATTTACGGAAATCAGCTTTTGCCGGAGGGGAAGTGGCTCATGGAGGCTAAGGCATTCAAGGCTTTTCCACTTTGGTTCGTGCATTTTCTTTCGGAAAGGAAACTTTTCAGCACATCCTTTTCAAAATACGGCGCGGAGTACAGGATGCATCTGGAAGGAAATAAAGGCAGGCTCTAAAAACAAAAGTTTTGGAGTTTTAAGTAAAGGAGTTTTATTATGGAAGTTTTAAAGGGATTTTTTGTGAACGCGGAAAAGGCGAACATTCTTTTCAACATGATTCTGGGGCTTTTTGCGGGGATTATCATTACTTCGTCCTATGTGCTTGCGAACAAGGGAGAACGCTACTCAAAGAATTTTGCGGTGACGGTGCTGATCCTGCCTGTGATTATGACCGTCGTGATTCCCTTCATTGCCACTGATTTGAAAAAGACGCTCTCTCTTGCGGGTGTTTTTGCCCTTGTACGGTTCCGAAGCATCCCGGGGGACTCAAAGGACATTCTTTTCATCTTTTTTTCTCTCTCCGTGGGACTGATTATCGGACTGAACGACTATTTTCTCGGATTTGTGCTCGCCATTTCGGTTTCGGTGCTCTTTGTTTTGGTAACAAGATTCTGGAAGGCAAGCGGAAAGCAGGTTCTTAAAATCACGATTCCGGAGGACATGAATTATAAGGAAGTCTTTGACTCGATTTTTGAAAAATATCTTGTCCGTCATGCGGTAAAGAACGTGCGGACCTCAAACATGGGAACTCTCTTCACAATCTCTTACTGGGTGGAGCCTAAGCCGGGAATGGACGCAAAGGCTTTCATTGACGAGCTCAGGACGCGCAACGGAAACCTTTCCATAATCCTTGAGAATCCGGATGACATGGAAGTGCCGGTGCTCTGATAAGGGAGAATTGATGATTTATCACACGGATTTGTGGAAATCTAACGATTTCCACTTATCACTGGGGCAATTGGACATTTCTTCTGTATAATAGGCTTTACCCCTGTAAGTTTTGCATGAATTGTATCATATCATAGGCAGCAGCTCGTTTCGCTTCTGTTTTTTTGTATCCTTCACCAATACCAGCATTGTCATACCCCTCACAATTTTCATATTCTTTAATAAAACACTCACATCTCCAAATAGTATCTCCATTTTCAGCTTTTATCTGTTCAGCGGGAGAAAAATAAGGGGATGAAATAAGTTTCTTAAGATGCAAATCATTTAGAGTCTGAAGTGCCGTTTTGGGATTGGCATTTTTCAAAATTTGCTTAACCTGAAATAAGTGTAAAAAAGATATCGCCTTTTTCGCAACATTCATCATTGCCGAAGACTCCGAAGTCCCATTTTCATCTATTGAAGTTGTGCACCCATTTTTCTGCAAATTTAATCGACATATAGCTTTGTAAGAATTTTCACCACTATAATTTCGAGACACACTAATTTCAGGACTATTAATCTCCAAATCATCACATAAATCGACAAGTTTATCATAATAGTTCTCTTCAAAATTAAGCATCTCCCACATTTTCCAGCAGGATTTTCCTATCGTCTCATAATCCCATTTCCGTATACATTTACCGTTGATATATGCCTCTTTCGCAGAAGCAACAGCGACAGCTCCTATGATAGCCTCAAATAAATCACAACGAACTTTTTCATTTCGCCAGACTTCATTTTTCTCATCACTTTTTCCAAGCAAAAGGTATTCATCAAGTCCTAAAAATTCAATACAATGAGCTAATGCAGATTTGTTGACATGAGCTGCCCTAATTTTTGAAAGCTCATCTTCGTTTTTATCTGAATCGAAAAATTCGTCATTATAAGATTTTGGAATTATACTGTAGGCATCGAACTCCCATTCTGACATTGTGGCATTAACGATTTGGTCACCATAGTATTCAAGAATCTCATTATCTTTAAATCCATCGTTTTCCGCGGCAAAGGACTTTCTTGTAAATGCCTGAATAAGAAGTTTTTTTCTATTTCCAAAAGAATACGATATTTTTTTTTCAATTTCCTTTTGATGTTCACAAATAAACTCAGGGGTATTAACTTCCATAAAAGCCTCCAACAATATATGAAGGCACTAAAAGTGTTCTTATATATACGAGAAAATATAATTAACACTACTTATCAATACAGATTCATTAAAAAGAAGATAATTTGAAAAGTTTCCCAGCACTGAAACCAATTCATCTATAATCATTTTAAATCACTGTGTCAATTAAAGTGCCTTTTTAAACAAACTAGCAACAATGATTGTATTTGTCAAGAGTTCATTCTAGCAAAAATTATAGATTCGATCATAAATCGCAAACTTATAATGCATTTTCGCTATACAATGCGAAAAACAACTATTTTTTAACAGGAAAAATCGTTAGATTTTTCCAAATCCGTGTGACATTCCCATAACACTAATCAATAATGAATTTGATGCCTAAAAACGGATTTTCATTTCAGGTTTGACTTGCTTCCCTATATCTCCATGTCGATTTTTTTTTTGCCCTATACAAACAAGTAGAAATCTTGGGCGGGGGATTTTCAATCTGTACCCTAAAAATGCCCGGAAAAGCGTAAAAATCGGCACTGTTTTTTTTCGATTTTTTTTTGTACCCACCAAACAGCCCGGAATCGCCAAAAATAAACCTTGATTTCATCAGTCAGCAAAATCATGCCGCATTTCCTATATTGACATTCTACGCTATCCCTAGTAGACTAGTACTTAGTTTACCACTATATCTAGTGGTATGCTTAATGACAAAGACGGCTAATGACGCTAAAACATGATGCTCTTACGCTATATATAGTGTCTGAGGGCTCAATCTATTATAAAAATACACAAAGGCAGGTTATCGGGATGAAAATCATA
Source organism: Treponema sp. UBA3649 (assembly GCA_002373325.1). Lineage (GTDB taxonomy): Bacteria > Spirochaetota > Spirochaetia > Treponematales > Treponemataceae > Treponema_D. The sequence continues at coordinate 24,491 of DFKI01000154.1, forward strand.
AAGCGCAGCGGAGTTGAAATGCTCTTTGACCGGGAAAAAATCGCGACGGCAATCAGGAAGGCCAATGTTCAGGTGGACGAGAGGGACAGACTCACCGACGCGCAGATTGATTCCATTGTGGATGACATTGAGATTCAGTGCCACAAGGAGGGTCATGCGCTCAACGTGGAGGATATCCAGGATTTGGTTGAGACCGGAATCATGGAGCACAGGGCATACAAAGTCGCCAAGCTCTACATTACTTACCGGTTCCGTCACCAGCTCATGCGGAAACAGAACACGACAGACCAGCAGATTATGAGCCTGCTTGAGGAAAACAACGAGGAAGTTAAGCAGGAGAACTCCAACAAAAATCCCACCGTAGTCTCAGTCCAGCGCGATTACATGGCAGGGGAAGTCTCAAAGGACATCACACGGCGCTTTTTGCTCGACCCGGCAATCTCCAAAGCTCACGAGGAAGGAATCATCCATTTCCACGACTCGGACTATTTTGCCCAGCACATGCACAACTGCGATCTTGTGAATCTTGAGGATATGCTCCAGAACGGAACCGTAATCAGCGGCACAAAGATTGACAGACCTCACTCATTCTCCACGGCATGTAACATAGCGACCCAAATCATAGCTCAGGTGGCGAGCTGCCAGTACGGCGGACAGAGCATTTCACTTGCACACCTTGCCCCGTTTGTTGACGTAAGCCGAAAGAAGATTCAAAAGGACATCCGCGAGACCATGCAGGAAACGGGACTCACCGTGGACGAGCAGCAGTTCAATTTTATGGTTGAGAGAAGGCTCAGAAGCGAAATCACCAAGGGAGTCCAGACAATCCAGTATCAGGTGATTACATTGATGACCACAAACGGACAGGCTCCTTTCGTAACGGTATTCATGTACTTGAACGAGGCAAAGAACGAGCAGGAAAAAGCTGACCTTGCAATCATCATTGAGGAAGTCTTAAAACAACGCTATCAGGGAGTAAAGAACGAGCAGGGAGCATGGGTAACGCCGGCATTCCCCAAGTTGATTTATGTCCTTGAGCCTGATAATATAGAAGAAAACTCAAAGTACCGCTATCTCACCGAGCTTGCGGCAAAATGCACGACACGACGCATGGTACCGGACTACATCTCCGAAAAGAAGATGCTTGAGATGAAGATTGACGCGAACGGAAACGGAAACTGCTATCCTTGCATGGGATGCCGCTCCTTCCTCACCACATACATTGACCCGGACACAGGAAAACCCAAGTACTACGGAAGGTTCAATCAGGGGGTGGTCACTCTTAACCTTGTGGACGTGGCTTGCTCATCGGGCGGCGACGAGGCTAAATTCTGGCAGCTAATGGACGAAAGGCTTGAGCTCTGTCACAGGGCACTGCAAATCAGGCACAAGAGGCTTCTCGGCACAAAATCCGACGCGGCTCCAATCCTTTGGCAGAACGGCGCGCTCGCAAGGCTTAAAAAAGGAGAGGTGATTGACAAGCTGCTCTACAACGGATATTCCACAATCTCGCTCGGATATGCTGGACTTTATGAGTGCACACGATACATGACAGGTGAGTCCCACACATCGGAGGTCGGAAAGCCATTTGCCCTTGAAGTGATGAAGGCCCTGAACAACGCATGCAAAAAATGGAAGGAAGCAGAGCACATTGACTACTCGGTCTACGGAACACCGCTTGAAAGCACCACATACAAATTTGCGAAGTGTCTCAAGAGAAGATTCGGAATCATCCCGGGAGTGACTGACAAAAACTACATCACGAACAGCTATCACGTGCATGTAACCGAGCCGATTGACGCATTTACAAAGCTCAGTTTTGAATCCGAGTTCCAGAGACTTTCCCCCGGAGGAGCCGTTTCCTACGTCGAGGTTCCGAACATGGAGAACAACATCCCTGCCGTTATGGCACTTTTGACACATATCTATAACAACATCATGTATGCCGAGCTTAACACAAAGAGTGACTTCTGCCAGAAATGCGGCTACACGGGAGAGATTAAGATTGTGCATGATGATGACGGAAAGCTCATCTGGGAGTGTCCGAACTGCAAGAACCACGACCAGTCCACGATGAACGTCGCACGCAGGACATGCGGTTACATCGGAACACAGTATTGGAATCAGGGCCGCACACAGGAAATCAAAGAAAGGGTCCTGCACTTGTAGGCTTGAGCGGGAGGGGCTTGAGTGTATTACGGAGAAATCAAAAAGACCGACATTGCTAACGGAGAAGGTGTGCGTGTGTCCCTTTTTGTCTCTGGATGCCGCATTCACTGCCCCGGATGCTTTAACCCGATGACATGGGATTTTTGCTACGGAAAACTTTTTACTGAGGAAACCGAAAAGGAAATCCTTGATGCCTTGGGGAAGGATTATATCAGCGGACTTACCGTGCTTGGAGGAGAACCCTTTGAGGAGGACAATCAGAGGATTCTCGTTCCGTTTTTGGAAAAAGTACGGAAGACATATCCTGAGAAGAACATCTGGTGCTATACCGGATATGTCTATGATGTTGATTTGCTCCCGCCCGACGGTAAAAAACACATTGAGGTGACTGAGAAAATGCTTTCCCTGATTGACGTGCTGATTGACGGTCCCTTCGTCCTTGCGGAAAAGGATCCCACGCTCGCATTCCGTGGCTCGCGCAACCAGCGTCTTATCCGTTTCAAATAGATTTTCAGAACATCAGGTTAAAATATTTGTCGGTAACGAGAGTCTCAAATTTCGACCATGCCTCGTCCTCCGAGCAAGCACCGTCAAAATAATCACTCATGGCATCCTTGAGAATATCCGCCAAATCCTCGTCATAAACTGAGACCGTGCCTTTTTCAAAAGACTTCGCCACATCGACCATAATCGGCAGGGGATTCTGTCCTCCAAGAAAATCATTTTTATAGGAAGACTGTGCGAGATTTGACATGACGCCCTCATTGTTCACGAAAGCGCCTGTTTCCCCGGCAATTTTTGTCATCACATCAGTGTCGCTTGTCATTTTACGAAGGATGTCCTTCACGAGTTCCTGATTGTCGGTTCCGGTCGCTGCACAAATCCATGAGCCTCCGCTTGCATAGCTCTGTGGTCCCGCGATAAATCCCCAGTCGCCTTTTGAGCCGGATTCCTTTTGCGCGAGAGTTTCGAAAAGACGGGATGAGCCGAAATAGCACATGACTTTTCCTGATTCGCCCTTTCCGATATATCCTTTTTGGGCGTATGTCTTTGTCCTTTTCACCCAGTCTTTGATTGCGGGAGCGACGCTTACTGTTCCGTTCACGACCCAGGGTTCCTTTACACTTGCGGCGAAAACATCACAGGAAGAGTTGTAATCCGGGAGCATAAAAAATCCCTTTGACTTTGCTTCGGATGCGGCACCGCTGAATTTTTCCCAGTCCGAAAGTTTTTCCTGCACCTCATCTGGGGAATCTGTTCCGAGCACTTCCTTCGCAATGGAGCGACGGTAAATCAGTCCGGATGGATTTGCCTGCCATGAGAGAGCCTTGAGCTCACCGTCAAAATTTGTCGCCACATCCTTTGTGTACTTGAACTGATTCGAAAGGTCGGAGTCACTGAATCCCAGGTTTTTCCGCACGTCCAGGGCATAGGAAGAATCCGTGAATTTCAGCGCGTATCCCTCCTGAATCAAAAAGATGTCCACCTTTTCGTCGTCGGATGCCTCGTACTGATTGTCAAGCGCCTCGTAAAGTTTGTCCTGATATGCTCCGTCCTGATCCGGGACAATGACCCAGTTGACTTTTACTCCGTTGATGCTGTCGTCCCCCGTGTTGTAACCAGGATAGAATTTAGAGAGGCATGTCTTGAACTCGCTGTCCCATGAGTAGATATTGAGGACCTTTCCCTCTCCACCGGCAGATTTTCCCTCCGATTTTTCCGATGCCGAAGCCGGATTTGAGCTTTCCCCAGTTTTTTTACATCCGCAAATCATGCAGGAAGCGACAAGAGCAAGTGCCGTTCCCGCCAAAAAGATTTTTTTCATACATCAGCCTCCTATCGAAAATGTGTTAAGTTATTTACTTTAATTTTATACCTATTTTTTAAGGGAAGTCAAGTAATTTTTCGTAAATATAACGTAATTTTTAGCTGATTTTTTCTGGTCCGAATGTCAGCTTTCCCTGAACTTCAATTTTTTATCCCGTATGCCGATAATCGCAAGAGATAATTAAAATCTAAAGATTTAATCTACCGCTTACATGATGAGATTGGGAGGGACTGCATGACAGGATTTTTTAAGGGGAACAGAAAATTCATTTTGCGTTTTTTATTTTTGGTTCTAATCTTTGCTGTAATTTGTGCTGTTCCTTTGGCTGCTGCTCCCAGGGTCTCAAATCAAAGGCAAAAACTGATTGATTACGGTCTCACCCTGCAGGGCATCCGGTACCGTTATGGAGGAAAAAAGCCTGAGACTGGATTTGACTGCAGCGGATTTGTCGCATACGTGGCAAGAGAGTCGCTCGGCATAAACATTTCGGCAAGCGCGGCACAGATGTATGAAAAAATTGAGCACATTGAGGAAAGCGACAGGGAACCCGGCGACCTGATTTTTTTCTGTGTGGGATCCAGAATCACCCATGTTGGAATTTACCTGGGACTTTACAGCGGAGAAGGAAAACTTAACGGAGAGCGGATTTTTCTCCATGCGGCAAGTGACGGCTCAAGGACGGGCGTGATAGTTTCTTCCATCAACGAGCGGTATTGGAAAAATCACTTCAAGGGATACGGACGGATTTTACCGGCAACAGAACTTCCTTCCTCCGATGATTCTGAAAAAATCATGGAGTACTCGGATGAGACCAAGAGGGAGTGATTTCCCGGTGTAACCATTTTGCGGCAGGATTGTTAAAATCAGTATGAAACACACAGGAAAATATTTTTACGCAGTCATATATCTCATTGCGCTTTTGGGATTCGCAGGATGTTCAAGCAAACTCTCCGTTACGGCAAAGGCAGACCGAAGTACTGACGTGAGTTTTCAGACGGCGATGGGACCGGTTCTTTCCACGACAATCCGCTCGATTGCATCCGGCATGGGAAGCAATTATGTGAACTCAAAGAACGGACAGGGGCTTTTTGATACTGAGACCATTCAGGAGGCTTTCAACGACAGCGATTTTACCGGCGTTAAGGTTGCGACCCCGACACAGAACTCCCTTTCCATTTCGGCATCTCTTCCCCACGCGGACCATCAGACCCATGCCACAGGAACACTCCGCGCGGCTGATTTCATAACCTGCTCCGACAAAGTGCTTGTGCTCACGATTTCACCTGAGAATCTGAGGACCATGGCAGAAGGACTTCCCGTGTCCACAAAAGGTTATTTGGATTTGTTCATGGCACCTGTTTTTACGGGCGAAAAGATGAAGCGAAGTGAATACCGCTCTCTGATTGCGACGGTTTACGGAGAGAACATTGCGAAGGAGCTTGAGTCCTCCAACATAGACGTGGACTTGCTTCCTCCCAGGGGAAAGAGCATAAAAAAAGCCGCCGTTCCAAAATCAGGCTCAAAAGTGACGGGTGCAAAAGCGACGTTCAGCATCCCCCTCCTTGATTTCCTCACCATGAGCACTGCCGAGACCTACAGCATAGAGTGGTGAAACCATTTTCCTGGAACCACCTCAATAATGGGGCGGCTTTCTGTTCGGCACGTCTCCTTCCATAAGCTCGGACAAATCCCGGACTTTCTGAGCGAGAAGCTGATTTTCCTTTCTGAGCACTTCAATCGTCTGCGTGTGCTCCACGGAAACTTCCTGCAGCTGGCCCACAAAATCTTCCATATAGGCAAGCTTTGTCTCCAGAACGATGATTTTTTCCTCTGTCTCTGCGTCCATAATCATTCCAGCCCGTAAGTCTTTCCGTACTCAATGATTTCCACGTTCGGGAAACCGTTTTCCTTGAGGTGATTCTGGAAGTATTCCTGCGACTCTTTTTCACCGTGCACGAGGAAAATCTTCTTGAGCCTGCTCGTGTCAATCGCGTTGAGCCATGAGGTCATCTCGCGGTAGTCTGCGTGTGCGGAGAATGCGTTGATTTTTTCCACCGCCGCCTTGACCTTGTACCAGTCACCAAGGATGTGCACTTCGGGCTCCTTTTCCAAAATCTTCCGTCCCAGGGTATTTTCTGACATATAGCCCACAATCAAAATGATGTTGCGTGGGTCGCTGATTCCGTTCGCAAGGTGATAGAGGACTCGTCCCGCCTCGCACATTCCGTCCGCGCTGATTATAATCATGGGGCCCTGCTTTTTGTTCAGCTCCTTTGACTCATCCACGCTCTGTACGAAGGTCAGCTCGTTGAAACCGAAGGGATTCTTGTGGTTCTGAAGGAAGGTCTCGGTGGTCTGCTCGTCGTAGCACTCGGGATGCAGCTGGAAGATTCCCGTCGCGTTCACGGCCATCGGACTGTCCACGTAGATTGGGATTTTGGGGATGCGCTTTTTGTCCACAAGCAGATGGAGGTAGTAGACAAGCTCCTGGGCACGCTCGATGGCGAATGACGGAATGATGATTTTTCCCCTGTTTGCGACCGCCCTTTTCACCACCTTCTCCAAATCATCCATCGCCGTGTCGGGATCCTCATGCAGGCGGTTTCCGTATGTGCTTTCCAAGAAAATGTAGTCGGGGGCAGGAACGTCCGTAGCAGGGTCCCTGATAATCGGTTTTCCGACGCGTCCCAAGTCTCCGGTAAAGAGAATCCTGAGCTCATCGGAAGGAGCACCCCTGAGAGCTGACTCACCCGCCGCGGGCTGGACTGGTTTTTCAATCTTTCCGCGACCGAAAAGTCTGTGCCACAATCTGCGTCCGCTTCCCATGCCGGAACTCTCGGATTTTCCCGTAAGAGGATTTTTTCTCTGCCCCGTAATTGTCAGGTATGCGAGGGAGCTTCCCAAAATGTGACCCGCGTCAAAAAACTCAAGCTGCACGTCGGGAGAGATGAACATCTTCCTGTTGTAGCCAAGAGACACAATCTGGTTGGCTGCCCTCACGCAGTCCTCCTCTGTGAAAAGCGGCTTCCAGTTGAATTTCTCGCCTTTTTTACGGGCCTGTTTCGCAAGGAATTCCGCGTCCCGTGCCTGAATCCTGGCTGAGTCCATCATCACGATGTTCGCAAGGTCCCTTGTCGCAGGCGTGGCATAGATGTTTCCACGGTATCCGTTTTTCATAAGAACCGGAAGAAGTCCGCAGTGGTCGTAATGGGCATGGGTCAGAATCACCGACTCAATCTTGTCCGCCGCAAAGTCAAAGTCCCGGTTTTTTTGGTCGGCAACGGCACGCTTTCCCTGGAACGCACCGCAGTCAATCATAAAACTCCGTCCGTCAATCTCTATAATATGCTTGCTGCCTGTCACTTCCTGTGCGGCTCCCAATGAATAACACGTTACGCTCATACGACACCTCTCTATGTAATTCCGTTTTAATCAAAAATTTCTCTCTTCTTCCATTATAAATCATAATCCGGGATTAGACAAATTTTTTTATTCACGGCGGGAAAAAAAACAGCATGAGAAATCAGCATGAGAAATCAGCGTGTGTAATTGGTGTGATAGATTTCAGAAAAGTTTATGAATGGACAGGTCTGAAAATTCATGTTATTATAAAGTTGTTGCCTGTGCAAATCTGAGAGGGAAAGGAGCTGTATTGTGGAATTTCTTACGACAAAAGGCATAGCGGCTGGCATTGAGAAGATAATCCTGAATGCAAAAGAATATATAGTCATTATCAGTCCATACGTGAAAGTGGACAAAACATACATCGACCGTCTTCGTGATGCTGATCGTAAAGGCATTTTCATACTGATTGTGTTTGGAAAAAAGGAAATGCGGGATTTTGAAAAGGACAAGTTCCGGGATTTTCGTAATCTTGAGGTCTTTTTCCTTGAGAATCTTCATGCAAAGTGCTACATGAACGAAAGCACGGCCATCATAACGTCAATGAACCTTTACGGATATTCTGAAGAGCATAACCGCGAAATGGGAATTGAAATCCTCAACGATGATAATGTCAATTTGTTTGAGGACATATTGTGGGAAATTGATTCGATAAAAAGAGCTGCGGAGCGATGGACTTTTTCCCAGGATAACGGCCGTAAAAGCTTTTTCAGTTTTGACGAGGAGTCTGATAGACTAGCGGATGAGTGGCCTGATTTTGGTTACTGCATAAGATGCGGAGAAAAAATCAATTTTAGCCCTTATTATCCTTTGTGCGATGAATGCTATCAGGTTTGGTCCCGGTATGAGAACATTGATTATCAGGAAAATTACTGTCACAGGTGCGGTCGTAAAGTCTGGGGAAGCCGTGAGCGCCAAGTTGATTACGCCCACCCGCTTTGCATCGACTGTGAGGATTGACGGGCTTGTAAAATGATGTTATGTTTCCTGTGCGAATTTCAAAAATTCTTTCGGTGTCATAACCCTGACTGAGGAGAGGGCATAATCTTCTGTATTCCGTGTGACTATTATTTCTGCCATGATTTGCTGTGCTACTTGATGTTGGACAGAATCCTCAAAATCCTTCCAATCTGAATCCAGAGCATTTAGAATGCAGGTCTCATCAACTCCGGCTACTGAAACAATTTTGAGAAGGTTCCTGATGGTCTGTTTTGTCTCTTCTGCCGTATGACAGGATTTTTTGGTTATATAGTAGCCCTAATTTCGACTTATACGAAACAATGTCATTCCCGCGCTCCGACGCGGGAATCCCTTTTGCAGGAGAGATTGCCGGATCAAGTCCGGCAATGACA
>DFKI01000155.1 GCA_002373325.1 Treponema sp. UBA3649
GCGCTACGCTTGTGCAGATGTTTTTCCCCGCAGGAACCCCGCTTACGCCAATTTTTATCCCAAATTCTATAAACTCGACATTTACATCGCTTTTTAGAGAAACCTTTTTCAAATCCATTGCAGAAAAAGTCCGTCGCTTTCTTCCCTCCTCCATCATAGAGAAGAAAAAAAATCACCTTTCAGTTCTAAATTTTCAACTTCCCCCCTTCAATCTTCACCTCTCACTTCTCAACTCTCACCTCTCAACTCTCAACTTCCCTCCACCTGCGAGAGCAAATCCGTGAGCAATGGGATGAGTTGTTTTTTGCGGCTCACTATGTTTTTCATGTAGTACACGTGCTCGGACTGCTGGGGTAAGTTCACTACCTGCTCGAAGGTCTGGTCGCTTGCGAGGAACATGATTGACGAGAGCTGGGTTATGTCGGTCACAAGCAGGGCGTTGAAGAGGTTGCCGCTTGATTTTCTGCATGTCTCAAGTTCGTCAAGGAATTCCTTTTTCCTCTTCAGGATTTCGCCCGTGGAGTCCACCTCAATCTGGCTCACGGTATATTTCAGCTTGCCCTCGGTGTAGTCCTTCATGTCCTGATGGATTACCTCCGACGCGCTTCTGTTTCCGATGTGGCTTCCCGAGCGGATTATCTCGTTTCCCAGGGTCTGAATGTCAAGGTCCACGATACTGCTCAGGTACTCGGCGGTAAGGACGTCGTATTCGGTGGTGGTCGCGCTCTGCAGGATGAGGGTGTCGCTCAGGATTCCGCACAAAAGAAGGGCCGCAATCTTTTTGGGGATGGGCACACGGTTCTCGCGGTACATGTTGCTGATGATTGTGCTTGTTGAGCCGACGGGCTTGTTAATCAGCGTGATGGGGTATCGCGTGGTGAAGGTGTTGATGCGGTGGTGGTCGATTATCTCCTGGATGATAAAATGCTCCACTCCCTCTATGGCCTGGGTGGGCTCGTTGTGGTCCACCAGAATCACCTGGATGTTCGGCTCCTGCAAAAGGTCGGTCTCGGAAATCATCCCGATTATTTTTCCATCGTCGTCCACCACGGGAAGGCATCGGTTGGGACTCTTTGCAAGAAGCGGACGGATTTTCTGCACCGTGTCGTCGGCATGTACCGGCTGGATTGACTTGTCTCCCATGTCGATTACCGGGGACGAGTACTCGATGAGCATGGCGGTGGTCATGGTGGAGTCGTGTCCCACAAGGATTGAGACATGATTTTTTTTCGCAAGCTCATGCAGCTCCTTTCCCAAAACATAATCCTTTGTCACAATCAGCGCGCGGACTCCGAACTCGATGCAGAGTTTCTGTATGTCCTGCCTGTCTCCCGTGATTACGATTACGTTCTCGCTCCTGTGCTCCTCCAAAAGCGCCTTGAAGGTCTCAACGTCGTCGTCTCCAACCATAATGGAGCAGTTGAATTTTTCGTCCGGGTCAAACTCAACGATGGGCGTTGCGTTCAAAGTCTTTTCGATGAGGCGGAGACTCGCGGTAAAGATGTCGTTCCGCTTGGGATTCAGAATCTTCACGGAATTCAGCGCGATTGAGTTGTAGTTCAAAAGCCCCTTGTAATGCCCCTCTCCGTCAACGATGGAAAGAACCGGCTCTCCGCTTTCAACGAGCTTGTCCATCGCGGTCCACAAGGAGGCTCCCTCATCCACGGTCTGAAAAGAGTCGCTCATGTAGTACTCGGTCTTCGGGTGAAGGTCGGGCATGTATTTCGGCGGCTCCACATCAAAGCGCTTGAAGATGTACTCGGTCTGAGGCGAGAGATGTCCCGCACGTACCGCCATATATTCATTTTTACCCAAAAGATGCTTGAGCTCAGCATAGGCAGTGGCGGCGACAATGGCATCGGTGTCTGGGTTCCGGTGTCCTACTATATAAACTTTCTTTAACATATCTAAACCATCCTTTCTCACATTCTAGCATGAATCTCGGAAATACGCAACGCACCCGGTCAGCAGGGAAAACTTTAAAACAAAAAAGACCGTCCCTCGCAGGAAACGGCCTTTTATCAAAACATCAGGTACTCAGATTAGAATCTGTATGTCCATGATGTTGGGAATGTGATGCTCACGAATGGATCTGCGAACACCAGGTCAACACCGAAGGAGAATGTGTGGCGACCAATGTGATACTGCACGGTCGGGATTGTCTCGAAGACTACGCCGCGTCCGTTGTAGTTCTCTGTGTAAGCAGCTGTAATATCCTCACCACCATTATAAGATCCCTGTGTATTAGCATCCTCTAATGATGAAAGGCGGCTAAAGCGGGGATTGAAGTCAGCAACTCCCTTGAGTGTGATGTCTGTGCTGAATGCCTTTGTGAACTGATACTTTCCGCGGAGACCTGCATAGAAGTCATATCCCTGATAGTAGTGACGATACTGGTTAGCCTCGTTGTAGATAGAAGTAACAGAAGGATCATCTGGATCAGGAGCATCGTATGGCAATCCACCGTTTCCACCGTTTCCGTCATCCGTACCAGAGCCACCCTGTCCGGCTGTTTTTGTGTACCAGCGGTAGTCCCAGTCAAGATCACGGTTAAGACCGAAGTTTGTGGAAAGGTCGAAGTCAACAGAAATCTTGTCGTTCCAGCAGCTCAAGCCCAAATCGAAGAGGAGAAGTCCCTCAACGCGGTACTGTCCGATGAATCCGACAACATCCTCGTTCGGATACTGGTCGTTGACATCCCAGTAGTAGTCATAGTTGTGGTTGAACATGGCACCTGTGTAGAATGCCCATCCCTCAATTCCTGTGAATGAACCGAAGAGACCGATTGAAGCCATCTTGGGTGTTGCCCAGTTGAGGATGTTGCGTCCGACAAGTCCCACAGACCACATATTCTTGTAGGTATAATCAGCTCCGATGTTAATCTTGGGAAGACTTGAAGAAATTGTCTCATCCTCAAGCCATACATCATGATCCTGAGTGGGATCACCACCGAAGTAGCTGATTACGTCCAGACCAAGAGCAGCGCGGAATCCGTTGAAGGGCTTCCACATAACGCCGATGTCGCTTCCGAGGTTTCCGGATGCCATGTGGAATCCGACAACAGGAAGGTATGAACCGGGTGTATAAATCTCATCAGAAAGGAAGAATGTGAGCCAGTTCCACGGGCGGAACTCAAGGTAGAAGTCAAAGTCAGTCCACTTCAAGTCAAAGAACTTCGTGAATTTATCCAAATCTGAATAAACAAGCTCCATGCCAGGCTCGTTGTTGAATGTCAGCTCAGCCTCTGCACCGAAGTCAAACTTGTCCGAAGTATACTCAGCTTCAACTCTCTCGGAGACCCTGTCGAAATCTACGCCGACATCGGGAACGATCTCAACAATACCTGTACTGACAGTGTTCGTAAAGGAAACTTCCGCGAATGCTGCAGAAGCACCGAGTACAAGAGCAGCCACTGCGACAGCCACACTTTTCTTATTAAAAATCATAGTCACTCCTTGAACTGTAATACAGCTCGCAACTTATAAATAATAGGATAAAGCAAGAACGAAAATAAGTCAATAGCAAAAAACCCAAGAAAAGATTTTCTTTGGGCAAAGCAAGGACAAAATCGTTGCAGGACTTTTTCCCACTTTTTACTGATCCTCTCAGGTACAAAGCCCTCACATACATTCCAATTCCTTTGCCAGCAACAAATTAAATTGAAAACAGAGCAAGAGTCCGTCCCCTTGATTTATACAGTTTAAATTGATTATATCCCTTTTTCGGGCCGCTGTCAAGTTTTAAATTTTTCTAAACTGCCAAAGGTCGTTTTTTTATCTTGTCCACGCAATCAGCTTTTATTATGGAAAAAATTTAAAACTTTCCTTGATTTTCCGGCTGGAATGTGTTATCATTTAAATAGCCTTGCAAAAATATGTAACAAAGCGGCAGGAAAAATGTTTTCACTTGAGGAGCATCCGGAATCTTTTAAAGATACGACGGATTTGCCCGCAGCCTTAGACAAACAGAGGTGGATTATGAGAAAGTTACCCATGTTTTTACTGACATTTTTGCTGATTTCAGGACTTGGAGCCCAGGAAAGCGAGACCGGTCTTTCATCGGAGGATCTTTTCAGGGACGAGGAGATTTCTGTCTCAGAGCCCTCCACGAAAATTCAGAACACAATAAGCAAATTTGAAGCGACCGTAAATCAAAAGAGAGCGGAAACAAGCAAAGCACGATCCGAAATCAAAAGCGCCCCCAGTTATATGGAAGATATTGAGTATCTGAAAGAATCGCTCAAGGAGCTGCAGTCAAAGAGCGACGGACTTTCACCCTCAAAATACGAGAGCGAGATGGAGTCCGAAATCTCTGACCGCATGACAAGGCAGGCCCGGATCGCCGAGCTGGACGGGGACGGATTGACACTCAACGAAAATGGCCGGAAAAGCGTGGAGAATGACATTGAGGCCATACGGAAAAAATATGAGGACCTTTACAACGATGAGATGAGCGCGGAGCTTGAGAAAAGCGGTCCAAAATCAGAGTCACTCAAAGTAAAAATCAGGGAATTCCTTGGCAGCCTTGAAAGCGGAAAATTTAATGCCAGCAGCATGGCTTGCGAGGGACTGAGCATCACATTCTCCCGGTTCTCTGGAAAAAAAGGAAGCGAGGGATGGCCCTACACAATCAGCTTTGAGATTGGCGGAAAAAAGGTTCTTGAAAAAAACGGACATCTTCTTTACACGGAGATTTCAGGAAAGAGCGTTCCCTCACCCGCAAAAATCGGGGATTCTGATTATGAGAAAAAGAGCGGGGAATACAACTCCTATCTCGACGCGGTGGATATTTTCGACGCATTGCTCACAAGCGGCTCGTCTTTCGTGGAGGCGGTCCTTGAGTATACGGTAAAACCTTCCGCCGATGCAATGGAGTACACTTTCAAAGCACAGTCAATCAAGCTGAACAACGTGCTCACGGGAAAAAACATAAAGACACTCAAGGAAGACAGCTCTTTCGTCTACCGTCCTCAGCCAGAAATCAACGTGGATTTGGGAAAAACCGAGGAAAAATCACCTGCCCCGATTGCCGACAAGCCTGAAAAAACGGTCACGGAGCCTTACGCTGACATCTCGGATTATATCCCCAGTTATATGGAAGATTCTGATCTTTTCACTCCGCCTTCGTCTGAAATCAAGGAGGATGTGGCAAAGATTGAGCCAGAGACAGTGATTGAACCGAAAGAAGAGCCAGAGAAAAAGCCTTCCGTCCGCATAACGATACAAGCGGGAACAAAAGAAAAGGAGACCCCATCAAAGCCATCCGAACCTGCCGGACCCTCAATCAGGACAAAAAATCCGGATTCGGAAAGGGAGAAGAAAAATTCGGAGTCAAGGGCAAAAAAAAGCGAGACTACAAAGAAGACAGCCGCAAAGCTCGACGAGGGAAAATCCACATATTCATCAGTGCTCTTTTTCCTTCCCGGCACATACAACTTCTACTCAAGCAGCAGCGACGTGACAATGACCGCAGGATATGAGTTCGACTTCGCCATTCTTGATCATCTCTACGCAGGTCTCAAGCTGGAGTCTGCCATTTTCAAGATTGACACGACGAATACACAGCCTTATGACGGCTACAACTCACCGATTTCCATCGTGACGGATTTTGACGCTCTTGTTCTTACCGGAGTGCTCGGGATGAACTACAATCTGACGGACAGGCTCAGGCTCGACTTTTTTGCCGAGGGTGGATATGTTCTTGGTGATTTCAACGCAGGAGCAGGAATCGGTCTTGAGTTCATGAATCCAAGCACAAAGTCAGGTCTCTTTTTGGGCTACACCGGTCTTTTTGGAGTCTCCGACGCTTACCAGAGCAAGTTCACGCTGGGATTCCAGCAGAGTTTCTAGAAAAACCGGCTGAAAAGTAAAAAACATGGGAATTTCCGGAAAGACGTTTTGGAGATTCCCTTTTCCACAGAAGGAGTTTATATGAAAAAAATGAGTCGTTTTCTTCCATTTGTATTTTCACTTTCATTGGTTCCGGCGGGAGCTTTCGCACAATTTTCTTCAGACGGCGTTTCCTACGGTGAATATTCCGGAGCGGAATCAAGGGTTGAAAGAACTGTGAGGAGCCTGAGCGCGGACATTTCCTCAAAGACTGCATCGGGTACAAAAAGTTTCAGTCCAATTGACGAGGCCGAGGAGCTGAAGGACAGGCTTTACTATCTCGTCGTTGGAAACGGCGGTGATTACTACACTTATGACGAGGGTGATTTGAGAGACGCAATCCGGGGAAGAAGCAGTCCGACCGAAAGCGAGTTTGAGAAGTCCCTAAAGGATGAGCTTGGAAAGAAACTAATCTCCATGAAAGACGGAACTTATACGTTCTCATCACTCAAGGACTCCAATCTTGTTCTTTCGATGGGCAGATTCAGCGGAAAAGAGGGAAATGAGGGATGGCCCTATGAAATCAAGCTCAGGATAGGAACGCAGACTGTTTACAAAAGCGAAGGGTTTCTCCTTTATTCTGAAATCAGCGGTAAAGCAGTTCCGAGACTCCCGCGCCACTCGTCCTATGAGGAACAGAAGGACTTCAATCTCTACATGGACACGGTGGATGTCTTCGAGGGACTTTTCGAGCAAGGAAGCAATTTCATCGACTGTACACTCACATACACCGCGGATCCGGTTCCCGACGCGAGCCGATACAACATCAAGATAAGAAGGATTGACTTCACGAACATACTCACAGAAAAAAACATCAAGATCGTGAGATGCAATGAGAGCGCAAGCTATGTTTCCGACGTGCCACTCACAGTGGATTTGGTCTATGAGGATGTGCCGAAAAGAACAGAGAAAGCCAGGGTAAGGATTCCGGTAAAAACAGGGGATGAGCCGAAATCACGAGATGTAAAGGTCAAAAAGGACCGGAAAGAGCCACAAAAACGGGACAAGGAAGTGACTCTGGTTAATTCATGCGACAAGATGGACACATATTCGGTGCTGCTCTACTGCCTCCCCTCCACGATAAACTACTATGAGGGAATGAACAAATCTTTCGCCACCGTGGGTTATTCCGTCACTTACGGATTCACCGACCACTTTTTCGGAGGTCTCAAGCTTGAGGGTGCTTTTTTCCAGGAGACATATCCAGAACCGTATCTGGTAGACGGCTCGAGCAACATGATTCCGGCCACCACGAAAAACTGCTATTATCCGGGCGACGGAGACTACTATGCGTATGACGGCGACTGCTATGTGGACGACATTATTGAGGTTGACACCCCTCTTGTTTTCACAGGACTTCTCGGATTCAACTGGAACATTGGAAGAAACTTCCGCATGACGACATTCGGTGAGCTCGGACTTGTCCTTGACTCGGCTGCCATAGGAAGCGGACTCTCCATCGAATACATGTTGAGTGACAGAAGCCTCAGTTTCTCGCTCTCATACGCATGTCTTGCAACATACGACGATATTTACAACAGGGTTTCCTTCGGGGTACATAAACTCTTTTAGAGTTACTCTTCTAGATTTACTCCAGTCCGATGAAGACATTAGAAGCGGGCATAAAAAAATCAGCTTTTCCTTGCCTTCGTGCCATGAACTTCCGATAATCAAAGGGGGATTTCCGTTCTTTTCCATGCAGAAATTTACGGTAAGTCCCTCCGGGGAAGTTCCATAAACAGCGGGGAAAAATGCGCATTCAATCATCCTTTACAGACCGAAGTGATTTTCTCATCCGAAAGGCGTTCAAGATTGGCGACGACGAATTTTTAATTTGTGCCATCTGGACGGGATTGAAACGTACCGGATTCGTCTTCACTGACCATGGCTTTTACTGGAATGTACCGACCGTCCTTGAGAAGAACGGAACAGAGAGCGACGTCACATTGCCGGCGAAAATCCTGCAGAAGAACGTAAGCGACATACAGAGCGAAATCCTTTACAGAAAGGAAGAACAGAACTCCTCCATGTACGTGGATGAAAAGGACCGGAAACCGGAGTTCATACAGCTCACGACATCCATAGGAAAAATCCGAATCTCAATCAGCTCGCTCGACTACAACGAATCCAGGATTTTGAGACGCATTTTCATCGACTATGCATCCCGAGGAAATTTCCCATACGAATATCTCTCACAGACACCCCTTGACACGCTCAGGTTTTCCGCTGAAGCCGTACTTGATTTTTTTGCAAGCATCGCGAAAGGCTACAAAAAGGCGAAAAAAGAAAAAAAGGATGACGAAGAGGATGAGGAAAGGGAATATTTTTCATCCAACGGTGAAATCCAGGACATAAACTCATATTTTTCGGCAAGGACAAAAAAAAGGACATCCCCCGAAGAGATGGTGCGTAATGCCCTGCGCTATGCACTTGACATAATCAGCGGTCTTTTTCTCTGGGCCGCAATTGTCATAGCACTAAAACCGGCTGTCCTGAGCAGAGGTCTGGAAAGAGGTACAAGCGGCATAGGGACTTTTCTAGGAAAAATAGGAGGCCTCCTGCTTAAATTTGATTCTGTCTCAAGGGATAAAGTTACGGCGATAGTGTATCAGGCAGACACGGTGGAAAAAATCATGGAAAAGCGACCGTGCATTTTTGCTCTCCTTGTAATCATCTATCTTTTGCTGAAACTTGTGGTCATCTGCACATGCGCGAAAGGATCGAAAAAAATGCTTCCCCTGGGTCTCCTGCTTCTGAGCGTGCCTCTGATGATGCTGATTCCAAACCATTTTTTCATTTACGTCATCCTGAGCCTTTGTCTTTATGTACTCATGCAGTTCTCACTCGGACTTAACTGGTTCAATCTGGGCTACAAGCTGATTATCTCCGTAGTCGCGTTCGCACTTGAATATTATCTGCTCCATCTCTTCGGATATCCTGAAGACTTTCTTAAATATATGGGAGTCATAATGGATTACCTGAGAATGAGCGCACCCTGGTTCTGATTAAACGGACACTTAAAGGAATTTGAGGCCTAAAAACTTTGATTTGTCATTGCCGGACCAGATCCGGCAATCTATAAAACCTTGTAATGCAACAATATAGATTATCGGATCAAGCCCGATAATGACGATTTTTTAACGTTTTGGACATCTCCGTCCGACCCAAGCAGAATCTATGGAAACACTGGATAATCCGAATGAAGATTATTCAGTGCTAACTTTAATGTCCGTTATTTCGTCACGTTGAACTTGAAGAAAAGCACGTCTCCATCCTGGACAACGTAATCCTTTCCTTCCTGCCTGTACTTTCCGGCTTCCTTGATTTTCGCCTCGGTGCCGTACTGCCTCAAGTCATCAACAGTGTATGCCTCCGCCTTGATGAAACCCTTCTCGAAATCCGTGTGGATAACTCCCGCAGCCTGTGGAGCCTTGTCACCCGCGTGGATTGTCCATGCACGGCACTCATCGGGTCCTCCGGTAAAGAAAGTCCTGAGTCCCATCAGGTGATAGACAGTGCGTGAAAGAACCGTCAGACCGCTTTCCTTGAGTCCCACGCTGTCCATGAACTCCTTCTTGTCCTCCGCGCTCTCCAAATCAGAAAGCTCGGCCTCGAATTTTCCGCAGATGCAGATTACCTCGGATTTTTGTTCCGCCGCGATTTTTTTTACGACCTCGACATATTTGTTTGTGCCGGACGCAATCGTATCCTCGTCAATGTTGCACACGTAGACCTGGGGCTTGATAGTAAGAAGATGCAGGTCGTAGACAGCTTCCCTCTCCTCGTCGGTGAGTTCCGCCATGCGAGCGCACTTTCCGTCAGTCAGAAGCGGCTTGATTTTTGCGACCGCAGTAGTATAATGCGCAAACTTTTTCTCCTCTTCCTTTCCCAGGGCACGGATCTGCTTGGTGATTTTTTCCTGTCTCTTGTTGATTGTGTCCAAATCAGCCTGTGCAAGCTCAAAGTCAATCGTCAGGATGTCGCTCTCAGGGTCAATGGGAGCGTCGGTCTTCGCGTCATCACGGACATGCTGGATGTCGGGATCGTCAAAGCAGCGGACCACATGCGCGATTACCGTAGTCTCACGGATGTTCGCAAGAAACTGATTTCCCAGTCCCTCGCCCTTGCTCGCACCCTTGATAAGACCGGCGATGTCCACGAAGTCAACGCTCGCGGGAATCTTCTTCTTGGGCTGAAACACGGAGGCCATAAAATCAAGGCGCTCGTCTGGAAGATCAACCACACCCACGTTCGGGTCAATCGTACAGAATGGATAGTTTTCCGCAGATGCCGGAGCCTTTGTCAACGCGCTGAAAATGGTGGACTTTCCCACATTCGGAAGTCCCACAATACCACAGGTTAATTTCATATTTCTTTCCTTAAAGTTTACTATAAATGTCGAGTTTTAAGGAACCCTGCCATTGTCGGAGAATTCTCTCATTATCTGGAACCCCTGTCATTATCGGCCCCCCGTCATTATCAGAGCCCCCCGTCATTATCAGAGCCCCCTGTCATTATCGGGGACCCTTGTCATTATCGGGCTTGACCCGATAATCTTCTAACAGGATTGCCGGATCAAGTCCGGCAATGACATGGACTTATAAAACTCAACATTTGATCTAAAATCTAAATAATATTAAATTTTGCATAATCAATTACAAAACATATATGCCATTGTCAAGGCATCCTTCGCAATGTTCTGGACCACGGCATATTCGTTCGGCTGATGGCACACCTCGTCCATCGTGGACCATACCACGCAATGATATCCCAGATTTCTGAGACCGGCTGCCACAGTTCCTCCTCCGATTCCGACAGTCCTTGCCTCAAGACCATGCACTGCCTTGATTGCGGCGGCGAGCTCCCTCACCACGGGGGCATCCTTGGGTGTTGCCTTGGACTCCTCCGCCTGTGCCTCGCTTACCTCAATCCTTACGCCGTATTTTTCCTCCACCTCGCGGACCCTCTTTTGCACTTCACCACGTACGGCATCAAGGGAGTACTCGGGATTGATTCTGCAGTCAGCGCAAAAAACATCGTCACCGGGAATTATGTTGATTCCGCCTACGTTCTGCATCTGCATGGTGGGCTGGAAAGTGGACGTGGGAGGGTCAAAAAGCTCGTTTCGTCCGTTGAAGAAGCTCTCCAATCCGTTGATTCTCAATGCAAGGTCAGCGGCGGCAAGCTTGGCATTTTTTCCCAAATCCGGTCTTGAGCCGTGGGACTGTTTTCCGATGGTGTGGAAACGGAACCACGCGATGTTCTTTTCCGCAATCTCTATGGTCTCGCCCTTGGGATCTCCTCCGTCGGGAATGAGGATACGGTCGTCCTTTCCGAAAATGTCAAGGTGATTCTGAATCAGAAAGTTCATTCCGTACTTGGATCCGACTTCCTCATCCGCCATAAAAAGCAGCTTGATCGTGTGTTCCGGGATTATGTGCTGTCGGACAAACGCAAGGGTGGCAAGAACCCCGCTCACAAGTCCCTGCTGGTTGTCCTCCACTCCGCGACCGAAAATCTTTCCGTCCTTCTCAACAACCTTCCACGGGTCAGTTTTCCAAAGAGACGGCTCGCCCACGGGAACCACGTCCAGATGAGCGCAGACCCAGATGTTGTAGTCATCCCTCGCACCGGGAATGGTCGCCACAAGATTGGGCCTTATTCCGGAAGAGACACGGGAATCGGGAGCGTCGTAATGCACGATGTCCTTTATGCCGTGAGACTTGAGCCACTCCTCCAGTGCGGCGGCTTTTTTGATTTCACCGTCACCACCGTTTTCAGGAGCAAGCGCGGGATGGGAGGTCAAAAGACTCTCAAGCTCAACCATGTCGGAAACATGCTCTTCTATATAATCCTTTATCTGAAGGAATTCAGGGGAGAACTGATTTGGCATCGCTTCCCCCGTCAGTCTGCAAGACATGCGTCAAGGGCGGCGGAGATGGCCTTTTTGTCAAGTTTCTGTCCGATTACGCAGAGCTTTATCATGCGGTCACCAACTTTCTCGTCCCACTCGTCCTTCATCTTGGGATTCTCGCGGAGGATTCTTTCCCTCTCTGCCTTGGGAGCCGCCGCAATCCACTGACCGCTGTAGCCCGCCTGAATCTGCCTTCCCGATGTCTCAAAAACCCATGCCATGTCGGGCTCGTCGTCAAACCACATGAGTCCCTTGCAGCGGATGATGTTCCTTGGCCACTTGTCGGCGAATGCATCCAGCTTCTCACGGTTAAATGGACGGCGGCGGTAATATATGAAGGTTCCGATTCCGTACTCATCCTCGGACTCACCCTCGTGCCTGTGCTCATGGTGGTGATGCTCATGATGCTCATGCTCATGCTCGTGTCCGTGGTGGTGCTCATGCTCATCATCGTCGTCGTCATGGTCATCATCCTCATCCTCGGCGAGTTTCTTGCACCATCCCGCGCTCGCATAGACTGACTCAAAGTCAAAGCTGCCGGTCGCGAGAATCTCTCCAACATCAACCTTGCCGTGATCCGTCTCAATCAGCTTCACTCCGGGGTGCAGGACCTCAATCACCTTGCGGACTTTCTTGAACTGCTCCTCAGTGACCAAATCCTTTTTGTTGATTACGAGAGTGGAGCAGAACTCAATCTGCTGGACCAAAAGGGACTCAATGTCCTCCTCACCGCGGTCCTCCTTGAGCAATGCGTCTCCACCGGCAAACTCATCCACAAGACGGGCTGCGTCAACCACACCGACAACGTTGTCAAGATGTCCGTTCTTAACAAGCTCAAGCTCCTGTGCAATCGGCATGGGCTCACAGACACCCGAGGCCTCAATCATAATATAATCGAATTTCTTTGACTTAATCAGATTCTCAATGTTCTGCGCCATCTCCGTCTTGAGCGTGCAGCAGATGCATCCGTTGGTCAGAGGCACAATGCTGGATGTGTCGGTAATTTTCGCACCGTCGGCAATCAGCTTGGCATCCACGTTCACCTCGCCGATGTCGTTCACAATGACCGCGACCTTGTAACCTTTCTGGTTGGTAAGCACCTGATTCAGCAGAGTCGTTTTTCCGGCTCCAAGATAACCACACAACAATGTAATGGGAGTTGTTTTATTCGCCATAGTTTAACCTCTTTAAAATTCTTTCGTGACTAATATAATACTTTTTTTGAAAAAAATCTATAGCAAGAGAAAAATACTTTTGAAGTTCAGGGAAGAGCACACCTTGAATGTAATTCGTCATTCTGATATACTGACATATTATATAGAAGAAAAAACACAAAGGGGTTTTTAAATGTTGTATTATCTGGGTGGATTGCTTTCGGAAGTGGCCGGTTCGGTTTCTGTACTAAGGGGACTCTCAAGGCTCCTTCAGTCCTATGCCGTCCTGATTGTCCTGGCCCTGTACGCGGGATTTTTTATCACTTGGAAATTTCTGCCGAAATTCTACCGTTTTCTTCCGACCGACCGTGGAAGAGAATTCACCATAAACGCCGAGGCAGCAAAGGGAAAGCCCACTGGATCCGGAGTGGTTTTCATAACGATGTTCGTCGTGCTAGCCCTTCTGATTGTTCCGATGGACTTGCAGCAGGTCGGAATCCTTGCCCTCACATGGATTATGATGCTCACGGGATTTCTTGACGACAGGAGCACAAAAGGCTGGGGAGAATATCTGAAGGCTGTATTGGATCTTTTGGTGACGGTCGCGGCGGCATGTCTTCTGGCATACACCATTGCAAGGGATGATCCCGAGGGAAAAATCCGCTTCTGGCTCCCTTTCATCAAAAATCCGATTGCAGTTCCCTCTTGGCTCTACATAATCATCACGACCATCCTGCTCTGGACTTCGGTCAACACGACAAACTGTACCGACGGAGTGGACGGACTTTCCTCATCCCTTGTCCTTTTCGCGCTGATTACGATGGCGACGGTTTTTTACATCGTGCTCGGACACACGGACATCGCATCATATCTTCTTGTTCCCCACATGCATTCTGGAGCCTCATGGGCCGCAATCACTTTCTGTCTTTCCGGTGTGCTTCTGGGATATCTCTGGCACAACGCTTATCCTTCCAAGGTTCTCATGGGTGATGCAGGTTCCCGTGCGCTCGGATTCTATCTCGGAGTCATGGTCATGCTTTCAGGAAATCCATTCATGTTCCTTGCCACATCCACAATCATTTTCATAAACGGAGGAATGGGGCTGCTCAAAGTTTTCCTGAAGAGATTTTTCCACATCAGCATTTTCAAGAACGTGCGATTTCCTCTTCACGACCACATGAAAAAAAATCACGGATGGTCCCCCGCACAGGTGCTCATAAAATTCCTTACGCTTCAGGTGCTCGTCACAATCGCCGTACTTGGTATGCTTTTCAAAATCCGATGAAAAATCAGGCCGCAAACATGAAGATTTTTACACGAACACTACGTACAGCTTTCTGCATGATTTTATCCCTGGCTTTCCAAAATCTTTCCGCCCAGTCGAATTTCACGCTTGAGACAGAAACCGGCAAAGTCCACATGATGACGATGGAAAACGGATTCACAGTTTTCGTGAAGGAAGATCCCTCATCAGCACTCATACACGCGGAATTGATTTGCAAGGCAGGATACTCATCGCAGACACCGAGCAACACGGGATTTTTTCCTTTATATGCAAAACTTTTTTCCTCGACAAAAAATCAGGACGGAACTTCCCCATTCTCTTACACAACCATGATTTCATCATGCAACACCGACAGCTCATCATTCACGGCGGACGTAACCCGGGAGATGCTTCCTCAATTCTTAAAGGATCTTTCCACATGCGCAAAGACTCCGAATTTTCCCGAAAGCGAAATCTCACGCTATTTTGAGTCCATGAAAAAAAACTCCGCCGAAACTGCCGGCACACCCACGGGATTCATCAACGCGACCATGGACGCACGAATCTACGCAGACTCACCCTGGAAACATGAGTCAGGAATCTATCCGGCTCTCTTTTCCGGCTACACTGTGCAGGAAGTCCGGACCGTGCTGAACGACATAGGAAGACGCTTTTACGTTCCTGACAACTCGGCTCTTTTTATCACGGGAAACATCTCGGCGGAAAAAGCATACAACTCTGCCCTTCCCTTTTTCGGTGACTGGACCGGAAGATTTTCGGGGACGGAATCAAGAACTTCTGACGCGTTCAAAAAGGATGAAATTTCACGGCAAAGAAAATTCATTTTGAGCGACCCTTCTTTTTCACCCGAGCTCAACCAGATTGCGGTGAACTTCACGAGCCTTTCCCCGGTGGAATCCGACATAATGGCATCGGCCTTCACATCCGCCTCATCACAATACAAGACGGGACTCCTTCAGGAACCTCTTCTCGGCATAAGATCAAAGGATTATGCGGCAGCATCGTCGGTTCAAAGGGGAGTCTCATCAAGGCTCCTTCTTCAGGCACTCATGGAAGAGCCCTATTCGTTCGCGGAAAAAAAAGACGGCGATCCAGAGAACGCAAGCCCGGCAGATCAGGCGGAGACATTCGTAAAAAAAGTAAAGGAAGCCTCCTCGTTGAGCAAAAAGGATTTTGTGACTGCCCAGGGAACGGTGGAAGCA
Organism: Treponema sp. UBA3649; assembly: GCA_002373325.1. GTDB lineage: Bacteria > Spirochaetota > Spirochaetia > Treponematales > Treponemataceae > Treponema_D. The sequence goes on from DFKI01000155.1 coordinate 15,444, forward strand.
TGGTACAGAACACGGATTGGAAATTCAGTAAAAGCCATGCAGATGATTGCCGACTGTTGGGCACACAACTCAAGTCTCGGGGACGGGAGCTTCTACGAGAATTTTCTCACTCTCCCCAATCTTCCGCAAACTGTGGATGAAAAATCACTCGCAAAAAAAATCCAGGACGAGTCCCCCTATGTTTTCGTCCTTCTGAATTCCAGCGTTTATGAGAAATACAAAAAGTCTTTCGCGGACGCAGGATACGAGCTTGTGACAAGGGAAAACGGCTCATGGTACCACAGTGAGATTAATGTGGCAAGGGCTCTTGAAAACGAGAGACTGATGAACGAGAAAAAAAAGAACCTTGAGCTTGCTGGAACGGATGTGGACGAGCTTAGTCCGGCAAACAGATTTTATTTCGCAAACTACTCGCAGATTCAGGATGCCATTCTTGAAAACGGAATTCCGCTTACGGTAAAGTACGTGCCATATTCGCAAAGTGTCGCAATCCTCATGTCGGTCTCAGGAGGAGAGAACGCATCGCCCAAAAAGGAACCCATGCTCAGGACAGTGCTCGTCAACGCATACGCACGGAACCTGCAGGATGAGGTGAACAGGATGAAGGGAGAAAATCTCCTGATTGGGGACATCAGCATAAAGGCGGAGACATTGCAGACAATCTCTTACGTAACGGTAGAATGTCTCAAGACAGATTTACAGAACACGCTCACAGCCATGATCAACGCTCTTGTGTACGGAGAAATCAGCCCGGTTACGGCGGACAGGCTTGTGTCGGAGCAAAAGGGACAGGTCTACCAAAAACTCACGTCCACCGACAAACAGATGGAATACAACTCGCTCAGATATCTTTTCAGGGACTCACCCTACACAAGGTACTATGACCAGGACGCGGAGATTCTTTCGGCAACGACTCTCCATTCAATCAGCATGGCATACACGGGACTTCTTGACGCATCTCTTTATTCATTTGTTCTGGTAGGTGACGTGAACGCGGATTCTGCAAAAAAATACGGAGAGAGAACATTCGGACTTCTAAGGGAACAAACAGTCCGGACACATTCCTATGAGACTGTGCCTGAGCCTGAGTTCAAAAACAAAATCCGCCGTGTGCAGCTAAAGCATTTCTACAGTTCGAACCTGACATGGGAGGAAGCGGGCGATGAGGTTCCGGTGCTTGTTCCTACAAAAGATTTTTACGACCCGGTGCATTATTATTTTCCCGCGCCAAAAGAAAGCCATGAGAGAAATCTCTACAACTCCATTTTGGAGGAGCTCAAAGAAAGAATTCAAAAGCGTCTTCCTGCAGGAGCGACATGCACAGTAAGTGAGGCGACATCCCTTCTTCACTTAGGAAGCATCAGGGTGAACGGACTTCTTCACACATCGGTTTTTCTTGACGCATACAAAAAGGCGAGAAGCGAGCTGCTTGATGATTTTGTGACCGACGGACAGTCCCTGGTCTTTTCCATGAAACAAAAATGGATTGGGAAAAATCTCCTTCAGACACAGACTAACGCAGGAACCGCGGCACTCATCCAAAGGGGCATTGAGGAAAATCAGCCCTACCAATATCTTGAGGATTACGTGTTCATGGAAAATGCAAGGGCAAGTGAGTACGAGATGATTCTGCGCGAATACATAACCGAAACTCCGTCCCTTTCCGTAACTTCGGTGGATTCAAAGAACTGAGGCGATGATGGACATAAGCTCTGAGAAAAAAAATCTGCGGAAAAAAATACGAAGGCTCATTGAATCCATGCCTGAAAAAAAACGGACTGAGGAAAGCGATGAGTGCTGCCAAAAGATAACCGGAAGCAGTGATTTCAAAAATGCGGATGCGGTTCTTTGCTACATGGCCACCGAAAACGAAATCAACACCGACATGATTTGCACTCGGGCGATCCGTGAAAAAAAAATCCTCGCACTTCCGAAAACCATTCCGGGAACAAACCTCATGGACTTTCACGTGATTGACGAAAAAATCAATCTTGAGAAACAGATTTCAACGGGCATGTGGGGCATAAGGGAGCCTCTTCCATCTCTACCGCGTTTCACAACGGAAAAAATCCTTGGACAAAAAAAATCCGGCGGAAAGATTCTTGCACTCATCCCCGGGGTCGCTTTTACGAAGGAAGGGACAAGGCTCGGTCATGGAAAAGGATTCTACGACATCTACCTTGAGAAACTGATTGAGTCATGCAAGGAAAAGAAAATCGGCCTCACGCTCACGGGCATCTGTTTTTCCACGCAGATTTTTGAAATCCTTCCGAAAGACTCCCACGACGTGATTATGGACAATGTTGTTTTTTCTTTGCGGGAACCGGATTAAAAATCAGTCGCAGGGAATTCCCATCATGTGCATGGTCCCGTAGTGAAAAAATTTTTTTATGTTGTCTATGAATTTCACTGCGTTCCTTTTAGGAATTTTGTGAAGGATGATTTCAGCAAAAGCATTTATGATTCCAGACGCAATGACATGTACGGTCATCTCATCCGGACAGCAGGTGGAATACCCCTCTTTGTAAAAATATCTGAAGGTCCTAAGACAGTTCGAAGTGTAAAGCTCGCACATATCATCAAGAAATTTCTCATGAGTGCTTCCGGATGATTTTGTGAGAAGAAGAATGAACGCGTCAAAATCCTCATAGATGTAATTCAAAAAGCCACGCATAATTTTGTCCTCGGACTTGTTATGCTCTCCTCCAACCGGATTATCTTCCTTCTGATGGGCAATCACATCCGCGCTCATAACGGTCTTTGTTGTTACATCTATCGCATTGTCCACAAGGGCACAAAACAAAGCATCCTTATCCTTGAAATGACGGTACATGGCTCCGGTAGTCACACCAGCATTCGCCGCGATTGTCCTGAGGGATGCGCTCATAAATCCCTTTTCGAGAAATTCCTTTTTTGCACTTTCCAAAATTTTATTTTTCGTCTCTGCCGATGAATCACTCATATTCTCATTCTACCGATAAAGACACGTGCTGTCAATCAAAAGACAATTTTTTTTTGTGCGAATTCATCGATTAAAAACCGAATTTTTTTTCTGAAACCCCATTGACAAGATAACAGTGTTAGCATTATGATAACATCGTTAGCAAAAAGATAACAGTGTTAGCAAACAAATAACATTGTTACCGAATTTTTGCACTCACTACAGGAGAAGAATATGCAGGTCAAAAAAATCAACGACTGGTTTGAAAAGTTCGGACGCTTTGAGGTAAGGCATCGCTGGGCTTTTATCATTGGACTGGCGGTAATAACAGTGTTTTGCTGTCTCGGACTACCCCGGCTCAAGCTGGACAACGGAGAGGAGGACTGGTTTGACAACTGGGACGCCGTAAAGCTTAATCAGGATCACTTTGAGAGCATCTTCGGCAGCACGGACACCCTTATGGCCCACATCACGGCAAAGGATGTCTTTGATCCTGAAGTCCTCCAGATGATTGACGATTTGGGAGATGATCTTCTGCACAATGTTCCCTATGCGGACTCAATCACTTCCCTGATGGAACTTTCGGTGCCGATCGGAACTGAAGAGGGCTTTGAGGTTACGAGTCCCTTTGAGGACGGAGTTCCTGATGACCCGGCTGAAATCGCGGAAAAGAAATCCTTTATCCTGAGCCGAGAGTCCCTTGTGAACAATCTTGTCAGCGATGACTGCACGGAGACATGGCTCATCGTAAATCTTGAGCAGTACTCGGAAGGACTTGATGAGGCGATGAAAAAAATCGCTCCCCCGGCAATGGAAATCTTCAACTCGCCGAAGTATCAGTCTGACAAATGGATTATCCGTCCGGCAGGTCTCTCCTACACCGAATATGAGGAGGAGGCCGCCACAATCGAGCAGTGTGTGACCCGCATCGCAATCGGATTTGTCGTGATGATTTTGTTCCTGATCATTTTCATCCGTTCCTTCCGAGGCGTAATCGTTCCTGCGATCGCAACTGGAGGCGGAATTCTCTCAACCTTGGGAGCCTCCGCCTGGATGGGAATCAAGGGCAACAACACGATGATTTTAGTAACTGTCCTTCTTGCCATGGCTCTTGCGGTCGGATATGCGGTCCACTACGTAAACAGCTTCAAACTCTACTTCCGGAAAACTGGAAAGCGAAAGGAATCCATCGTGATGGGCGTGCGTGACTCAGGCTGGGCACTTTTCTTTACCGTAGTCACGACCATGGGCGGAATGCTCTCATTCCTTGCCGGTGGAATCCGTCCGATGCGCTGGGTCGGTGGAATTACAGCCGCCGCAGTTTTCGCGGTCTTTGCCTACACCATGATTCTTCTTCCGTGCTTCTTCAGTTTCGGAAAGGACAAGACTCCCGACCCGAGTTTTGTGGACTCTCAGGGCTCGACAAAATCAGACCTGCGTGTTGAGGCGATGGGAAAGGCAATCCTGAACAAAAAATGGATTACGGTCATCGCGAGTGTTGTCGTGGTTCTTGCCGCAATTCCGGGCCTCTTTTTCATAAAGGTGAACATGAACTATTCCGAGATGATGGGAGAAAGAACCGCCTACATCAAGAGACTCATGGACATCACAAGAAGCCAGCTCGGAAGCCAGTACAGCTATGAGGTCCTGATTGAGTATCCTGACGAGGATGCGATAAAAAATCCGCAGGTGCTAAAGAACATGGACTTGCTCACGGAGAGAATCGGAACGCTCAGCATGACAAAAATCTCAAACGGAAAGCCAAGGGTCTCCTCAGTCACAAAAGTGATAAAGGAAATGAACCGCACTTTGAACAATGACGAGCCTGAGTTCTATTCCATCCCCGACGACCAGGACTTGGTGAGCCAGATAATGTTCCTTTACGAGATTTCAGGCGGAAACGACCTTTACAATTACGTCAGCGAGGATTTCAAGGCAGCCTATCTTCATGTTGAGCTGAACGGCTACGACGGAGAAGAGTGCGTGCAGAACGTCCGTATGGTCGAGCAGTGGGTCAAGGAGCTCTTCCCAGGTGCAAGTAACGGAGGAGTCGTGGGAGAGGTAATGCAGTACGCCGAGATGAACGGAAAACTTGTGCGAGGTTCAATCAAATCCATCGGAACGTCGCTTTTGATTATTCTGGTCCTTTTGATTGTCGCCTTCATGTCATTCCGCACGGGATTCATCGCCATGATTCCGAACGTCATTCCCATCATTTTGATTGGCGGTGTCATGGGATATTTCGGAATCAACCTGGACATGATTACCGCAATGATTATGCCGATGATTTTGGGAATTGCGGTTGACGACACGATCCATTTCACCAATCACATCAAGTACCACTTTGAGCTCACGGGAAACTACCGCAAGGCAATAGAAAACTCATACCGCGAGATAGGAAAGACGATGATTATGACCACAATAATTCTCTGCGCCATGTTCTTCATCTTCCTGTTCAGCACAATGAACGTGCTTGTCCGCCTGGGCTACCTTTCAATAATCGGATTGGGAAGTGCCCTGATTGCAGACTACACGATTACACCGGTTTTAATTTTCATCACCAAACCATTTGGCAAGGAAAAGAAAAACTGAATGCAAGGTGTGTTATTTGCGCTAATGATATTTGCGAATAAAGTTAGTTGTAACTAACACGCTTTGAGTATGTTCTAATAATGGGTCCAGAATGCAAGTGCATTTCGAAGACTAATCAAATTTTTACAAGAGGTATTCAATATGAAGAAATTAATTCTCACACTCTCAACGGCACTTCTGGCAATGAGCCTGAACGCACAGTCACTCACCGGCTACGACATTATGAAAAAAGCCGACGAGGTTCCGTCCCCGAAAACATCATCGTCCACCGCGACTCTCACGATTCATTCCAAAAAGGGAAACGACAGAATCCGTGAGGTCGTAATGAAGAGCAAGGATTACGGCGACGTAGAAAAGGAAGTCATCGTCTTCACAACCCCGAAAGATGTCGCTGGTACCGGCTATCTCATGTTCAATTACAAAGAGGACTCAAAGGGAAACAAAAAGGACTCCGATAACTGGCTCTATATGCCCGCGATGAAAAAGACACGCCGCATCGCCTCAAGCGGATCTGAAAGCGAGGGAAGCTTCATGGGCACCGACTTCACATATCAGGACATGGGCGACCGAAGCCTGAGCAAGTACAATTACAATCTTCTCGGAGAGGAATCCGTTGACGGAGTTTCATGCTACAAAGTCGAGTGCATAAGCAAGGCCCACACAGAAAAAGATCCTCGCTACATCGCTTACATCTCCAAGGGCGATTTCATCATGCGGAAGTGTGAGTTCTACGACAGACAGAATCAGCTCCACCGCGTCCTTACATGCGGCGACTTCACCACAATCAAGGGATTCACTACCGCGCAAAAAATGAAAATGGAAAATGTCCAGAGCGGAACATGGTCACTGATTGAGACGAAGAACATCACCTACGACGCGAACGACATTGACGACTCAATCTTCACCGTCGCAGCCCTTGAAAAAGGAAGAATCCGTTAGTCTCATTAAATACTGGCGGGGGGTATAGATTATCTCCCGCTAAATTCGGGTCGCTAGGTTTTAACGCTAACGCAAACCAAAGAGGTCATTATGAAAAAACAGATTCTAATTTCAACATTCGCCCTTGCATCGCTGCTTCCACTTGCGGCTGACGGAGGCATCGAATTCTCATCCACCTTGGAAACCCAGTGGGGCATAGGAGCTCCTTGGACTGATTCTGAAAATTGTGCAGGAAGGTTCTCGCTCAGCACGACATCCCTTACAGGAAAGCTCGACGCATATTACGGAAACAGCTCCGCATTTGCCGAGTTGACGTTTTCCCATGACGCGCTTGACGGTGAATTTTTTTCCGACGGACTTTCCATCTCATTGAGCGAGCTCTGGATTGACTACACCGACTCGTTTTGGGGAATACGTGTGGGACGACAGAAAGCGGCGTGGGGCAAGGCAGACGGAATTGACATAACGAACGTGCTTTGTCCCTCCGACATGAGCAGCCTTCAGTCCATGACAAGCGATGACGGAAAACTTGCGGTCGACGCAATCCGGCTCTCGCTCAACGGAAACTCCTTTACGGCGGACGCATGGTGGATTCCTTTTTTTACTCCGGCATCCCTTCCCTTGAACGAAGGAAATTCCCTGCGTAAATATGTGGTTCCTCAAAATGTCGAGTACCCCGTACCTGCAATGGGAACTACCTTAACTTTGCCTGTCACAATCAGCGGTCTTGAAAAACCTGAGCTCGCTCTTTGGAACGGTGAGTACGGACTTAAACTCTCAGGATATTTTTCCGCGCTGGATGTCTCTCTTTACGGATTTTTCGGCTGGGACGACATACCGCT
>DFKI01000183.1 GCA_002373325.1 Treponema sp. UBA3649
TACAACATGGGCGACTACTTCAAGCACTGGATTGACATTGGAAAGGCTTCAAGCGAGGACAAGCTTCCGAAGATTTTCTACGTCAACTGGTTCAGAAAGGACGACAACAACAAGGATCTCCCCGGTGGATTCATGTGGCCCGGATATGGCGACAACAGCCGCGTACTCGCATGGATTTTCGACCGCTGCGACGGAAAGGACAACTACGTTGACACACCAATCGGATTCATGCCGAAAGAGGGAGCAATCAACACGGACGGACTTGCAGATTACTACAAGAAGACTCTGCCTGAAATCCTCAAGGTTGACACAGAGGGATGGCTCAAGGAAGTCAAGGACATCCGCGAGAACCACTATCCAAAGTTCGGTGCTCACCTGCCCAAGGAGCTCATGGACATTCTCGACGACCTGGAGAAGAGACTCAAGGCATAAGGCCGCGTCTTAAAAGGACATAAGCCGGAAAAATGCGGGGGTGCAGACAGTAAAAGGTCCGTGCCCCCGTTTTTTATCGAAAAACCACCGAAAACACCAAATAAAGCGTAGTTTCTGCATATTTATGCAATAACTACACTAAATATACTTCCAAAAAATTTCAAAAATCTGTTGATACTTTTCTATAAATGAGTTATATTTGTAGATACAGACGAGGCAGGGTGCCGAATCTGCATGGCCGCCTAAAAGCGGATAACACGGTAAACAATCGCTTAACTAACTATATTTTAAGGGGTTCAAGATGATCGAACGAGAAGAATGGAAAGGCTTCAAAACAGGTCGCCTTTGGCAGGACGAAGTAAACGTCCGTGAATTCATTCAGCTGAATTACACACCATTTGACGGTGATTCAAGCTTCCTGGCGGGTCCTACTGACGCAACCAACAAGCTCTTTGCCGAGCTGCAGCGTCTTCAGAAGGAAGAGCACAACAAGAAGTCTGTGGGACTTGACGGAAAGGAACGCTCAGGAGTTCTTGACCTCGACACGGACATTGTAACGGGAATCACCTCCCACAAGCCCGGCTACATCTGCGAGGACGGAAAGAACCTTGAGCAGGTTGTAGGTCTCCAGACAGACAAGCCCTTGAAGAGAGCTTTCATGCCCTTCGGTGGAATCCGCATGGCAGAGCAGAGCTGCGAGATGTACGGATACAAGCCCAACGCAGAGCTTCACAAAATCTTCACAGAGTACCACAAGACACACTCAGACGCAGTGTTCCAGGTTTACTCACCCGAAATCCGCAAGGCACGTTCAGCACACATCCTGACCGGTTTGCCGGATACTTATGGACGCGGACGCATTGTTGGTGACTACCGCCGCATCGCACTTTACGGAATTGACTTCCTGATTCAGGAAAAGCAGAAGGATTTCGCAAACATCGGTGACGGAACAATGACCGATGACGTAATCCGCCTCCGTGAGGAAGTCGCTGAGCAGATCAAGGCTCTCGGACAGATGAAGGAAATGGCCGCATCTTACGGATTCGACATCTCAAAGCCTGCAAAGACAGCAAAAGAAGCATTCCAGTGGCTCTACTTCGGCTACCTCGCCGCGATCAAGACACAGAACGGTGCAGCAATGTCTGTCGGACGCATCGCTACATTCCTTGACATCTACATCGAGCGCGACCTCAAGAACGGAACCCTTACGGAAGCCAAGGCACAGGAGCTCGTTGACCACATCGTCATGAAGTTCCGCATGGTCCGCTTCGCACGTATCGAAAGCTACAACCAGCTCTTCTCAGGCGACCCAATCTGGGCAACCCTTGAAGTAGCAGGTCTCGGACAGGACGGACGCTCAATGGTAACAAAGAACGACTTCCGCTTCCTCCACACTCTTGAGAACATGGGTCCCTCACCTGAGCCGAACATCACGGTTCTCTACTCAAAGAGACTCCCGAAGAACTTCCGCGACTATGCCGCAAAGATTTCTATCGACACATCTTCAATCCAGTACGAGAACGACGACATCATGCGCCCGATCTGGGGTGATGACTACTCCATCTGCTGCTGCGTTTCTGCAACACAGACAGGAAAAGAGATGCAGTTCTTCGGAGCACGCGCAAACCTTGCAAAGGCACTTCTCTACGCGATTAACGGCGGTAAGGATGAAGAAGCTGGTCTTACACCAGGTGTTCAGGTCGGACCGGAGATTGCTCCAATCACATCAGAATACCTTGACTACAAGGAAGTCATGCACAAGTACGACATCATGCTTGAATGGCTTGCAGGCCTGTATGTAAATACACTGAACGCAATCCACTACATGCACGACAAGTATTACTATGAGGCTGCCGAGCTTGCTCTTATCGATACAGATGTCCGCCGCACATTCGCAACTGGTATCGCAGGATTCAGCCACGTTGTTGACTCCCTCTCTGCAATCAAGTACGCAAAGGTCAAGGTTCTCCGCCGCGACATCGATGTTACGGACAAGAAGGGCAAGAGGGTTTTCGCTCCCAACATGGCTTATGACTTCCAGATTGAGGGTGACTTCCCACGCTACGGACAGGATGACGACCGCGCAGACGAAATCGCAAAGTGGCTCTTGAAGACATTCATCGGAAAAATCAAGAAGCACCACACATACCGCAACGCAGAGCCCACAACCTCTATCCTTACAATCACTTCAAACGTGGTTTACGGAAAGGCAACCGGTGCTCTTCCGAACGGACGCAAGGCACACGAGCCATTCTCACCCGGAGCCAACCCATCTTACGGTGCGGAGACAAAGGGTCTCGTAAAGAGCTTGAACTCTGTCGCAAAGGTACCTTATGAGTACTCACTCGACGGAATCTCCAACACTCAGACAATCAACCCCGACGCACTCGGACACGATGAGAAAGAGAGAATCAACAATCTCGTGAACGTAATGGACGGATACTTCGCAAAGGGTGCACATCACCTGAACGTGAACGTATTCGGAGTTGAAAAGCTCAAGGATTGCCAGGCTCATCCCGAAAAGCCAGAATATGCGAACTTCACTGTCCGCGTCTCTGGATATGCAGTCCGCTTCATCAACCTGACAAAGGAGCAGCAGGACGACGTCATCGCACGTACTTGCCACGCATCACTCTAGTCAGAAAAAACTGATTTCAACTCTGGATTGCAAATAAACACAATCCGCTGATTGAATCAGAATCCAGGTCCCCCGCTCTGATTTTTCGGACGGGGGATTTTTTCAACCGAAGCTTTTAGAGGCTCCCTTTACTTTATCCGCAAAAACTGTTATAATCATCCCATGAGTTACAGAATCTTTATTGATGGAAAAGAAGGCACAACAGGCCTGAAGATTTTCGAGCGCTTTGAGAAACGCAGCGACATTGAGATTATCACGATTGACGAGGACAAAAGAAAGGACCCCAAGGAAAAAGCAAGGCTCATAAATGAGTCGGACTATACATTCCTTTGTCTCCCTGATGCAGCCGCAATCGAATCCGCGGAGCTTTGCACGAATCCGAATACAAAAATAATAGACGCTTCAACCGCGCACAGAATCAATCCAGACTGGGCATACGGTTTTCCGGAGCTGGACAAATCGTTCAGGGAAAAAATCATCAGTTCAAAAAGGGTCGCTGTTCCGGGCTGCTATGCGAGCGGTTCCATCGCGATTCTTTATCCCCTTGTAAAAAGCGGTATCCTTCCGAAAGACTATCCCGTGACAATTCATGCGGTAAGCGGATATTCAGGAGCCGGTAAAAAGGCCATCGCCCAGTACGAGGCTGAGGACCGGGACAAGGGACTTGACTCACCCAGACTTTACGCTCTCACCCAGGCACACAAGCATCTTCCCGAAATCACCAAAATAAGCGGACTCGATTTTGAGCCGATCTTCAATCCCTACGTTTGCGACTATTTCCAGGGAATGACGGTCAGCGTGGGACTTCACTCAAGGCTCCTTTCAAAAAAAGTCACCGCGCATGATGTCTGGGAAATGTTCGCCTCACATTACGATGGAAGCAAGTTCGTCAAGGTCTGCGGATTCATGGGTGAAGGAACATTGACCGAGCAGTTCATCCCTGCGAACACACTTGCGGGCACAAATGAGATGCAGGTCTTTGTCTACGGAAACGACGACAGAATCATGGTGACGACAAGATTTGACAACCTTGGAAAGGGAGCATCCGGAGCCGCCGTTCAGTGCATGAACATAATGATGGGCATCGACGAAGCTACGGGTCTTATCTGAAAAGAGATGAAATCCATCCCGTAAAAAAGCAAGGAGTTTCCCATGACAAAAGGGTATGTCCATTCCATAGAAAGTTTTGGCTCGGTGGACGGACCGGGCGTAAGATACATCATTTTTTTAAGCGGATGTCCGTTGCGATGTCTTTTCTGCCACAATCCCGACACATGGCAGGCGGGAAAGGGAGAGCTCAGAAGTCCCGATGATTTGATTCAGGAATCGCTTTCTTGCAGGGACTACTGGGGCGAGAAGGGAGGTATCACAGTCAGCGGAGGAGAGCCGCTCGTCCAGATTGATTTTCTGATTGATTTGTTCACCGAGGCAAAAAAATACGGAATCAACACGTGCATAGACACATCAGGCGCTCCGTTCGTAAAATCGGGAGATTGGTTCGAAAAATTCCAAAAGCTCATGGACCTCACCGACATCCTTTTGATGGACATAAAGCACATTGACCCGGATGAGCATGTAAAACTCACCGGAAAGGGAAACTCGAACATAATCGAAATGTTCCGCTACCTTGATGAGATTAAAAAGCCAATCTGGATCCGCCACGTGCTTGTTCCCGGCTGGTCCGACAACGACGAGTACCTCACGCGCACAAGGGATTTTATCCGGACGCTCTCAAACGTGCAAAGGGTGGAGATTCTCCCCTACCACACTCTCGGAGTTTCAAAATACAAGGAGCTCGGGATTCCGTACAAACTTGAAGGGGTCTCTTCCCCCGACGCGGAAAGAATCAAGAACGCAAAGACAATCCTTGAGTGCGACAAATACAGGGGCTGGCAGGATTAGAAAATCAAATCAAGACCAAGTTTCCGGGAAAGATTCTCGGCACCGTCAAAATGAATCGCCCGGATTCCAAGGCTCTCGGCTCCAAGGCAGTTTTCCTTTCTGTCATCAATGAAGACCGTATTCTCCGCTTTTTCCTCCTCGGCAAAAAGAATCAGTTTCCAGAACTCAGGGTCAGGCTTCGAGACTCCCATCAGGCAGGAGGCATAGGTCTGGTCAAAGTAGCTGTAGTCCCCCCTCTCCATGTGATTCAAGTAATGGCTTTCTATGGTATTCGTCCCGCAGACCACACGGTTCCCCTTTTTTCTGAGTTCTTTGATTATGGCGACGGTCCCCTCGTTCAGGACAGGGTGAAAAAGATAATGCCACCAGTCAGTCTTTACTCCGATGCCGCTCCTTTCCCCGAAAAGCCGCCAGAATTCCTTGGCTCCTATTTTTCCGTCCGAGTACATGGCAAAAATGTCCGCCTTCCCCGGATGTCCCTCGCCGCCACAAATCCTGTCAAACTCACCCTCTCCAAGGCCCAAAATCTTTTCAAGACGCGGAACTATGGTACATGTCGATGTCACCACTCCGCCCATGTCAAAAATATAAAGCATAGATAATCCTCAGTCAAAAAGCACTTCGATTAAATCTGAAAATTTACTTAATTTCGCGATACAATCATCGTCATCCACTTTCCCGAAACCATAAGATGCCCACGCAAAAGGAATTCCCGCCTGTTTGCACGCCTCAGCATCTCCCGAAGTGTCGCCGACATAAATCGGAGAATGTATCTGGTTCCTCTGCACAATCAGCTGGAGATTCTCCGCCTTTCCCTTGCCCGTCCTGCCGAAACACTCAAAATCCTTGATACAGTCTGAAATCCCGCATTTACTTATCACAAGCTCGATATAGCCGTCCTGGCAGTTGCTTACCACAAAGATATTCATGCTTTCAGAAAGTTTCCGAATCGTCTCGACCACCCCGGGATATGTGATGTCAAGCGTCATATCATTCAGCGAGACATGTTCCTCCGAGCAACATTCCGAAATCAGCATGTCCCTTTTGTCAGCGGGAAGCTCAGGCCATAAATCAAGGGCTATGGTGTCCATGGTCTTTCCGAATTCCTGCTGCAAAATCTGCGCGTTCACTTTTTTTATGGGATAAGTTTTCTGCAGTCCGCTCATGTCTATCGCACGGTTCCAAGCCACGGCAACGATTCCCGTCGTGTTCCAGATTGTTCCGTCAATGTCCAGAATCAGCCCGTCAAATTTCGCGGTCCGATTAATTATCTCTTCCATAAATCATTCTCCAGAATTATTTTTTCAGTTTGTCTTCAGAAAGCAGCTTTTTCTCCACAGCGTCAATCACAAAATCCGGAGTACTCGCCCCTGCAGCAAGTCCCACAGTTTCAAGACAGAAGAATTCCGCAGGTATCTCAGTCTCGTCCTCAATCAAAGCTGATTTTTCACAGATTTTAAGAGCACTTTCATAAAGGCGTCTGGTATTTGCTGAATTTTTTCCACCGATTATGAGAATTCCGTCCGATTTTCCCTCGAGAGCCAAAAGAGCTTCCTGTCTTTTCATGGTGGCAGAGCAGATTGAGCGGAAAATTATCGCGTCCGGGCATTTTTCCAAAACCACACTCACAATCCGCTCGTATTCCGTGGGACTGAAGGTGGTCTGGGCAATCAAAAGCGACTTTCCGGTAATCTCAAGTTTTGAAGCCTCGCCGCAGTCCTGAACCACGGTCACTTTGGCACCCGGCACACAGTAAGAGGCGATGCTTGTCACTTCCCCATGGTTTCTGTCCCCGGCGATTATGATATAATATCCCTTTTCACTCCATTCGTGAACTCGTCGCTGACTCAAATGAACTTTCGGACATGTCGCGTCCACAACGAAGGCATTTTTCTCTTGAAGTTTTCTTAAAACATGCGGTGTAGTACCATGAGCACGGATTACGACTCTCGCACCATCAGGAAAATCACTTTCCAGAGAAGAATCGAGAACTCCCATCCCGCGTTTGGAAAAGGAATCCATGACCGAGGGATTGTGAATCAGGGGACCGAGAGTAAAACACGGGGAGCCGCAACTTTCCGAGAGAGCCTTTTCAGCAGCATCCACGGCACGTCTCACTCCCATGCAGAAACCAAGGACTTCAGCGCGGACAATTCTCATAAAATCAATTAAAGTCCCAAAAGCTGTGCTTTTTTAAGTTTATATTCATCTTCATCTATCAGCTCGTCCTCATAAAGTTTCTTGAGCAAAAGGAGGTTCTCCGCAAGGTCTCCGCCGCCAAAATCAGAATCCTTATCCCCTTCCTCCGGCTCAATTTTCTCCACATCATGTAAATCTGGAGAAATATCATCATCGGATGCCACATTTTCTTCCATACCATTTGATTCTGAACCAAAAGCGGTGTCCGCATCAGGCTCTGCTTCTGGTTCCGTCTCAAGTTCTGATTCAGTCTCTGCTACTTCAAGATCATTTGTCCGGGAATCAACGTCTATAGCCGCAACGTCTGTAGCCGCAATGTCTGTAGCCGCAACTTCTGAAATCGCAACGTCTGAAACCTCAGATTCGGAATCGGGCTCGGAAAAATCGTCACAGGACTTCTCCGTAAAATCCTCGTCGGATTCATCAAAAATAAAATCACCGCCGGAAATTGCCGAAGTATAGATATCAGGCTCAAAAATTCCCTCGGAGGAAATGTCATCGTCCACGGTCATGGAAATCTGCCTGTCATCATCCCCGTCATCAAAATCCTCGAAAGAAAGAACCGACCCAGGAGCTGAGGGAGAGAGTTTTTTCACCGAAAGCATGGACTTTTCCTTTACAAACGTAAGGTACAAATCATCAAAGCGAGTGGATGCCTCAATCTTATAGTCCTTTCTGGCATCGATTATCTCCACGACCCAGCTCGGCTCAAAAGAATCGATTGCTCCCTGCACATCCGACCAGAGACGACCGCCCCTCACCACGCCAAAAACATCCCAGAGTCCGCTCTTCGGCTCACGGTAAAAAATCACGCAGTTGGGAGCGTCAAGCACACGAAGATTGGAGCTGTAATCGGGTCGAAGCGCGTTGGTCCTTAGTTTTATGACACCTTTTTCCCTGGAATCCTCAATGCGGTCAAAACCAGTCTCCGATCCCACAAAAGACACGCTCGAATCAAAGACACGCAGCCTCAGGTCATGCCCCTCGACGGACGCAATCACATTAAAATCATCTGAAAGATTAGTAACAAAAGCGACGTAAACAGGCTTTTTCAACCCCGGCTTCTTGTATGCCTTTGCCTCAGAGCCAAAAGAAGGCAAGTCAACTTCCCCAGCCCTCTTCCAGGAGTCCTTCTCATTACTGTAAAAATAGAAGTCGAATTTTCCACGGCTGGCGGAGCTGTAGTTCAGGACAAAAATATCATCCCTGAAACCGGCCTTAAAATCACGCAAATTGATTACGGTTCCGCCATCAAAGACAGGAACTGATTCCTTGGGCTTGGCAAAGACCGTCGGTGCGGCGAGAATGAGAGCAAAAAGAATCCAGATACATTTTTTCATAAATCCTCCGGGATTCAGGCAGATTTTCAGTCATCAAAAAAAAGATTGCGACCCTTCATCCAAAAACATTCTAACGCAGAATCAAAGGGATTTCAAGCATTTTAAAATAAAAAAAACCGGCTGTCATAAAAAAACAACCGGCTTTCGAAAGACTACTCCTTCTCAAACTTTGATTTCGTTGTATGCGGCTTGATGTGGTTAGCCCATTCACCGCTCTGCCAGTTTCGTCTCACGCTGTTGATGAATCCCGAGCTGATGAAAATCGACGAGTAACATCCGGAAACAAGACCGATGGTAAGAACAATCGCGAAAGTCTCGATGTCTCCGCTCGTAAAGACCCAGAGTGAAATGGATGCGAACATGGTCGTGACGGTCGTGATGATTGAGCGCGTCAAAGTATCGTTGAGGGACTTGTTCACGATCTCAGTAAAATTCTTCGCCTGCATGAGCTTGATGTTTTCCCTCATACGGTCCAGGATAACGACGGTCGCGTTAATTGAATATCCGAAGATTGTAAGGATAGCTGCAAGTGTCGTCGTCGAGAACTCAATCTGGAACCATGCGATGAAGGTGAACATAATGAGGAAGTCATGGAGCAAAGCGATGATCGCACCAAGGGCAAAATCCCAGTGGAAGCGGATTGTCGCATAGAGCCAAATCAAGAAAATCGTGAGGATTGAAAGAAGGATTGAGCGCCAAAGCAAGGATGAAGACCAGTTCGCGCCGACAAAATCCTGCCTGATTACAGGAACATTGTCAGAACCGAATTTTGTCTGCAAAGCCTTGACAATTTTTTCCTGAATATCCTGGGAAGTCTCCTCTGAATTTTTGTCCAGCTTGGCCCTGACCTGGAAACTCTTGTTCACGTCCGTACCGAGCTCCTTTACGGAAACTCCAAGGCTCTCCACTGCGGCCCTCACGTCGTCAATGGATGTCGTGCTTTCGGAAGGAACATAGAGCTTGTATGGAACGGATGAAAGACGGGAAGTCACCATGCTGTTCACGAAAATTCCGTATGAGTCCGCGCTTCCAGAATTCAAAACCTTCGCGCTCACTCCGGGAACTGTTGAAAGTGCCGATGCCATGAGCTCGACCGTCGGATTCTGTCCGAAAGTAAATTTCTTGGTCTCATTGTCCGCACCTGCTCCGCTTATCACAAGGCTCAGGCTTGTACTGTCCAACTCAACGTTGACTGTGGCCGAACCGGAATAAGTAAGCTCCATCGACGCCGGCGCAATCCTCACTTCCTGAACCAGACCGGGCACAAAATCAATGCTGAAATTGATTCCGCGAACGAAAATCCCTGCGATTCCAGCAAGAATTATGACAAGTGACAAAATGGCACACGGGAGGAATGCCTTATTGAACTTAAAATTGCTTTTCATTATTTTACCCCCCAGCCGATGCTGACGTTCTTTTTATGGAATGCTTCGGTTCCCACATCGAACATCAGGCGAGATACAACAAGCGCGGTGAACAGAGTTGAGACCACACCGATTGCAAGGCTGTATGCGAATCCCTGGATTGAGCCGGAACCAAGCTGAGACATGAAGGCGGCTGCGATGAACGTAGTGATGTTCGAGTCAAGGATTGCCCAGAGAGCGTTGGAGAATCCCGCAGAAACAGCGGATGCACGGTCCTTTCCGAGCTTGATTTCCTCCTTGATTCGCTCAAAGATGATTACGTTAGCGTCAACCGCCATACCAATCGTCAAAATCATACCGGCGATGGACGGAAGCGTGATTGTGAGGTTCAATGCGCTCAGGATGCTGAACATGATGTAGAGGTTGAGGACCTGTGCCACACAAGCGTTGAATCCTGCCCCGTGATACCAAATCAGCATGAAAATCATGATTGCGGCAAGACCGATCGCGATGGCGAAAATTCCCTGCCTGATTGCCTGGTCTCCCAAAGACGCGCCGATAACCTGCTGGCTTTCCACATCAAGAGGAACATCAAGCCATGCAGTCTGAAGCACCTTCTGAAGGTTCTGAGCCTCCTGCTGACCGAATCCCGTGATTGCGACCTGACCGCCCGTGATTGCAGTTCGGATTGTCGCGTTGGACTTAACCCTGTCGTCACTTACGATGGCAAGGTTCTTTCCCACGTTGTTGCTTGTGAACTCCGCGAAAATCTGGGCTCCTTCCCCGTCAAGGGTAAAGCTTACCTGTGGTTTTCCGGTGATATCCTCGGTTCCGACCTCGGCTGAGCGGATGTGCTTTCCGTCAAGTATGGCCTCTTTTTTGACCACAAGATAGCCTTCCCTCTGGTCCAGTCCGTAATCGTCCGTCGTATAGTAACCGAGCACCTCACAGTCCTCCGGTATAATAGAAGGATCTATCAGATTTCCCTGGCTGTCGAAAGTGCCTGTCCTGTTAGCCTGATAATGAGTGTTGAAGGAAGACGTAGCCTCAGTGTCAACAAGACGGAAATTCAGAATTCCGCGTCCACGGATGATTGAGTTAATCTGGTCAGCCTCCGCGCTTCCCGGAATCTCTATGTAGATTCGGTCCTCTCCCTGCTGCCTGATTGTGGGGGAGCTGAGTCCAAAGCGGTCAATGCGGTTGGTCAAAGTCTCAATGGCCTGACTCATGGCTGTAGCGCGCAAAGTCTCGGGGTCAACAGAGCTCGTCGCATCCTGTGCGTTTACTACGGCATCCAAATCAGCCTTGACGATTACGCTCATTCCACCGCTCAGGTCAAGTCCCAGCTTAACGGAATTCTTGTAATTCTTTTTGTCGGCAAGAATCTTGTTCCTGTAGCGACCCTCAATCAAATCGGAAATCTCCTTTTCGCTTGAGAATGATGCGAGCGCGTCACGGAGCGTCATCGGGGACGGAACATCCTTCTCCATGTCCTTGTAATTCTTTTTTGCGGTCTTGAGCAACCATGCCTGATCCTCACCAAGCTCTGCGGATGGATTTGATTTCACGGCTTCCTTGAGTTCCGCCACGTCAGATGCGGCCTTTACGCTCGAATAGTCCTTGATGTTCTCAAGCGTACTCAAAGCAAGCGCCTTGTCTTCTTTCGGAGTCATTGCGTACCACTTGAGTGACGGCCAGAGAAAGCCGAAGCAGACCGCAAGAACTACGAGAATAAAAATAAAACGACTTCTCTTATTCATCTTTTGTTGTCCCGGATTCTGTCTCAGCGTTCTCAGCAGGAGCAGCATCCTTTTCCTTTATTTCAGCGGCGATTCTGTCCGTCTTCCTGCCAAAGAGACTTTTTTTCTCTGGCTCAACCTTCTCAGGCTCGGCAGGCTTGTCTACAATGACTGTAGCAATGGCAGTTCTGTTGAATTCGATTCTTGAACCGTCCTCAACTTTCACAATCACCGTTTTTTCCTTTGTAGAAGCGATAGATCCGTGTATTCCACCGACAGTAACAACCTTGTCGCCTTTTTTCAGGGCGGCAATCATCTTCTCGGTTTCCTTCTGCTTTTTGTTCTGCGGACGAATCATGAAAAAATACATGATGAGCAGAAGAAGCAGCAAGGGAACAAAAGTAATCAACCCGGAGCCGGCTGGCATCGCAGCTGAGGCATCCTGAAGAAACATCGGACTAATATGCATAGTTTCCTTCCTTCATTTTAAAATGGTAGTGCCATAGAATAGCATGATTTGAAATATAATTCAAGTACTTTTTTACAAGGGATTTTCCAAAATCAGAATTTTCTGAGCAGCAGCAGGAATTTAAAAGGACATCCCAAAAACTCAGTGTCAACTTAGCTTCCGAGATGTCCCCAAAATCAATCAGAAAGAGTCAAATCAGCCCACGGTAGCGGTCAAGAACACTTCGCTGCAACCGTTCTCCGCGGAAACAAGAGTGCCGTCAATCTTTGCGTTTCCCTTGTCCAGAGAGAGCACAACATTGCCGTCGTTCTTCTTGTTCACCACATTGATGTGATATGTCACACCACGGAACTTGCGTGTCATCTCGGCTTTCTTCACATGCTCGGGAAGACGTGGCTCAATGCGAAGTCCCTCGTAGGCAGGCTGGAGTCCGCAGATGAACTGGCTCAAAGCGACGAAGTTCCATGCGGCGGTTCCCGTAAGCCATGAGTTCTTTGCCTCACCGAATCTTCCGGCGGTCTTTCCGGCAATCATCTGTGCGTAGACATAAGGCTCCGTGCGGTGGATTTCGGAAATCTCCTCAAGATAGGCGGGCGCAATCTTCTTGTAGTGCTCCCACGCGTCATTCGGGCGGCCGGTCTTTATCTCACCGATGATTACCCAAGGATTGTTGTGGCAGAAGATACCACCGTTCTCCTTGTATCCCGGCGGATATGATGAGACCTCACCAAGCTCCACGTGATATGAGCTGTACGGCGGATCAACGATGCAGATTCCGTACTTTGAGTCAAGATACTTCTTCACGCTGTCCAATGCCTTCGCAGGATATCCCTTGTCGGCTCCGCACTGCGCCATCGTTCCGAATCCCTGGGTCTCAATGAAGATTTTTCCGTCATCGCACTCTTTGCTTCCAATCTTGTGGCCGAAATCATCGTAAGCGCGGACATACCAGTCTCCGTCCCATCCTGCCCCGCAGATTGCCTCTTCCATCTTCTTGCAAAGATCCTCAGCCTTCTTAGCCTCAGCCTCGTCTCCCATAATGCGGCACATCGCGGCATAATCCGGGGTAACATAGACGAACATCTGCGCAATCATCACGGACTCAGCGTTCTTTCCTTCCTTATTAGTACAAGTCTGGAATGAGTCGTTCGGATCCTTTGAGAAACAGTTCAGGTTCAGGCAGTCGTTCCAGTCAGCGCGTCCGATCAGAGGAAGTCCGTGTGGTCCCATGTGGTTGGGAATATAGTTGTAGGAGCGTTTCAGGTGCTCGAACATGGTCGCCTTGTTTGTCTCGGAGTTGTCGAAAGGAACCTCAACCTTAAGGAAATCCTTGTCCCCGGTCTCACGGATGTAGTTGCCCACACCAAGGACAAGCCAGAGCGGATCGTCGTTGAAGTTGGAACCGATGTCAGCGTTGCCCCTCTTTGTAAGCGGCTGGAACTGGTGATATGCGGAACCGTCCTCAAACTGTGTGGCTGCGACATCATAAAGCCTCTCGCGGATTCTCTGCTGCGGAAGCTGATGCGCGGCACCGAGCATGTCCTGGGAAGTATCACGGAAACCAAGTCCACGTCCGATTCCACTCTCGAAGTAAGAGGCTGAGCGAGCGAAGTTGTAAGTGACGACGCACTGATACTGATTCCACACTGCCATGCGGTCAAGCTTCTCGTCCCCCGTGCTGATTGCAAAGTGAGAGAGAGTCTCGTCCCAGAATGAGCGGAGAGCGTTGTATGCGGCCTCTACCTTTTCCTTCGTGCTGAACTTTTCCTGCAGGGCATAGGCCTTCTCTTTGTTGACGATGCCGGAATACTTGTTCGTCGCTTTGAACGGCTGCTTCACGTCCTTATCAGAGATGAATTTCTTGTCCTCAGGATTCTCAATGTAGCCGAGGATGAAAACATAAGTCTTGCTTTCCCCCGCCTTGAGAGTGCAGTTCAAACGGTGGCTTGCAATGGGAGACCAACCGTCGGCAACGGAATTTCCGCTCTTTCCCGAAAGAATCACGTTTGCCTCGTCAAGGGAATTGTGAAGTCCAAGGAAAGTCTCGCGGTCAGTGTCAAATCCGTCGATGGGTGAGTTCACGCTGTAAAAAGCGAAATGATTGCGTCTCTCGCGGTACTCTGTCTTATGGTAGATTACGCTTCCCTCAATCTCCACCTCTCCCGTGGAAAGGTTCCTCTGGAAGTTCTCGCCGTCAGTCTGTCCGTTGTACAAGCACCACTCGATGAATGAGACAAGAGAAATATCCTTGTCCGACTTTCCCTTGTTCGTGAGAGTGACCATCTCCACCTCGCAGTTCTCTCCGTTCGGAACCATATAAAGAACGTCAGCGGCAAGACCGTTTTTCTCAGACGAAATCTTAGTGTAACCGAAACCGTGGCGGCACTCGTACTTGTCGAGCTTTGTCTTCATCGGCTTGAATCCCGGGTTCCAGATTGCATCCCCGTCCTTGATGAAGAAATAACGACCGTTGCAGTCAAGCGGAATGTCGTTGTAGCGGTAGCGTGTCAGACGTCTGAGTCGTGCGTCCGTATAAAAAGCATAACCGCCGGCTGTGTTTGAGATAAGAGAAAAAAACTTCTCATTACCCAAGTAGTTGATCCACGGATAAGGCGTGAGCGGCTCGTTGATAACGTACTCACGTTCCTTGTCGTCAAAAAATCCGAACTTCATAGTTCCTCCAAAATCCTCCAAATTTGCCTGGAAAAAAATCCAGTCCTTATAGTCTATCACATAAAAAACCCGCTGTAAAGTGTGAATTTGGGCAAGTTGAGAGTTGAGAGTTGAGAACTGAGAGGTGGACGACATCGCTTCCAGTAAAATCATCCCAACTCAGATTATACCGCCCCTTGGTGAACCCGCTTTCCGCCACTACGCTTTCGCTCCGGTCCTCCCAAAGTCGGACGGCCTCCGGCCTGGCTCCAATCGGGCGTAAGTCCTGCGGGGAAACAAAATCGGCAATCTGCTGGATAGTTTCCATCCATTTTTCAAAATACCCTGAAATGACTACGAGGATTTTATGATAGTGTATAATAAAGTTCACTATGACGTTCTGTAACATTGTTCAGATTTTTGATATTGCACCGTTGAAGCTTGATGGAAGCAGTATAAAATAATGCAACAAACAGGTTATAAAGACACTATTAACACTTTTAGCTCTAATTTCGACTTATACGAAACAATGTCATTCCCGCGTCGGGGCGCGGGAATCCCTTGTGCAGGAGAGATTGCCGGATCAAGTCCGG